>CAZHMN010000004.1:32512-34243 GCA_964533705.1 uncultured bacterium
CAGCGCATGGCGGGTTATGCTTATGTTTTTGTGACGGAAGACGGTAGTCACGGCGTCCACAATCCCACTTATGCGCTGGATCTGCTGGATAACGCCATCGCCTTTATGCAGACGGTGAACGCGGCACAGAGAAGCCCGATTGCACGGAAATAGACTGTGATAAAGCCCCTTATCGGGCAAAAACGATCATTCTGAGTAACTGTCAAGCATCCCCGCGCCGCGGTCGTTAATACTGCTGGTTACTGCCGGGAGTATCGCCTCCATCTTATTCCCAGGTAGCCACGCCACGGTATGATATTGCGGATATAACGGGGATGCTTGACTGTAAAAAGAATTGGGCAAGGGCGATTTTTCCCGTCTATTCTTGGCGGGAATCGTATTATCTCATATTGTGAAATATGTCGCAACTTTTTCATAAGAGATAAATTTATTGATCACTTAGGCTTGATTCCGAATTTTTTTTGATTTACTTTGGCAAAAATATATGTGTCCTCCATAGATTGAATACTGCAGTGCACAAGTTTATATTCAAATTTATCCGGCTTGAATAACTCCTTCACAAATGGAGAAGATCAGCCCATGATGAAATCGAACCAATGGATTTCCGGCCAAATGGTAGGCCGCTGCTCCGCTCTCGTAATAGTTTCCTGCCTTTTTGCAAGCTTCATTCTTCTTGCCCCAAATTATTGCTCTGCTGTATCCATCCGCGGATCGGCTATCACTCTGGGCCAGGGTTTCGAGGATTCGGAGGGTGAGGATCACTTCAACCTTGCCCAGGGACTTCGGATTCACGCTTACCAACTGGGCCTGGACGAACTCTCCTTCCACGGCTATTTCCAGTATTACGGCGATCTCAGCAATGATTTTGCAGATGAGGGGAAGTTTAGGTTGTACCACGGCTATTTGAGCTATAAAAAGCGGGATTTCCCGCTGAATATCCGTGCGGGGCGGTTCTTTCTCTTCCGTGGCGTGGCTGTGGGTGTGCTGGATGGCGGCGAATTCACCTACAAGATCAACCCGCAGTGGTCCTTCACGGGCTTCGGCGGCGTCCAGGGGCCGTTATCCCGCGAATGGGAATTCAATCCCGGCGGGAATTCTCCCATGTTCGGCGGTGAGGTGCGCTGGCTTCCGGGGAAGTTCAGGGGCCTTAAACCCTCTTTTTCACTGAGTTATACCCGGCAAGAACGGGAGGGTGATCTGCTCCGCCATCTGCTGGGCTTGTCCATCTATCTACGCGTCAGCCGGAAGTGGAGCTCGCTGAACGGCGAAGACGTTCCCGTTTGCGCTGATTGCCACGGGAAACACGATATCCGCCCGTCAACCGACCAGCGTTCTCGAGTGCACCCGATCAATCTTCCTGAAACCTGTGGGCGCTGTCATGAGGATTTAGATCTGATCAAGAAGCAC
Source organism: uncultured bacterium (assembly GCA_964533705.1). Lineage (GTDB taxonomy): Bacteria > Electryoneota > B3-LCP > B3-LCP > B3-LCP > CAZHMN01. The sequence continues at coordinate 33,920 of CAZHMN010000004.1, forward strand.
GAAATTTACGTGCAGAAACCGATTGAGATCTACGAGAGCAGCGTGCACGGCAAAGCCTCTTTAGGTGGAATCTACGTCGCCGCGACTTGCAATGATTGCCATTCAGTAGGGGGAACGGCCCATCGCATTCTATCCCCTGGCGATCCAGAATCACCGATCAATCATTTCAACGTTCCGCACACCTGATTGGCGTAGCCATATGGCATATGTACTCTACGGTGTTCAGTCCCAACGTTTACCCGATGAATCCAGCCTGGCTCACCGGCAAGATGCCGGAAGCTTGGTACAAATACGAACACTCGGAAGATCCTACCGCAGAGCCGG
>CAZHMN010000004.1:34343-41970 GCA_964533705.1 uncultured bacterium
AAGATGTGCCATAAGGGCGAGAAAAAGGGAATGGTTTATGAAATCTGGGAAGCGAGCAAGCATGCCAAGGCGACTGAAGCTCCCGCCACCAAAGGTGAGGAAAAGAATCCGACCTGCCTCAAATGTCACTCGACGGGCTTCGGCGAGGGCGGCTACGATCCCGAAGCGGAAGACTCTTTGAAGTTCGCCGGAGTGCAGTGCGAAGCCTGCCACGGTCCGGGGAAAGACTATAAGAAGATGAGCATCATGAAGGACCGGGAAGCCGCGCTGGCAAACGGACTGATTATTCCCACCGCGGAAACCTGCGTTCTGTGTCATAATCCGTCGCATCACGAGGACATGGAGTTCGATTATGAGACGGCCTGGGATCAGATAAAGCACGAATTGCCGAAAGAAGAGCCGGAAGAAGAGGCAATGCCCGAAGAATAGAACCCGGCAATCACTCAGCCGCTTCAATGGGAAATCCAACCAGGAGTTCCCGCGTCTTTATCGAAACAAGTAGATCGTTACGTTGACTGTCCAGCGTATCTAATCTAACGGAGGATGGGTGGATACCTCCTTTCGTGGAGAGGGAGAATGGAACAGAAGGAAACCGGCGGCCGGCGCGGCTTCTTGAATGCCTTATTGGGTGGAGGAATCGCCGCATTTCTGGGTTTAATAGTTTATCCCGTCCTGCGATTCCTGGAACCGCCGAAGCTGCCCGAAGCCGGAGTATCCAGTGTGCTGGTCGGTAAAGCCTCTGAATTGCTGCCAAACGAGGGAAAGCTGTTCAAATTCGGTCGGAAGCCCGGGTTATTGATCCGAACGCCTGAAGGTGAATTCAGAGCATTCATCGCCGTCTGCACTCATCTGGACTGCACAGTTCAATATCGCAGCGACATGCAGATCATCTGGTGTGCCTGTCACAACGGGCGTTATGATCTGAACGGCATAAACGTCGCCGGCCCTCCGCCACGGCCGCTGACGCCTCTCGAGGTACACCTAAAGGGCGATGATCTCTACGTTTCACCTCAGGCATAGGAGGAGCGCATGAAGGCACTGGCCGATTGGCTGCGGGAGAGATACCAGATTGATCAATTAACCTCCTTTCTGAAGAAGAAAGATGTCCCCATTCACAAGGGATTCATCTGGTATTATTTCGGCGGCATCACCCTTTTCCTGTTTCTGATCCAGGTGCTGACCGGGATATTATTGCTGCTCTACTACAAGCCGGGTGCGGATACGGCCTTCGAATCGGTGCAGTTTCTAATCACCAAGGTCAAATATGGATGGCTCATTCGCTCGATCCACAGTTGGTCGGCGAACCTGATGGTTCTATCCGCCTTCATCCACATGTTCTCGAACCTGTTCACCAGGTCTTATCGCAAACCGCGCGAGCTGACCTGGATCAGCGGTATGGTGCTGTTCATATTAGCACTGGGCTTCGGATTTTCCGGTTACTTGCTACCCTGGAATGAATTAGCTTTCTTCGCAACCAAGGTGGGCACGGATATCGCCGGGGCGGTCCCCTTTGTGGGCAAGCAGATTGTGATCTTCCTGCGAGGGGGTGAGGACGTCACCGGCGGCACGCTATCCCGGTTTTTCGGATTCCACGTAGCGGTGCTGCCGGGGATCTTCACTGTCTTTCTGGCCGCTCACCTGGCGTTGATTCAATTTCAGGGGATGAGCACGCCTCTGCACTTAGAGGGCAAGATCGAAAAGAGGATGCCCTTCTTTCCCAATTTCGCCCTCCGTGATCTGGTGGTATGGATCATCGTGCTGAACGTCGTCGCCCTGCTGGCCGTCTTTTTCCCCTGGGAATTGGGAGTCAAAGCGGACGCTTTTCAGCCTGCGCCGGAGGGGATTAAGCCGGAATGGTATTTTATGTTCATGTTCCAGATGCTGAAGATGCTCCCCGCCAAAGTGCTCTTGATCGAAGGAGAAATCCTGGGCATTGCGGGATTTGCACTGGCTGGAATCCTTCTCGTCGTATTGCCTCTTCTGGATCGGAAGAGCGGCCGAGGTGAGAAACAACCCCTCGTAACCCTTCTCGGCGTGATTGCGATCTTGTACATTGTCGTCATGACCATAATCGGCTACATGGCTGCGTAGGAGAGAAAAATGAAAATCAGGCCATTTATCTTAATCATCTTTACCCTATTTACGGCTGTTACTTATATGTCCCGGCGGGTTGTTGCCCAGGATGAAGCAAATACCTGTATGGACTGCCATCTTGAACTCGATGGTGAGCTCAGCGAACCGGCGCTGAAATTCTCAGGAGACGTCCACAATATTGAGGGGCTCTCATGTGCAGGCTGCCACGGCGGAGATCCCGCGGCGGAAGACGCTGAACTCGCCATGAGTGAAGCAAGAGGATTTCGTGGTACACCTTCAGCGCTTGATATCCCGCGTTTTTGCGGCACCTGCCATTCGGATCCCGCCTTTATAAGAAATTATAATCCTACTCTTGCCACCGACCAGCTCGATAAATACTGGACTTCGCATCACGGTCAGTTGAACAAACGAGGAGACCGAAAAGCAGCAGAGTGCGTCTCCTGCCACGGCGTGCACGACATCCGAGGAGCCGGCGATCCGCGATCCAGCGTTTATGCCAAAAATGTCCCCCAGACTTGCGCCAACTGCCACGCTGATAAAGAGTACATGGCCAGCTATAAGATTCCTCACGACCAATATGAAAAGTACAGGACGAGCATTCACGGCGAAGCGCTACTACTGAGGAACGACGCCGGTGCACCGGCCTGTAATGATTGCCACGGCAATCACGCCGCGATGCCGCCGGGAGTCAGCTCCATCGGTAGAGTTTGCTTTCAGTGCCACCCAGCGGAAGGTGAGCTGTTCATCGCCAGCCCTCATAAGCGGGCCTTTGACGAAGTCGGGGAGGCGGAATGCTCCTTTTGCCATGGGAACCATGCCATTAACATCCTCAGCGATGAAGATATCGGCGTTGATGACGGGTCAATATGCATTCAGTGTCACGGCGAAGGGGATGCCGGATACCAAGCGGCGGCGGCTATAAAGGCTGCCATGTTACGGTTAAGTCAGGATTATCAGGAAGCTAAAACTCTGATTGATGACGCTGAAAAGAAGGGAGTGGAGGTTTCAGATGAACAATTCAAGCTGGATGAAGTGGGGCATTCGTTGATTAACGTCCGTAAGCTCATTCATGCGTTTAATCCTGATACGATCAATACGCAGGTCAAAGAGGTGATGATCGCAGCAGAGGAGGTTCACCGGGCCGGCGTCCAGGCGATAGCCGAGGTGAAAAACCGCAGATCAGGTTTCCTGGTGTTCACCCTCGTTAGCGTTTTGCTCGTCCTTGTTATTTTGGTAAAAATCAGGAGGATGGAGAAGCGGTAGGGGATCGTTCAAAGTAAGACTAAGGGTGGTGCTGGGTCTCCAAACTCGGCACATTTGCCGCCACCTGCGGGGAGGTGGCAGCATTTATTGGAGAATCGTGCTCCGAAAAAAGCCCCCGGTGGCTATTGAGCTCCGGGGGCTTTGTCATTTCAGGTATTGGATTAGAGTTTTAGTACAATTCTTTCAGTGACTTACGAATAGCATCCAGCGCCATGCTGATGTGTTCTTCATTCACGTTCAGCGGTGGGCGGAAACGGATGCTGTTCTCTCCGCATCCCAGGATGGCCACTCCGTTGTCGTAAACCTTGCCTCTGAACTTGTCGCGTTCCGCCGAAGTGGGCAAATCGAAGGCGCACATCAGGCCGCGGCCGCGGGCATTGGATATGATCCTGGGGTATTCCGCCTGCAGGTTCTCGATTTCTTTCAGCAGGACCTTGCCCATGGCTTCGGCGTTTTCCACCAATTGCTCCTCGTGGATGATTTCCAGGTATTTTGTGGCGCGCACCATGTCAATGACGTTTCCGCCCCAGGTGGAATTGATGCGCGAGGAAACCTTGAAGACGTTGTCTTCAACCAAATCAATTTTATCTCCCGAGACGAACCCGCAAACTTGAGATTTCTTGCCGAAGCAGAACATGTCGGGCTGAACGCCGAAGTGTTCCTGAGCCCAATATCTGCCTGTTAAACCCATGCCGGTCTGGACGCAGTCGAAGATGAGCATGGCCTCTTCCTGGTCGGCGATCTCCTTCAATTCCCGCAAGAACTCAGCCCGGAAGTGGCGGTCACCCCCCTCTCCCTGGATCGGTTCGATGATGATGGCGGCGATGTCGTCGGGATAATCCCGAAAGGCCCGTTTGACCTGCGCCAACGCCAACCGTTCCTGATCCTTGACGTAATTCAGGTTTTGCTCGGTCAAGGGGAATCGCATAGCCGGGCTGATAGCCTTGGGCCAATCCAACATAGGGTAGTATTGATACTTTGTCGGTTCAGTTCGGGTGAGGCTCAAGGTGTACCCGGTTCGGCCGTGGAAGGCGTAATCGAAGCTGATCACACGGTGGCCGACTTCGCGCCGATACCCCTTTTGAAAATTGCGCTTCACTTTCCAGTCGAAGGAGGCTTTCAGGGCGTTCTCAATGCCCAGAGCGCCTCCAGCGATGAAGAAGACGTGCTTGAAACCTTTGGGTACGGCCAGTTGGAAGAAAGTTTCCACGAAGGTGGCCATCTCAGTTGTGTACAGATCCGAGTTGGTAACGTTGTTCACCGCCACTTCGCCCAGAAACTGAAGCATTTCCGGAGTGGTCAGCTTGGGATGGTTATGTCCAATGGGGGAGCTGGCGAAGAAGGTGAACATGTCCAGGTAGTCTTTTCCCGTTAAAGCATCATGGCAGAAGATGCCATGCGATTTGCGCAGGTCGAAGACCATGGGAAAGCCATCGGCCAGCATGTAACGGTCGATCGTCTTGTGAACGTCCTTGGCGTCAACGCTGTATTTCAAATGTCGTTTATCGCTCATGATAACCTCTCTTGATGGGCTGCAATTCAGTCTTACATTTTATACATTCGATTGTCGCTATGTGCTATTGCGTAAAGCCCACCACATAGAGGGGATAGAGCATTTTCCTTATAAACTTTGTCATGACGCTTTTGATTCTTATTGTTCTTGAGTGTCAATCTGGGCCTTTTGCAGTTTGCCCGAGAAATCCACATAAACCGTCTTCGTTTCGGTGTAGAAGTCGTAAACTTCCCAGCCTCCTTCGCGGTGACCGTTGCCGGTCTCCTTGAATCCTCCGAAGGGCATATGCGCTTCCGCTCCGATGGTAGGCCCGTTGATGTAGGTGATACCGCATTCGATGTCGCGGATCGCCTTAAAAGCAGCGTTGACGTTGTTGGTGTAGATCGAACTCGACAAACCGTAAACCGTATCGTTCAGCACTTTGATGGCTTCGTCGAAATCGTGCACCTTGATGATGGAGAGCACCGGGCCGAAGATCTCCTCTTTGGCGATGCGCATATCCGGTGTAACTCCGGCGAAAATGGTCGGCGCGTAAAAGTAACCCTTATCGTAATCGCCGCCGGTAAGGCGATGGCCTCCGATCAACAATTCAGCGCCTTCTTGTTTGCCGATGTCAACGTAGGATTCGTCAACTTTACGCTGTCCTTCGTTGATACAGGGACCCATCTCCACGCTCTCATCGAGGCCGTTGCCCACTCTCAGCCTCTCGGTGCGCTCGACCAGCATGTCAATGAATTTATCGTGAATGGCCTGATGCAGGATGAGGCGGGATGTGGCCGTGCAACGCTGTCCGGTGGTGCCGAAAGCCCCCCAGATAACGCCTTCCAGCGCCAGAGTGAGATCGGCGTCGTCCATAACGATCTGAGCATTTTTGCCTCCCAATTCGAGGGAAACGCGCTTCAACTTGGCCCCGGCTCGAGCATTGATGTCCTTTCCGACTACGGATGATCCTGTGAAGGAAATCAGGTTGACGTCGGGATGCTCCACTAAGGGCGTTCCCACGCTCCCGCCGGTGCCATGTACGATATTGATGCAGCCGGGAGGCACTCCGGCCTCCAACAAAATTTCAACGAGAGTCGTTGCCGTAGCGGGTGTGTCCGAAGCGGGCTTGAAGACGACGGTGTTGCCGCAAACCAGTGCCGGGAAAATCTTCCACGTGGGAATGGCCATGGGGAAATTCCAGGGGGTGATGATGCCGGCAACGCCAACGGGCATCCTGAAGGCGATGTTCATCTTATTGGGCAGCTCTGAGGGAGCCGTGTGACTGAACAACCGCCGAGCTTCGGAAGCGGCGTAATAGGCGGTATCAATGCCTTCCTGAGTATCGCCTCGGGTTTCCTTCAGGACTTTGCCCATTTCCCTGGTCATCACCCGTGAAATCTCCTCCTTACGTTCGACCATGATATCGCCGGCTTTTTTAATGATATCGCCGCGCTGGGGCGCGGGAGTCAAACGCCAGGCGTCGAAAGCCTTGCGGGCTGCGGCGACGGCACGGTCCACTTCCCGCTTATCCGACCTGGGAAAGGTGCCGATCAAATCGTCGGTGTCAGCGGGATTGCGGTTTTCGAAGCGTTCACCGGATTCGGCGTCGCACCATTCGCCATCTATGTAGTTCTGATATTCACGGCTCATGGAAAACTCCTTTGCAACTGTAAAGTACTTATTTTCTATTGATAAAAAAAGGCCTCCTGGCCAATATCAAATTTATAAAAAATTGAATCGTGAGTCAAGGAGAATAAGCAAAATTTATCAAATTAATCACGTGTATTTTCTTGCCTTGACGTGTTGTTTCCGCTTCATAGGGCATAAAAACCATCAAAATTCTTGCCTGAATAGAACAATGTGGCTTAAATTGCTCCAGATAAGAAGGATTTTTAATGACCGGCAATATTACTGGATTCTGTATTCAGTATTCATTCGCGCCCGACCGCCGTGCAAAAATTCATTACACCAAAAAACTTTGAGCCTATGGAATCTCACTGCTACCATTACCTGACAGCGACATCGAAAGCCACCGCCGAACGTATTCATGACGCCTTAATTCAAGCTGGAATCCGGGAAGAAATCATCCTGCTTCAGGATTTGAAGGCAGTCTCCCAAAAAGCAGTGCGGCCGGGGCATCCAGTCTGTGGAATCCTCTACGCTGAAAACCGGGACGAAATAGACCCATTAGAGAAGCATCTTCTTACTAACGTTGGCTCTAAGCCTATTCCCCTGGTATTGATCACTTCAGAGGGACTGCAAGTTCCAAGAAAGAAGACCAATGGTTTCGCCGCGGTCTTTCAGGAACCGAAGTCCCCCAAAAAATGGCCGGATATTACCGCATCTATTTCGAAACTGTCCCAGGATCAAAAGCTCTTCTGGGAATTGTTCGAATCCTCGAGGGACGCGCTTTTTCTGGTAAATCGAGAAGGAATCGTAGAAGACTACAACGGCAATGCCGCGAAACTCTGCGCCGGAATAGCGGAGAAAATAGCCGGAAAGCCGCTCTTTGAATTCTTCGAGAAGGAATCAAAAAACGGCGTTAAAGAAGCTTTTCGTGGCTCGGTGCAGGGTCGTGGGGGAGAACGCTTCGCTGGAGAATTGATCGGTGGTTTGCCGGTCGCCGTCTGGTTCCGCCGCCTTCCCGATGACGACGTCGGAGGGAACCTCGTCGTTTCCACAATCAGGGACCAGCGTCAGGGCCAGCAGATTGAAGGTGAATTGCGCGACATTCGTGAACAGCTTCAGGTTGTCTTCAACGATTCTCCCATTGGC
>CAZHMN010000004.1:42070-59930 GCA_964533705.1 uncultured bacterium
ATTGCGCGACATTCGTGAACAGCTTCAGGTTGTCTTCAACGATTCTCCCATTGGCGTCATTCATCTCGATTCTCTGGGGCGCATCGTTGAAGTCAATCGGTGGGTCCAGGATAATTTAGTCCACCTATTTAAATCACAAATGGAACTCAGTGGCCGGTCTTTCAGCGAAACGGAAATAGGCCTCAACCTGGACCTCCAGGAAGTGGTTTGCGATTTGTTGCGAGGCCGGAAATTTCATAAACCCAGCCTTAGCCTGAAGGACAGGTTCGGAAACAAGCGAGCGACTCTCAGTGTATCGGGATTTCCTCTTTTCGGACCCCTGGGGGAGGTCAGCGGCGGTGTATTGTTTTTTGAAGACGTCACCGATAAATGGGTTTTAGAAGAGAATATGGCTCGATTCCAGATGCTGGAAACGGCCGGTTCATTGGCAGGCGCGTTGGCTCTGGATTTCAAAAATCTATTGGGTACGATTCTCAGCCACGCAGCCGTATTAAAGAATCAGATCGAACCGGATAGTCCTTATTTTGACGGCATATCGGTCATTGAATCGGCGTCACAGAGTGCAGTTGAGCTCGCCGATAGGCTGAGAAGCGTAACGCGGCGGGGTTCAGGCGAATTCCGGTGCATAGATCTGAACGATATCATCCAGGATGTGACCGCGCTGGTGCGGCGCGCCTGGAAACGCCGCATGGTGTTTTCGCTCGAGCTGGATTCGTCTGTTTTGCCCATCGCCGCCGATGAAGTGCAGATTCAGAGAGCTCTGCTGAATCTCTACGTTAACGCTTACGAGGCCATGCCGAACGGGGGCACAGTTCGGGTTCGTAGCGGGGTGATGAACGAAGAAGAGGCAGAAGCGGTTGGATTTGAAAACGCTCCAAAGGGCGGTGTTTGGGTTTTGGTGAAGGACGAGGGCGTGGGGATGCTTCCCGCCATGAAAGAAAAGCTCTTTTCGCCTTTCTTCAGTACAAAATCTGAGGATAGCCATCCCGGTCTGGGGCTCTCTTCGGTCTACGAAATCGTGAAGCAGCACCAGGGAGAAGTGCGGGTTGAAAGCCAGCTTGGGCGGGGGAGCACGTTTACGCTATACTTCCCGGCCGCACCCGAAAAGTTTTATCCATCCGATCTGGAAGAGAGCATTACTACTGCCGAAGGAGCTGATCTTCTTCTTTTGGTGGACGGCGAGCCCGTAGTCCTTTCCATGGGCAAGCGCCTGCTGGAAGCCGGCGGCTACCGGGTGATCCCCGCCATGGACGGAGAACAGGCGAAGCAACTCTACCTTGAAAACCAGCATCACGTGGATTTAATCATTCTCGATCCGGCGACACCTTATATAAACGGGCGTGACTTACTGCAGGATTTACTGGCGGTGAGTCAACGGGCGAGGGTGTTATTGGCGTCAGGTTGTACGTCCGAAAGCGAGGCACATGCAGGCCTGGCAGGCGGTACGGCTGGGTTTATCCAGAAGCCCTACCGGATGAAATGCCTGTTGGAGAAGGTACGGGAGATGCTCGAAAGAAAAGAGGCGGAGTTGGACGAATAAATTCTCCGATATGTATTGTTTATGGTTATATTTAGAAAAGGCCTCCACATGGAAGCCTTCCTTTTTTTAAAATAGTATTATATGGCCACGTTTTGTCATTTATTGACAACTCAGATTTCCAGATATTCTTGGCCCATCTGATGAGCCTCCCTACCGTCCCACTCCATTAATCTTACGTAATGTCTGCCCGCCTTTGTATCTTTTTCCGTTTCAACGAAGGTGCGCGGTTTATCCTCGTCGCACCAGGTGCCGCAGTTGGCGTAGATGCGGTCTTCGACCAGCCAACTATCCTTGTCCAGCTTGCATCCGTGCGAGTGTCCGAAGATGACAATTTTCGTGTTTCCTTTCTTACATAACAAATCGGCGATTTTTCCCAAATGCCCCAATTCAGCCCAGACCGCCAGAAAGGCCATGCCGTCTCCTTTTTTCGAGCGCCAATCCTCATATACGTTCTTGTATTTTTCCTTCACCTCGCCCGCGCCAACACTGTAGGTTCTCCCGCCGTTGGAGGACATCTTAATCTCCACGTCTTCCGGCAGGTCGGCTTCCTCCAGCACGGCCTCGAAGACCGAAGCGGGCAGCGTCTGGGGTCCGAGGCATTCAATCAGGTCGTCCACATAACGCCAGTAGTGATGCTTTGCGGTGCCGGTATTGGCGACTTTCGTCGCGACGATTCGGGATATAAAATATCCCAAAGGCAGGCGATTTCCCGGGTTGTTTACGGGATCCGGCGCGCAGAACATGGCGTAGGCGCTGCCGTGTTCCGCTAATATCCGCCCGGCGCTGAACGCGCTGTTGTGCGCCGCGCTGCCGCCGAATACTATTCCAGGAAAGTTGAAATCGAGAAAATCGGGGGTGATGGACATGTCATGGTTGCCGGGGAAGTAGAGAAGTTTAATGGCCTCATTTTTCGCCAGGTCTTTAAGCTGCTTGACGATGCCTTTGTTTTTCTCCGCAGTGATGATTTCGTCGTAGGAGGGGGGCACTTCATCAACGGGGCAAACCCAGGTTTCCATAACGTCTCCGAGCAGCACAACTTCCTTGATGTCGTCCGATTCATTTACGTACTTCAGAAAATTCGCGAACGATTCGGCCTCTGCGGGCTTCAGCCAGTCGTAATCGTGTTTATCCAGCTTGGGCGTCCTGCCGGCGCCCATGTGCAGATCGGTGACGAAGAGACGCTTGTTCCTCTTGGGATCCTTTGCGTTTCCAGGCATTTCGAATGACCTCCTGCTGTTTTTTCGGGTGAGAGTATGTTCTAAGACGTCGCTGTTGTTGGTGAGAATTTCGTGCGGATCGGCATCATCTACATAATCTGACTTCCGGAGAATCGCATAATCGTAATGAGGCAGTTTTCAGGTGATGAGTAGGATTGCTTGAGGTCGAAGTGGATGATTTACCTTCAGCGGGTTACGCGCTTGTTGCATCGGCTTTGAGAATCCGACGGCGAAATTGGCGTACCGTCGCGGCAATATCGTCTGCCCCGACAACGGCGGAGACGACCGCGATGCGCCTGGCACCGGCTTCTAACACCTGGTCCAGATTTTCCAGCTTGATGCCGCCCATCACGGTGATGGGGATATTCACCAGCCGGCGGATTTCACGAAAGAGGTCCAAACCCACCGGAGGCCCACTGTGCTGTTTGGTCTGCGTTTCGAAGATGGGGCCGACGTTAATGTAGTCCGCTCCTTCTTCAACGGCGCGCAAAGCTTGTTCGACGCGGTGCGTGGATACGCCGATAATAGTATTAGGTCCCAGCAGGCGTCGGGCTTCACGCAAGGGAAAATCATCCTGGCCCAGGTGAACGCCGTCCGCTTCGACGGCGCGGCAGACGTCAACCCGATCATTAATGATGAGTGTCATGCCCGCCTGCTCGGTACGCTGACGGAAGATCCTGGCTAATTCGAAGAATTCTCGGTCGGAAAGCTCTTTTTCGCGCAACTGCACAACCCGTGCGCCACCTTCGATCAGCGCATCCAGGACGTCCAAATTCGAACGACCCTTGGACAACGCTTGGCAGGTGACCGGATAGAGATCGAAATCCAAGGGATTTTCCCTGCGGATCATTAACCTCCTCCCACGAAGCGTATTAATTCCAACCGGTCACCCTCGGATAAAGTCACCTCGGCGTACTTGCCTTTTGGTATGACTTCTCTATTCAGTTCTGCGACGATTGTGTCAGGATTCAGCTTCAGTTCACTCAGCAGGGTCAGCAGCGAAGCTCTATCAGATATGTCCCTGGGCGTCCCGTTGACGATAATCTGCATGCCTGTATCCTTCGTGCATGACGTGATCCCAGTCCTTCCAGACCGGTTCGTAGCCGGCTCTGCGGATCGCTTCGACGACCTCTTCCGGTGGGCGGTGATCGTCCACCAGGAACTGAGATCCTTCTTCATGGGGGTGCAGGTATCCGCCGGGTTCGGTGCGGGATCCTGCGCTCATCTGCGTAATCCCCAGAGGCACCAGCCGGTCTCGCAGCCAGGCAGGTTCGCGAGTTGATAATACCAGACCCGCATCGTGCAGGTATAGGCGCAAAGCCAGCATGAGCTGCACCATTGAAGCATCGTCCACCGGTGCTGGCGTAGTAAAATCTTCCGGAGTATTTCTAAGCCTGGGGAAACTGATGTTGATCTGAGACTTCCAGAACTTCTTCATCAGATATTCGGCGTGCATCGCCAGGGCGATGGCTTCATATCGCCAGTCGTGCAGTCCTAGCAATGCTCCGATGCCCAATCTGCGGAAACCCACTACCCCAGCCCGTTCGATAGCCTCTAAACGCCAGTTGAAATCCCTCTTGCGGCCGCTGGGATGGACGATACTGTAAGTATCAGGGTTATAGGTTTCCTGGTAGAGCGTTAATCCGTCCGCGCCGGCCTCCACCATTTGGGCGTAGGCCGGTCCCGACAGGGGATATACTTCCAGTGAAATCGAGGGGAAATCTTCACTTAAAGTCCGGGTGATTTCCTCCAGGCGGGCGACCGGCAGGACTTGGGGAGCCTCTCCGCTGACCAGCAACAGGTGCCCGAAACCCCAGCTTTTCAAGCGCGCCGCTTCCGAGAGGATTTCATCTAAGCTCAGGGTAATTCTGGGCAGATCGCGGTTGACGTTAAAACCGCAATAGAGGCAGGCGTTGGTGCACTCGTTGGTGAGATATAAAGGTACATATAGCAGAATCACACGGCCGAAGCGCCGCAGGGAAATCTGCCGGGCCTGCTGGGCCATCTCTTCCAGGTACTTTTCCGCGGCGGGGGAAACCAAGGCCAGGAAATCTGAAAAGCTCGCCTGCGGTTTCGCCAGAGCCGCTTCAACTCGGGAAGGAGTGATTTCCTCTAATTGGTTCCGAAGCCTGGATATGTCCGTGTTTATTAGTCTTTCGGTGAAGCTCATTTTTCCAAAAAGCCCGTGAGCGGCGATGAAGCTTCCGCGGTCTGTTTCTCTACCGGTACTCCGGCCCGGAAGGCTTCTCTACCGGATTGAACGCCCAGTCTGAAAGCTTGCGCCATCCGCACGGGATCTTCAGCGGTAGCGATGGCGGTGTTGACTAAAACCGCGTCGGCGCCCATTTCCATTGATTCGGCCGCGTGGGAAGGTGCACCCAGACCGGCATCCACAACAACCGGGACGGAAGCGTTTTCGATGATGATCCCCAGCGCGTCACGGGTGCGCAAGCCCCGGTTGGAGCCGATGGGGCTGCCCAGAGGCATGACGGTGGCGCAGCCAGCGTCCTCGAGTTTTTTGGCCAGAATCGGATCGGCGTTGATGTAGGGCAGTACCGTGAATCCTTCAGCGACCAGCGTTTGAGCGGCTTTTAGGGTTTCCACCGGATCGGGGAGCAGGTAGCGGGGATCGGGGGTCACCTCGAGTTTGATCCAGGGTTCCATCCCCGATGCTCGAGCCAACTTCGCCAGGCGAACGGCTTCTTCCGCATCGCGGGCACCGGATGTATTAGGTAGGAGGAGAAAGTCGCCGTCACGCAAAGCCGCCAGCATGTCGTCCTGAGGATTTTCCAGATCCACGCGGCGCAGAGCCACGGTGACGATTTCCGATGCCGAAGCGTCCACGGCCCGGCGCATGATCTCGCTCGACGCGAATTTGCCCGTACCGATCAACAGCCGCGACTTAAAACTCCGTCCGGCGATGATCAAGGGGTCATTTTGATCTGTTGACATCAATAAGTCGGTTATTGTCCCTATGTATGTATACGCTCGAAGGCGTAGAATTGTTTTGGTATCTATATATAATATAGCAAATTTCGCTCAGAAATGCAAATGGAAAGGGGGTTTACAGGAGTAGGGCGGTCATAAGGATTCTTCTTATCGGCGATTGGAACCACTCAATGAGCGGGTCAGCCTCTCACCAGCGGATCCTCCAACAGACGCAAACCTCCGGCCTCGGTAATTTCTGCTCTGGCGCCAATCGGAAGGGTTAGGCGGTCGGGATGATGGCCGTAGGGAATGCCGGTATAAATGGGGATGGGGTGAGATTCGGTGAGCTGCAAAAGTATTTCCTCCAGCGGAAGATGTCGCCCCCTGTTTTTCTTTGGCCAGCAGTCTTGCATGGTTCCGACCAGCAATGCTGAAATTTGCTCGAGGATTCCGGCATTCTTGAGGTGCGTCAGCATCCGGTCTATGCGGTAGGGTTTCTCGCCTACGTCTTCGATTAAAAGGATGGCTCCGCTGAGGTCAGGCATATAGGGAGTTCCCAACAGTGTAACGATCATTGAGAGGCATCCGGGAAAGAGCGGGCCGGCCGCGCTGCCCGGTTTCAGCGGTTGGAGGGATTCATTCCAGAGGGGATCGGGAGGTTCTCTTGGCCCGATGAGAGCCTGAAATGTTCGAAGAGCGATTTCAGGCAGCCCGTCACCAATTTCTCCGATGGTCGGGCCACTGAAGGTGATCAAACCCGTTTTGGCGAAAATCGCCCAGCTTAAAGCAGTAACGTCACTGAATCCGACGAAAAACTTGGGATTTGCAGTGACCAGGTCGTAGGGGATTCGGCTTAAAAGCCTTCCGCTTCCGTATCCTCCCCTCGAGCAGATGATCGCTTTGATGGAGGGATCAGAGAAAGCCCATATCAGATCTTCGAGCCGTTCGTCGTCGTTCCCTGAGAAGTAGGCGTGCTTATGATCAGCGCATTTGCCGGTGGCAACCTCATAGCCCCATCTCCTCAATTCCCGCAATCCCGCCTGAAAGCGTTTTTTGTCCGGGGGACCGGCCGGAGAGATAACAGCTATGGTGTCACCTGACCGGAGGGGGGTAGGTTTCAATAAGGGCGGTGGTGTGTATTTCGGATTAGTAGTCATCCCAGAAAGAGCTCACCAGGCGATAGTCGCCGAATCCCTCCTCGTCAACGAAAATGAATTTGCGGTTAATGTCGTAATAGTACCAGATTTCGTAGGGTTTCGAATCAATGTCGAAGGGGTGTCTTTCGATGTCTGTTGGGGCGCCGAAGGTAACATAGACCCGCCCCATGTCAGATAGCCAGCCGCCGTGATGACCCGAAAACTGTTCGTTGGCGTATTTGATTCTGCGGTAGTACTCCTCCATCTTTTCATTGGCCGGTGTGGCGGGAGATGGGTCTTTCTTCTTCCAGAACTCGCGGAAGAGTTGTTCCTTCTTGGAGGATGGCGCATCCATCAGTTTATTGTATTCTTCATCCGTGGCAATGTATCGAAGTTGTCGAATGGCAAGGTTGATATCTTGTATATAATCCGGCAAGTCATGTGTGAGTATTTTAACAGCGTAACCGCGACTCAAGGTTGTCTCACCCTGTTGAGCGACCAGAAGCAGATGGTATGCATGTGAAGTCAGAGAATCGGTGGGGAGGTCGAGGATGTTCTCGAAGTAGGGGCCTTCGCCGCTGAGGATAATCTGCCCCGCCAGGGCGATTCTGTCTTCCCTTTCGAAGAGCTGATAGTAGAACGATAAACCTTCTTTGGTTTCACTGTAAAGCCTATACAGGACCCGTAGAGGTTGCCCGCGGATGATCCCGGAAGTCAGCAGGGCGGTACCTGATGAGTCCACCAGGACGAGATCACCAAGCCTCAGGTCTCGCTTCCAGTATTTATCCGGGAAATCCAGCGCCTTTTCCAACGAACGGCTCTTGCGCGATTCTCGATCTACCAGGTTTATTCGGAGGTGATAGTTTTTCATCGGCAAGGTAAACCGGGTGCTGGTCTGGTCGCCCTGCTGACGGGAGTTGGTCTGGGCATAGCTGAACGCCGTTACCTCGCGTTCGATGTGTTGCGACTCAGCTAAGTTGTCCTCTTTATCCCGCAGAATAATATCTAATCCGTAGCCCGCTTTATAGATTTCTCCTTCTTTGGTGAATTGCAGGTCGTCGTAAACGATCCTCACGTGGACTTCGATTTGAACGGAGTCCGGATAAGGTGAAGGCAGAAGAACGGGCAGAGCGCGGAATTCTGGGAATCCCAGGAAAGCATCGGAGTAGAACTCTGGCTGAGCATTGACCGGCAAAGCCAGGCACAGTGCGATTATGGCATATAGCATGTACCGTTTCATCAGGTTCCCCCTATCGAAGCTTTCGAGTAGGTCTGATCTGCCCTTTCACGCAAAGGAACTGCCATGAGATCGTGTTCGGCGGCCGATTCGATTCTGACTCTGAGTTTCGATCCTTCGGGGTAGCGGCCCCTAACGAGAATTTCTCCATCGAGTTCCGGCAGCTCTTTGCGGCTGTGGGCTATGCTTAAGCCCGATTCTTCATATCTATCTACGAAGACTTCTTCAACTTGCCCCACCCTGGCCAGGTTAATTTCATGTGAAATTTCACTCTGAAGCAGCATCAGTCTTTCCTGACGCTCGGTTTTTGCTGCCTCTGGAACCTGCTGAGGTAAGGAAGCCGCCTTGGCGTATTCTTCAGCGGAAAAACGAAACGAACCCAGCCGTTCGAATCGGATTGCTCTTACGAAATCCAGGAGTTCTTCCAAGTCGGCTTCGGTTTCGCCCGGGAAACCGACGATGATTGACGTTCTTATGACAACGTCGTCCATCATCCGCCGCGCTGACTGGATCAACTGTCCAATCTGCGCCTGGTGTCCTCCCCGTCCCATGGCTTTGAGGATGCGGTCGGAAGCGTGTTCTATGGGCAGATCGAGATAGCGGCAGAGTTTCGGCTGTGAAGCCCAGAATTCGAGGAGTGCTTCATTACAGGCAGGCGGATGCAGATAGAGCGGGCGAATCCACTCCAGTTTTTCTATATTACAGAGTTTCTCTAAAAGAGATATTAAGGGTTCGTTGCCTTGACCTATTCCCAGATCGTGTCCGTATGAATTTAACTCCTGAGCGACGGGAAGCAGTTCCCTGACCCCTTGATCAGCCAGATATTTCGCCTCCTCGATAATTTCATCCGGGGGCCGGCTGCGGTAGGAGCCGCGTATCCGGGGAATGACGCAATAGGTGCAGCCTCGATCGCATCCGTCGGCGATGCGGATGTAGGCGTAATGCCGCGGCGTCCAGAGATGCCGCTCCAGGTATGGATTGCCGGAAGGCTCAACCGTATTCTGAGTTAGTGTACGAAGCAGTTTGGGCCATTCGTGGACGCCGAAAAAGGCGTCCACCTCCGGGAATTCCGCTTTAAGCTCATCCCGGTATATCTGCGGAAAGCAGCCGCAGACGTAGAGGGCCTGGCAATCCGATTCCGCTTTTACTTTAGCCGCTTCGAGGATAGCTTCGATCGCTTCTTCCTTGGCTTCCTGGATGAAGGCGCAGGTGTTGACCACGATTACGTCGGCTTCGTACGGATTTTCTACCAGACTTACGCTGCCTTTGGAAGCCCAGCCGGCCAGGAGTTCGCCATCCACCTGGTTCTTGGCGCATCCCAGGTTATGTAGGAAAAGCCGTTTCAAGCCTCGTCCTCGGCGGATTCCAGGATGGCTCGTGCGAAGCTGCGGGGATGGAAGATTTCCAGATCTCCCACTTTTTCACCGAGGCCAATAAAGCGCAGCGGTAGATTCAGCTCCCGGCAAATGGGGATAACCGCTCCTCCCTTGGCCGTTCCGTCCAGCTTCGCCAGCACTAATCCCGTCACGCCGCTGATCTCCTGGAAAACTTTGGCCTGCTGCAAAGCGTTTTGACCGGTCGTGGCGTCGAGGACCAGAAAAACTTCATGCGGTGCTTCCGAATCCAGCTTTTTCATGACACGCGATATTTTGGCCAGTTCCTGCATCAGATTTGCCTTGTTCTGCAACCGCCCGGCCGTATCCACGATGAGCAGATCGTAATCCCGCGCCCGTGCCGCCTGGAATGCGTCGAAGGCGACGGCTGCGGGATCGGCGCCCGGCTGCTGGTGAATGACGGGGGCATCAACGCGCTTGCCCCATTCCAGCAATTGCTCTGTCGCAGCAGCGCGAAAAGTATCCGCCGCCGCCAGCATGACTCGTTTCCCCGCCCTTTTAAAATAATACGACAATTTGGCGATAGTGGTGGTTTTGCCGCTGCCGTTTACGCCGACGACCAGTATAACCGAAGGCTTGCTCTGGAGGTTTAATTCATTCTGCACCGTGGCCGGGCTGATAACCTCTTCGATGGTTTCGGCGAGCAGGTCATGGATGATGCTTGGGTCTTTTCCGTTGCCGGGGTAACGGCGAACCTTTTCACGCAGGGCGTCGAGAATCGCGTGGGTCGTATCAACGCCTACGTCGGCACTGATCAGCGTTTCCTCCAGTTCTTCGTAGAGGTTTTCATCTATCGTGCTGTAGGAACTTAGAATGCTGCGCACCCGGTCGCCGAGTTTCTGCCGAGTTTTTCTAAGCCCTCCTTTTAGCTTCTGGAATAACTGCATCTTTATTTTGGATCGAAGTTGGTTAGAGTAGGAGCTGTCTATTTCCAGGCGCGCGGCCCAGATCGAATACGGGAGCGCCCGATGGCACTGCCCGAATAAATTCCTCTACTAAAGGATCCGATTCTCGGATAACTTTTGTAGGATCAAGAAAAAGCTGATTCCAATCAGCATACATCGGGGCTATTCCGCGCGGCGGGGATTATCGGGGAGATTCCGACTGTGGCAAGGAAATGCCACCCCACTTCAATTTTTCACGGAGCACGTCGTAAAAGAACTTATCTCGAAAGAGCACCAGTTTAACGACGTAATCAGCTCGTGAGATGAGCACCCTATCACCGGTCTTCAAGGTGCGTTCCACTTGGCCGTCCGCCACCAGAGTCAGGGCATCATACCGGCCTTCGAGCAGCGCTTCAATCTCCTGGTCATCGCCGATGATCATGGGGCGGTCGGCAAGCGTGTGCGGTGAGATGGGATTGACGATAAGTGCGTTCAGTGAGGGTTCGACGATGGGGCCGCCGCTGGAAAGCGAATAAGCCGTTGAGCCCGTCGGAGTGGCGATGATTAAACCGTCTCCGGTATAAGTGTTCAGATAACGCCCCCCAATCGTGGTTCGTATTCCTACGACACGGGGGTAGGCGCCTTTGCTGATAACGATGTCATTCAGGGCAAAGTATTTCTGCTGTGACCCCTCAACCCTACAGCATAGCACCATGCGGTCTTCCACCCGATAATCTCCGCTGAGAAGTTCTTCGATGCGGGGGTAAAGACTTTCCAGTGAAATTTCGGCCAGGTATCCCAGACCGCCCAGGTGAACTCCCAGAATCGGAGTCTGATGCTGGCCTACCTTCCGGGCTGTGGACAGCAGAGTTCCATCACCTCCGAAAGAGAGGATCATGTCACTGACTTCAGCCAACTGGGTTGCAGGTGAAAAACGTGCCTTTGGCTTTTTCAGATTGGATTTAAGATCATCGCAGACGAGGATGGTGGGACCCTTGCTCTCGATCCAATCCAGAAAATCGGGTAGTACCTCCCAGATCCTTGGCATCTGCGTGTTGGCGATGATGCCGAACGTCATGGAGTTTGATGGAACCTACTTTATTTGATTTGAGCGCCCTTGCCTTCTTGCGCTGTCCGAAGAATTTCCGAGCGGTTACCATAATGTTCTCTGCATCCAAACCCACTTGCCGGAGCAGCAGGGATCTGGCCCCCTGTTCGATAAACCGGTCGGGTATTCCCAGGAGTTTCACCCTGGGCGGTTTAATGTCCATCTCTGAAAATGCCTCGAGGATTGCCGAACCGAAACCACCTTTTATTGTTCCTTCTTCTATGGTGATGATGCGGTCATAGCTCTCTGCCAGGTCGAGTAAAAGTTCGCGATCCAAAGGCTTAAGGCTGCGCATATTGACAACTGTCAGGGGCAAGCCTTCCTCATCTAAGACTTGCGCCGCTTGCATGGCTTCCCAGTAAACCGGGCCTATGGCCAGAATCGCGCCGGCTGAACCAACTCTGCCGACGACCGCTCTGCCGATATCCAGCCTCTTCAATTCCGGATCGAGGGGAATGCCGACTCCCTCTCCACGAGGATACCTCAGCAAAATGGGCCCCTGCTTCCAACTCACGGCTGTCTGCAACATATGCTGGAGTTCGTTTTCGTCGGCGGGGACGAGAATGGCAGTCCCGGGAATGTGGCGAAGGTAACTTAAATCGAAGCAGCCGTGATGCGTGGGGCCGTCTTCGCCGACCAGACCGGCTCGGTCTAAGGCGAAAATGATGGGAAGTTTCTGAAGAGCGGCGTCATGGATCAGTTGATCGTAACCTCTCTGCAAGAAGGTGGAGTAGATGGCTACCACGGGCCGGAAGCCCTGGGAGGCCAGTCCCGCGGCGAAGGTCACGGCATGCCCTTCGGCGATGCCGACGTCGTAGAAACGTTCGGGGAACTTTTCGCTGAATTCGGTTAAGCCGGTGCCGTCCGTCATGGCTGCGGTAACCGCGACGACCGAGTCATGTTTTTCAGCCAGTCGGATGATCGTTTTGCCGAAAACAGACGTATAGGACGGGGCCTTCTTTGCCCTGCCGTTAGATTTTCCGGTGGCTTTTTCAAAGGAGCCGATTCCGTGGAATTGGGTGGCGTTCTTTTCGGCGGGAGGGTATCCTTTACCTTTGCGGGTGAGAACGTGGACCAGGATCGGTCCGGGAAGTCCTCTAACCTGGCGGAAGATGTGGATTAGATCCTCGATTTTATGGCCGTCCAGAGGGCCGATATAGCGGAAGCCGATTTGTTCGAAGAGCATCCCCGGCGCCAGCATGGCTTTAATGGAACTTTCCAGTCTTCCCCAGGATCTGGCGATGCGTTCACCCTGAGGCAGGCGGGCGGCCAGCTCCAAAAGTTCCTTCTTAATCCTGTTCATGCGGGGATCAGTGATAAGAAATGCCAGGTACTTGGAGAGAGCCCCCACATTCGGGGAGATGGACATTTTATTGTCGTTTAGAACGACGATGAAGTTGCGACGGGAAGCTCCGGCGTTGTTCAAGCCCTCGAAAGCCAGACCGCCGCTCATTGATCCATCACCGATGACCGAGATGACGCTGTAATCTTCGCCGGCCAAATCGCGAGCGCAAACCATCCCGTACCCCGCCGAGATGGACGTTGAAGCGTGGCCAGTACCGAAGGCGTCGTGCGAGTTCTCAAAGCGGCTGGGGAAACCCGAAATCCCGCCGTATTGCCTGTTCTTTGGGAAGCGATCCCTTCGACCGGTCAGAATCTTGTGGGCGTAAGCTTGATGGCCCACGTCCCAGATGATTTTATCACGGGGGCTGTCAAAGACGTAGTGAAGCGCCAGAGTCAATTCCACAACACCCAGGCTGGGCGCCAGGTGCCCGCCGGTCACGCTGACGTTGTTGATGATGTAATCACGCAGTTCGGAAGCCAGCTCGGTTAGCTCCTGGGGCGACAGTCGCTTGAGATCGGTGGGGGAATCAATATTTGATAAATGGTTGCTCACCTGAGTCTCTGTGCTATCATTATTCTGACAGGTTCGTTTGTAAAATATGAAGGATCATCTAAATTATGGCAAAATCTTGAGCTTTTGTTCAGCTTCATCCAATTTCTTCAGACAGAGGCCGATCAGCGATTTGCCTTCCTCGAAGAGATTCAAGGCCTCGTCCAGCGCAGGATTATTATCCTCCAGCGAATGGACGATCTCCTCCAGGCGTTTAAGCGCTTCCTCAAATGACTTCTCAGCCTCTTCTGGCATATTTAATCTTTGAAAAGGTTATGAATCGCCTTCGCATCGCTTCACGACAGCTTCGGCGGTGCCTGTGTGAAAAGTGATATCTATGTCGTCCGCGGGCACGAGTTCATCCGATCGGATTATCGGTTTGGGGTGGCCTGGTTTGCGCACGACTGAATAACCCCGGGCGAGAATCGCCCTGGGATTAGCCGATTGATGCCGCGCCCTGAGTTGTTCCAGGGCTGAACGGCGGCGTTCCAGCAATTGCAGGATGGCACTTTCTAATCGTCTCGAAAGCTCGTCCGTTCTCTGGCTCTCTTCCCGCCAAATGGCGGGGACGCGCTGCTTGAGAACCGTCAAAGCGTAATCATTCAGCCAGCGCCGCAATTCGGTGATTCTAAGTTGCAGGGCACGCTGCAGCCGAGATTGGAAATCTGCCACCCGCTTGCTCAGCGATTCCCTGTCGGGGAGGCACATTTCGGCCGCCGCTGAGGGTGTGGGAGCTCTCAAATCCGCCGCCAGATCCGCCAGTGTGACGTCCACTTCATGGCCGACGGCGCTGACGATGGGCGTATGGCAGTCGGCGATAGCCCTCACTACCTTCTCTTCATTGAAGGCCCAGAGATCTTCCGGAGCTCCACCTCCGCGCCCCACGATGATAACCTGGGGCCAACCGCTGTCGTCCAATAATCTGATGCCTGCTGCAATCTCTCCAGGAGCCGCGGCACCCTGAACCGCCGCCGGTGCCAACCGAAATTCCACCCAGGGGGCCCGTTTGCGTGCCACTTTTAGAATATCCTGTAATGCGGCCCCGTCCGGGCTGGTGACCACCCCGATGCGCTCCGGCATTGAGGGTAAGGGAATCTTTCTTTCCAGTGCGAATAATCCCTGGGCATCGAGCTTCTTTTTCAGTTCTTCGAAAGCCAGAGCCAGGTCGCCCACGCCCGCGGGGCGGATCTCGAAACAATCGAACTGGTAGCGCCCGCCCCTCTCGTAAACGGTGATCTTGCCCTGAACCAAAACCATTTGCCCCACCTGCGGGACGAAGCTCAGGGTCTCGGTTCGGCCTCGCCACAGTACGCAGGAGAGAGCCGAGCGGTCATCAATCAGCGTGAAGTACCAGTGTCCGGAACGGTGCCGGGTGAACTGGGAAACTTCTCCCCGAACCCAGAGAAGCGGTAAACCGCCTTCGAGGATTGCTTTAATGCGACCGGTCAGCTCGCTGATTGTTAGTGGAACCTGCTCGTTCATTTGCGGCCCAGAAAGTGGAACAACAGCGTAAGCAGGATGCTGACCAGAATACAGGTCCCCAGGGGAAAGTAAAAGCGCACCGAGCCCTTTTGCCAGCTGAAGTTGCCGGGGATTTTTTGTAAAAAGGGCCATCGGGGTGCCAGGTAAACCAGCCCCCCGATCAGGATCAGAAGCAAGCCCAGTAAAATTAAAATTTTACCAAGATTTTGGTACGGCAGCATCAACTCATCAATTAAGGGAACATGCCGTGCTTCGGCAACCGAATAATGCTGGCCTTGACTTTCCCTTCCTCAACTTCCAGCCAACCGGCAGTCGGATATGGCTGCCGGGGGCCTGTCGGGCTACCGGGATTAAACAGCAGAACCTCGCCGCGGCGACTTAAGTGCGGCCGGTGAGAATGCCCGAAAATAATGACGTCCGGGTGTTCCCTCAACCAGGCGTCGTGGACGCGTTCGTCCAGGCCTGTCGGTGGACCCCAACCGTGTATCATTCCAATGCGCACGCCTTCGCGTTCCACTGTGACGCGTTCCGGAAGATCATTCCGCAGCATAAGCGCATCCATGTTCCCGCAGACCGATATGAGGGATCCCATTTGTTGTAAGGCCAGGTAGAATTCCACGCCGGTGTGATCTCCTGCATGCAGGATCAAGTCCGCCGCTTTGAAATACCCGGCCAGATCCTTTAGAAATCCGGATGTTTCACCGGAAGTCTGGACTCCATATTTCAGGTGGGTATCGGATAGCACCAGGATGCGGGTCATGTCCGCGGACCAGATGACGAATTACTTCTTCTTATGTCTGTTCTTGCGCAGTCTTTTCTTTCGTTTGTGGGTGGCCATCTTGGCCCGTTTGCGCTTCTTGCCGCAGGGCAATGCCGTTACCTCCTGGTTTGAATCACATCATGTTTAGAGTTGACTGAGTTATCTTCTTTTTAACAGTGCCGCTTTCCACTCCGGCGAGGGTCGAAAAACAGGAACTTTCTTGCGGGGTACAGCGATCGTCTGGCGAGTCCTGGGGTGCTGAGCTTTTCTGGCTTCCCGATCCACCGCTTTGAACGTACCGAAGCCGCGCAAGTTCACACTTCGCCCTCCTGCCACTTGTTCGTTGATGACACCGACCATGTTATCAATGGCTGCCCGGGCTTCAATTTGGGTTAAGCCCGTCCGACTGGCAATTTCCCGAACCAGATCACTTTTGTTCATGGTTCACCTCGCAATTTGTGTTCTTTAATTTTTCCCTTGAAGGGGACGATTTGTTACTAAGAGATTTCGCCGCATAAGCACAGGTAAGAAACCGGAAAAATTAGAAGCCCTGCGGCAGCTCGTATTTCAGAGGAATAGCTAAACCGAGCTTCAGAAAGATAATTTCTTCTAAATCGCTTAGAAGGATGTCCAATAATGTTAGTTTCTTTTTTGCCAGTTCTACGACTTGAGGTTTTCCGGAAATGCCTCCCAATTCTCCTGCAACCTGAATCGCTTCATCCAGGCCACCCAGGATGTCAATTAGCCCCAGTTCCTTTGCCTGACGTCCGGTATAAACTCGCCCATCCGCCAGAAGTTCCACTTCAGCGACTTCGAGATTTCGCCCCTCCGCCACCGCATGAACGAACTGGTCGTACGTATCATCAATTAGAGATTGCAGATATTCCCTCTCCTCCCCCGTCATCCCCCTGAAAGGCGATCCCGTATCCTTGAATTTACCGCTCTTGACGGTTTCAACGCCCACGCCCAGCTTCTCAAACAGACGCTGATACTGAAAGATGCTGGCGATGACGCCGATGGAACCGGTGATGGTTCCCGGATTGGCGATAATCGTATCCGCTCCCAGGGCGACGTAATACCCACCAGAGGCGGCGACATTACCCATCGAAGCGACGATGGGGATGCCCTTTTCATCCCGCAGGTATTTCAGCTTTCGGTAAATCTCCTGAGATGCCGCTACGGCCCCTCCGGGGGTTTCCAGCCGCAGCACGACCGCCTTTACCGCCTTGCTTTCTTCTATCTTGTCGAGTTGGGACAGGATCGGCTTGGAATCGTATATTCCTCCAACGATCTTGATCAGAGCAACCTTCTCGCCACCGCTCAGGCTCAGATCGTCGAGGCTATCCGAAGGCGTGATCAGGCCGAAGATGAGATAGATAAAGAGGAAGAAGAAAAGCAGGAAGAACAGAAGTACAAAAAGATCTCGACGTCGATTCAATAGCCCTCCCTAATTTATGGCTCCAGCTTTAATTTAACACCAGGCTTGAGGCGCCGGGCGGATCGGATGCCGTTCCACTTTTTTAGATTCGCCACGGAAACGCCATAGAGCCTTGAAATGTCCCAGAGAGTATCTCCGGGTTGTACCAGGTGAACGCGAGATCCGGAGTTTGAAGTTATGACTTTGGTCGCGGCAAAATTAGCATCTTCGAGAGACTCATCGCTTGATTTCGTCCAGATGATAAGCTTTTGGCCGGGATAGATATAACGCTTTCCCCAGAGGTGATTCCAGGTTTTAATGTCGGCGATTCGCACCTGGAATTTTTTGGCGATGTCGTCCAGACAATCCCCCTTGCGAACTCGATAGATGGTGCGGACGTCACCGTTGGAACTGGTCAACTGGACGGGTTGCGGCTGTCCCACTTTTGGCTCTTTGCGCGAGGTACTCCGGGCGCTTGCGACCGGGATTAGAAGGTACTGTCCTGCGCGAATTTTATGTGGACTCCTGAGTTTATTCGCGGGGATTTCCATGATGGATCGCATGCTGACGCCGTAGCGGGCTGCGATCAGACTTAAGGATTCTCCCCGGCGGACTCGGTGGCGCACCCATTCCGATCTTTCTAAGCGAGGCGCTTTGGCTATTTTTTCCTCGAAGTTCGCACCCGTGCCTTCAGGGATCAATACGGGAAAATTCTTTGCATCGGGTGGAGTGCAGCCTCTTTTCAGAGAGGAATTCAGCTTTTTAATAACGTAATAATCAGCGTCCGCGCACTTGGCGATTTCCTTCAGGCTCACGCATCCGTCAACGTAAACCGTTCTGGTTGGAATGGGATCCTTGAAATC
>CAZHMN010000005.1:0-10797 GCA_964533705.1 uncultured bacterium
AAAGAAAATGGGAATTTTTGCATTTCAAGGATCAGAAAGTGAGATTTCCCTTGACAAAGTGCGTGAAATATATTACATTATTTGGAAATCATGCTATGGAGTGTGTATTCCACGACTTTCAGGCAGGCGTATCCTGATTTGATCCGCTCTCAATCCTTTCTCTTGTGAAATGTTTGCTGCTTCTTCCGACGACATTTTTTGGTTTTCTCCGGAGCGGCAGGATTTTCACCCCACATATTTTTGGCAGTGCCGTCTTACAGTCCCCATTACAGGTAACAGACACACCCGGTTTCTTCAGGCTATTTCACAGGATTTTCATTAAATTCTTGTCTTCATTGTTCAGCTAGAAATCGGGTAATCATCGTCTTTGCCCCGACAAAAGTGGTTGGGTTGACTCAGGAGGTGGCATGATTGGGTCCAAATTCACCCCTTCAGAAGAACTAAACAAGCTGGGATTTCGGCTGGCGCTCTTTCATACCTGGCCCTTGGAGAAGGCCGTCAAGACGTTGGCTGAAATGGGATATAAATCGCTGGAACTCTGTCTGGAACATCCAGAATTGAGTCCGGATAAGTTAACAGAGAAAGAGATTTCACGGATCAAGAAAATCATCGAAGATGGCGGTCTGCGTGTCAGTTCAGTTAGCTATTTCAGCTCCGGTGACGATGTATCTGTGGCACTGGAAGAACAGAAGGGGGGTGTCGAATTAGCTCGGGAATTGGACTGCAGGATTCTGGTTGTGGGGACATTACCCGAAGCAGCGGATCCAGATGGAAAAAAGACTTACCGCGCCTTAGAAGAGCTGTTACGCCTGGCTGAAGAGAAGGGCGTAACTATCGCAGTGGAACCCGAACCGGAGACGGTGATCAACGGGCTTTTTGAGTTTTCCGTGCTGGCAAGCCGCGTGGCCGGTTCACCGCTGGGGCTCAGTCTCAACATCGGTCATGTCGCTCTAACGGAGGGCGACGTGGCGGCCGCTATTGAAGAATGGGCGCCCTTCATCATGAACGCTCACATTTCGGACGTTCGCAGGCACGAGCACGTCCATCTGCTCCCCGGGGATGGTCATCTCGACATCTACAAGATGGTTATGACCCTGCGAGAAAACGATTTCAGCGGTGATTTGATCATAGATCTGTCGCAAACTCAGGAAGCCCCGGATCAATTAGCTCAGATAGCCATGGAAAGATGTCGGGAGATGTTTTCTTAGGAGATTGAATTCAGTTTTATTCATTATTATGTCCGCTCTCTATCTGATTGACGGTTCGGCGTTAGCCTACCGATCGCACTTCGCTTTTAGCCGAACGCCTCTGACCGGCCCTTCAGGTCAGCCTACTGGAGCCACCTTCGGGGTGGCTTTGTTTCTCCATTCACTTTTGGACCGGGAGGACATTGACGCTGCTGCCTGTATCTTCGACGCCAAGGGCCCCACCTTCCGCCATGAAATTTATCCGGATTACAAAGCTACCCGGCAGAAGATGCCCGAGGAGCTGGCGGGACAGCTCGAAGGCATCAAGGAAATGGTGGATGCGCTGGGGGTGAGCGTCATAGAAATGCAGGGCTATGAGGCAGACGATCTGATTGGCACGCTGGCCGTTCAAGCCGCAGACCGGGGATTGGATGTTTTCATCGTCAGCGGCGATAAGGATTTCGGGCAATTGGTCAGCGATAAAATCCGGCTGTTAGTGCCGAAGGGCCGGGGTGAAGGCCTGGAGGTCATGGATGCCGAAGCGGTGCGGGAGAAATGGGGAGTGCCACCCGAAAAGATCATAGATTTTATGGGATTAAAAGGCGATTCATCTGACAACGTCCCGGGCGTACCCAAGGTAGGGGATAAGACCGCTGCAGAACTCATTGAACGGTTCGGATCGCTGGAAGAGGTGCTGAAGCGGGCCGGGGAGGTATCCAAGCCGGCTCTGCGCCAGAACCTGCTGGAATTCGCAGAGCAGGCGCGACTTTCGCGCCGCCTGGTGACGATTGATACTGCAGTTCCAGTTGAGCTTTCCGTCGAACAACTCACGAAAAAAAGTCCCGACATAACGAGGCTTTTAGATCTCTATGGCCGCTATGGTTTTCACAGCCTGATGGGAAGATTAGAAATTGGGCGGACTGAGGCTGCGGAGGAGCTCGACTACCGAGCGGTGACTTCGGCAGAGGAGTTGGAAAAACTCCTCCCGAATATGATGAAGGGAAAGCCTCTCTCCGTGGATCTGGAGACCACTTCGATGGATCCCATGCAGGCGGAGATCGTGGGATTTTCATTTTCCGTTGAAGAAGGGAAGGGGTATTACGTTCCAGCCTGCGGCGGTTATTTTCCAGAAGAGGAATCAGATATCACTCGTTTGAGTGAACAAGTCCCGGGGGAAACCCGCTGGGTGCTGGGAAAACTCAGGGGGATTCTGGAAAACGCCGAGGTTCACAAATGCGGCCAGAACTTGAAATACGATGCGTTAGTGCTGCGTTGTTATGGCATTCAGCTTGAAGGGATCATCTTCGATTCCATGGTGGCCAGTTACCTGCTCAATCCTTCCCGGCGACAGCACAATCTTGATTCTTTGGCGCTCGAATACCTCAACTATAAAAAGATCCCCACCTCAGACTTGATTGGAAAAGGGCGCAACCAGATCAGCATGACCGAAGTTCCCCTCGATGAAATTGCGCGTTACGCCTGCGAGGACGCCGACATCGCTCGCCGTTTGACATTGTTGTTGGGGGAAAAGATTGAGCAGGAAGGATTCAAAACCTTATTCAATGACCTGGAATTGCCCCTGATTCCCGTTTTACTGGAGATGGAATACAACGGGGTGGCCCTCGATCTGGATCTCTTAGCTTCCATGTCGGCGGAAATGGGGACCAAATTGGAGGAATTGACGGGGGAGATTTACCGGCTGGCCGGCGTCGAGTTCAATATCAATTCCACCCAGCAGCTTCAGCACATCCTCTTCGAGAAATTGCAGCTAAAGCCGGTGAAGAAGACGAAGACCGGCTATTCTACCGACGTTGAGGTTCTGGAAAAGCTAGCCCCTCTGGATCCCCTGCCCAGGACTCTCCTGGAATACCGCCAACTTCAAAAGTTAAAATCCACCTATGTGGATGCTCTCCCCAAAATGGTCAATCCCATCACCGGGCGTGTCCACACCTCCTTTAACCAGACCGTCGCCGCTACCGGCAGGCTGTCCAGCTCCGACCCCAACTTGCAGAACATTCCCATCCGCACCGAAGTGGGCGGTCAGATCCGCAAGGCTTTCGTACCGGGCGAGCCTTCAAAAGTGCTGCTTTCGGCCGATTACTCCCAGATAGAACTTCGTTTGGTGGCACACATTTCCGGGGATGAGGAGCTGATCTCCGCTTTCCGGGAAGGACGTGACATCCACACTGCCACGGCCGCTCGCATCATGAAGGTTGATCCCGAAGAGGTGACTCCGGAAATGCGTCGTTCGGCCAAGGAGATCAACTTTGGGGTGATCTACGGTATGGGAGATTACGGACTATCAGAACGGCTGGGTATCCCCATCAATGTGGCTGCAGAGTTCCGCAAGCAGTATTTCGAGACTTATCCCGGAGTGAGGGCCTACATGGATGGCATCATCGAAAAGGCCCGCAAAGAAAAACGCGTCACTACATTGATGGGACGCCACCGTCTCCTGCCCGACATTGATGCCAAAAACCGCAACGTCCGGGAATTTGCCGAACGCACCGCCATCAACACTCCCATTCAGGGTTCCGCCGCCGATATGATTAAGTTAGCCATGATCCGCGTGTTTGAAAGGTTGAGGCGATTCGGATCTTCAGCAAAGATGATCATTCAGGTGCACGATGAATTGGTGTTTGAGGTGGAAGAGGACATCCTGGACGAGGTTAAGAGGGTGGTCAAGGATGAGATGGAGGGGGCTATGGAGCTGAAGGTGCCCATCGTCGTGGATCTGGGCGTCGGCCGAAACTGGCTTGAAGCTCACTGAGGCGGGTTCCGATCCGAATGTCTGGATTTAGCCTTGAAGCATGATTCCAATGATCGGGTTTCAGTTGGACGCGGGCGGTAATAGCCACAGGTAAAGAAATGTTAGGTGTAGGAAGGGACCTTTTGATAAGGTAGGATTTTTTAGCTGAATCTCTGAGAAGGATAATCAAGCGGTTGGTAATTGAAAAACCGGAGCCTCAGTCAGCTCCGGTTCATCATTAGATTTCAGCAGCTCTACGCCGTCATTACACGATTTTTTCCCTTCGTCTTGGCCCGGGACAAGGCTTCGTCAGCCAGCTCGACAAGGTCATCTTCCGTGTGGATGCGGGGATCAGGATAGACGGCAACACCAATGGATATGCTTATTCTGATATCCTTGATGGGCTCGGCGTTATCCAATTTGTACAAAGGGATGGTTTTAGTTTTTTGGCGCAGTCGGTTGGCCAGGCATTCAGCTCCCTTGCGATCCGTCTCTGGAAGGATCAGCAGGAATTCTTCTCCGCTGCGCCGCCAGACGAAGTCGGCTTTGCGCGAAGTTTGGTTGACGAGATTGGAAAAGCGCTGCAGAACGCTATCACCCTGGAGGTGACCGTATCGTTCATTGATCTTTTTAAAACGGTCAATGTCAATTAAGAGGCAGGACAATTTAGCATTGCTCCTCCTGGCTCGCGCAAATTCGCGTCTTAGAATGTCGTGCATGATTATTTCCAGATTAGATCATGCTACCATGACGCAATTCCGTCCCTGGTTCTTGGCCAGGTAGAGAGCTTCATCCGCCAGCGAGATCAGATCTTTCTCAGTTCTAATGCGGGGATCGGGATAGGCCGCCAGCCCGATGGATATGCTGATGTTCACGTTGCTTAAAAGCTCGATGCTGTCCACTCTGAATATGGGCATGGCTTCGGTGGCCCGCCGCAAGCGATCCGCCATACATTCGGCACCGCGGCGATCCGTTTCGGGGAGAATAACAAGGAATTCCTCGCCGCCATAACGGCAGGGGATGTCCACTTCGCGAGATGAGTTTTTTATCAAGGCAGCGAATTCCCTGAGGACTGAATCTCCCTGCAGGTGGCCGTATTTATCATTGATTTTCTTGAAATGATCTATGTCAACGAGAATGCAGGATAGCTTACTACGGTATCTTTTGGCGCGGGCGAATTCACGTTTCAGGGCGTCCTGCATGAAGTGGCGGTTGTAAAGCTGGGTGAGCTGGTCGGTTACGGATAGAAGACGTAACTCCTCGTTTTTCTGTTCGAGCAGGTCCTGGTATTTTTTTAGGTGACTGTATTTTAACGCCTTGGCAACGCGGAGTTTGAAGTCCCTGGCGTCAAAAGGTTTAAAGATGCAGTCTTCTGCACCCCTCTCCAGGGCTTTGGCACCGAAGAGATCACCGAAGCCGGTAAAAGTAATGACCGGAACGTTCGGTAATTCCTTGGTCATATGATCCAGGAGTTCCAGGCCGTCCATGACCGGCATGGAAATGTCGGTAATGACCAGATCAATGTTCTGGGAATGCAGTTTTGTCAACGCCTCCTGGCCGTTCTCAGCCAGGACAAGATCGTAATCTTCCTGGGCATTTAGGATGGATGTGATTACTTCGCGGGATTCCCAGGAATCATCAACTACCAGGATGGAATAACTCATCCGAAGATACCTCATCAACGAAGGAATGGTCGTAAACGCGGCCGTTTCCGAATATACCCCACGCTCCCCGACAAAGGCGCGCTATCAGGGTATCAGCAGAAATATAGGTTGGGGCTTGAATAATGTCAAGCAATTTCGCTATAATTTAGGCCAGTAGCTAAAAAAAGTAATGGTTTCTGTGCATAACCGTCTCACTTCATCAGAAGGGGTGGAATGAGCTTGCGAAATAGGGCGATTTTTTTTATACTATCACCATGAATAAAATCATCGTTCCTTCTCTACTTATTTTGATGTGTATCACCGGCGTCAGTCAAGCGTACGAACCGGTGAATGCGCGGGTGCAGGCCATGGGAGGAGCGGGGATTGCCCTGCCGACGGATGTGGCCACTGTGTTCTATAATCCCGCCGGACTTTACCTGCAGGATCGCATCGCCCTGGATTTGACTTTGGGTTTCGGCGAATTCGGCTGGCCGGAAAACTGGGGGGTGAGCTATTTGAAATACGTAAGATCCGCGAGAACGGGGGCCGGTATCGGATTGTACAGGATTGAGGATTCTTCTCTGCCCCCGGGTGGAGATGCCGTGGCGGCGATCCTGGCAACGGTTTATCAGACGCCGATTGGCATACCCTTAGGGTTTTCCTTCAAGTACATCAACGAGAAATGGGCGGACGAGGATCGAAAGGGCTACTTTAGCGGCGATTTGGGAATAGTTTTACCATACAAATCCTGGCTTCTGGGGCTGAACTTTCAGAGTTTTACTGATCCCGGCAGCCGGTTATTTCCTTACCGCGTCCTCTGCGGGGTATCGCAGAATCTGGGGGGTAAAATAACGGCGGCCCTGCAGATTGGCGTCAACGATTGGGATGATTTGAAGAACTTAAATCAGGCGGAATACCGGCTCGGGTTGGAAGCGAGATTCTCACGGGCATTATCACTGGCCGGGGGATGGGTGCAGGATTCCACGAAGGAAAAGTATTGGACGGGTGGAATGGGGCTTTACAGCGATGGCGGGTTCGCTCGCCTTCATCTCGCTTATCACTGGTATCCGCAAGGAACCGGAGATGACCGTCTGTTCCTCAGTTATAATTATTATCTCAATTGAAGGTGCGCCTTGCCCGAACTGCCCGAAGTGGAAACCGTGGTGCGCGAACTGCGAAGCACAGTATTAAAACGGAGAATCGTGGCTGCGCGCCTCTTAAAGCCGGACATCCTGAAAAAATGCGATTCTAAGAGTCATGAATTCGCTAACTTTTTCTGTGGGGGGTTATTTGAGACCGTCGAAAGGCGGGGCAAGTACATTATATTCTCGTTAAACAATGGCGATAGGTTGCTGGCTCACCTGGGTATGTCCGGGAAATTCGTACTAAGCGATGCGGATCAACCTGAACCGGCGCATCTCTGCAGCCAGTACTGCTTTGAAGATGGCGGCAGGCTGGATCATGTGGACGTACGCCGTTTGGGCCGGTTAGAGCTTTACTCTGCGGGTGCGGCGATTCCGATTTTGGAAAAGTTAGGGATTGATCCCCTGTCGCCGGATTTCCATCCGAACTGTTTAGAGAATCTGGTTTATACAAAAAAGAACAGGACCCCACGCACAAGGGCGATCCACACATTGCTTTTAGATCAAAGCCTGATTTCAGGTGTGGGCAATATCTACGCTTCAGAAGCTCTATTCCGAGCGGGTGTCAGACCGGATAAGGCGGCAGGTCAACTGAAACCGCGGCATCGCCAGCGGTTAGCGGAAGCTCTGCGTAGCGTTATGAAAGAGGCCCTTAAGTTGGGTGGCACGACGATCAACGATTACCGCCGCGTGGATGATAAGCCGGGAGATTTCCTATCGCTGCTTCAGGTTTACGATCACGCCGGTCAGCCCTGCCGGCTTTGCGGAACGGACATTCAGCGTGTCAGGTTGAACGGTCGCAGTGCGTTTTTCTGTCCGAAGTGTCAGAGGTAGTGCTGACATTTATGGCACAAAACTGAATTTTAAGCCCTCCTAAGAATTAATAGTCTTATCAGAAGTAAGTTAACACGCGGACATTGCAAACCAAAATCAATCACTTCAGGGGATAAATTTGAATACGAAAGTACCGTTCCGAGAGGACATAGCTCGCGCCATTCTCGAAGGGAACTCTGACGAAACAAGATCGTTGGCCGGTCTATCGCTGGAGGCAGGGCTGGCGCCGACAGAGGCGGTGGAACCTTTCATCAAAGCTATCCGCCGGGCCGGGGATCTCTTCGAAGAAGGGGAATTTTTTCTACCCCAGCTTCTCTTGGCCGCGCAGGCCATGCAGGCCGCCCTGGACGTCCTCTTTCCGGAATCTGCATCGGATGAGGCCGGAGGCCGTAACACCAAAGGAAAAGTCCTGGCGGGCACGGTTCAGGGTGACATCCACGAAATCGGAAAGAACCTGGTCTGCGCTCTGCTCTCGGCGAACGGATTCGAGGTCGTTGATTTAGGAGCGGACGTGGCTCTGGATCGCTTCGTCCAGGAAACGCGACAACATAATCCTGATTTTCTGGTGCTTTCCGCTCTGTTGACGACCACCATGGTCAACCAGAAAAATCTGATTGATTTATTGGTCGAGCAGGGGCTGCGAGAGGATGTGAAGGTCATGGTGGGGGGCGCTCCTGTGACGGCCGGCTGGGCGCGGGAAATTGGAGCCGACGGATACGCTCCCGATGCGGCTCGGGCTGTGGAACTGGCGTTGCGCCTGCAGGAGCCGGGCGGTGAATGATCGTGTCCAGAAGAGGTTCAAAACCGGATCGCCCGTGCTTTTCGATGGGGCTATCGGCTCCCGGTTGATTTCCATGGGTCTGCCGGCCGGAAGAGCGCCGGAAGCCTGGGTCATCGAACAGCCTGAACGAATTCGGAAAGTCCATAAAGAATACGCATCGGCTGGCGCGGAGGTTATTACGACCTGCAGTTTCGGTGCAAACCGCCTGCGGCTCCAAAAAGTAGGACTCGAGGATCAGATCGCTGAGATTAACCGGCGTGCTGTTCAGGTGGCCAGGGAGGCTGCAGGAGACCGGTCGTTCATCGCTGGAGACATGGGGCCGACCGGCGAATTCTTTCAGCCGCATGGAGAGTTGACCGAAAAATCAGCTGAGCGCGTTTTCCAGGAACAGGCCGGGATATTGGCCGAAGCCGGAATTGACTTCTTTCTGCTGGAAACTCATTACGATCTGCGAGAGGCCTCCATCTGCCTATCGGCCTGTAAAGCAGTCGCTCCTGAAATTCCAGTCGGTGTCACTCTGACCTTCAACATGACTGCGAAAGGATTCTTCACGGTGATGGGAAATCCAGCGGCCGTCGCGCTTCAAGACCTCGCGGATCAAGGTGCTTTCCTGGTCGGATCCAACTGTACTCTGGAGACGGAAGGGATGCTCAAGCTGGCGTCCTTCTTGAGTTCAAAGATTGATGCACCCTTGCTTTTTCAGCCCAATGCTGGTTCGCCGCAAATTACAAAAGATTGCATTGTATATCCCCAGGGGCCTGATGAATTCGCTCGTTTCGCGGAAGGTGCGATGAAGCTGGGGATAAGAGCTATCGGCGGGTGCTGCGGCAGCGAGGCCGAACACATTGTCGCCATGAGAAAAGTCATTGATTCAAGATCATCCTCGAGGACATAAATGATAAAGCCACCTCTAAGACCGAAGCTGACGATAATCAGCGATGATTTTGTCCAAACGATCATCGCAGAGGCGTCTAAAATTCTTGAAGAAATCGGTCTCTATATCGAGAACAAGGAGGCCTATCGCCTGTTGCAGGAGCACGGAGCCAAACCTGTCGGAAACGGTGATAAAATTAAAGGCACCGGTCGGCTGACATTGCCCCCCTCTCTGGTGGAAGATGCTCTGAAAAAGGCGCCTCGATCGGTTCGACTCTGGGATATAAGCGGTCAAAGCGAAGTCAATTTGGAAGGGGATGAGGTTCACTTCGATCCCGGTTCAGCGGCGCTCTATCTCAGCGATCCGAAAGCTGAACTGATTCGCAAACCGATGACCGAAGACCTGGTGCGTTTCATCCACCTGATAGATCAACTACCTTACTACCATCTGCAGTCCACGGCTTTAATCAGTGCGGACGTGCCGGATTCCTGCGGAGATTCCTACCGACTTTATCTTGCGTTGCGGCTGGGTCGCAAACCGGTGGTCACCGGGACGTTTGAAAAAGGAAGTTTTTCCTTCATGAAGGAGATGTTGGCCTTGGTCCGAGGTGGCGAAGCGAATTTAAAGGAGAAGCCTCTGGCCATTTTCGACGCCTGTCCTTCACCTCCACTTATGTGGTCGGATCTGACGGCTGCCTCGGTGATTGAAGCGGCTCGCGCCGGTATCCCTTCCGAGTTCGTGTCTATGCCCCTGACGGGATCAACGGCACCGGTAACGCTATCCGGCGCGGTCGTGCAGCACGCCGCCGAAACCCTCTCGGGAGTCGTTCTGGCGCAGTGTGCGGAAGCGGGGGCGCCGGTCATCTGGGGGGGATCGCCCTCGGCGATGGATCTGCGCTTCGGCACTACTCCCATGGGGGCTATAGAAACCATGATGATTGATCTGGCGGACGTCGCTGTGGGGAAAGCGCTGGGTTTGCCCACTCATGCCTATATGGGTCTTTCCGACGCCAAGCGGGTGGATTACCAGGCCGGAATGGAATCTTCGATGGGGATTCTACTGGCTGCTTTGGCCGGGGTCAACGTGGTTTCGGGTCCGGGAATGATGGATTTCGAGAGCTGCCAGAGCCTGGAAAAATTGGTTCTCGATCACGAAGTCTGCGGCATGGCTTACCGGATGATTGAAGGCATCGCCCAGCGCGACGAACTAATGGCTTTAGACCTATTGAAATCGCTGGAGCCGGGAGCTCATTTGCTCACCAATCCTCATACTCTGAAGTGGTTCAGGGAGGAGATAAAATCGCCGGGCAAGTCCATTGACCGACGTGCCCGGGGATCGGACCTTTTCGACGACTTGAAAACCGCTGAAGTTCGTGCCCAGAGGGAAGTGGAAAGAATCCTATCTGAGGAAAAGAACCCGGTACTTTCGATGGATATCGGGAAAGAACTGGAAAAGATGATGATCGAGGAATTGAAGCGGGCAGGGGCCGATGGATTGCCTAGTTAATGAGGGGGAAACTGTATTTTCTTTGATCGCCGCAGAATGAATTCTGCGGCTGAGGCTGGATTTAAAGTCGCTGGCGCGACT
>CAZHMN010000005.1:10897-43559 GCA_964533705.1 uncultured bacterium
TGCGTTCCCCTGAGAATAACAGTAGAGGCACCCGTAACCGCCGCTGAAACAGGTGGCGGATCCCGGAGAGTAACCGATATCGCGACTGTAAGTGCAACGGCAGTTGGGTCGCTGTTTGCCGATCTCATTGTGCAAAACTTCGGTGGCCGGCCGGAAATCATCGCCCTTGATTCTATTCAGCCAGCGGCCGTCAATGCAGCCCCATTTGTTAAGCAGGGAATTGGCTTGCGGTTCGCAGCAAACGCTGAAGTCCGCACCCATCGAGCCGCATATAGATGCCATGCGGTCGCAGAGTTGGGCGGCTTCTTCATCGGGAATGTGGATCCAGTCCAAACTTAGTGCTCTGACTCGTTCGGCGACCCTGGGGTAGCGGACGGCGTCCGCCCGGCTGGCGGTTACTCTGGGGATTCCCAGCGAAAGGAAACGAGAGACCAGCCGTTCAAAAAGCGATATGTTGGCGTTGCTGATAAGCTTGCCGCCGGGAGTGCGGACGCTGAGGAAGGGATCGAAGCGATAGACGACGGCTTGTGGCGAGATCCAGCCCTGGGAAAAAAGGGCCGACAGATTGGAGAACACATCCTCCCATGCCGGAATCCCCGGTTCGATGAAACTGCCGCCCAGTCCCGTGGCGGTTAACTGGAGGGATATCTGGACTTCAAAGCGGTTACGTAGTTTCAGCAGAGTATTCCGCAGTCCGGAATGGTCTAAGAGGTTGCGCGGATCCTTGGTCCAGAGGACGACGCTGTGAAGGTGCGCTGGATTGACCTGACCCCGAGGGCCGTGAGGCCCCCAGCGGCAGGGGACTCTGCCCAAAAGAATTTCGGCCAACAAGCCGGGCGAGCGGTGCACCATATCCTTGGTGCGGGAAGCGGAAACGATCAGCGGTTGGTCGGGATCTGCCTTCATATCTGTAAAAATAAAACAGCATCAACCCAAAAGCAATCGAGATTTTGCGATAAATTGCAGAAATCCATTGCTTTTCGTTTCCAGGTTTCGTAAAATTTCGACTGAACCTAATTGACGCCCATAGATATTCACTGGATTCTGCTGGCGCTGGTTCTTTCAGCGGTTTTCGCATGGGTGGCTTACCTCCTGCGCTTTTTGAACGCTTCAGGTTCCGTTGCCGCCGCGGTGCTGGGGACGGTCATCTTAGGAACACAGGGTTGGACTTGGGTTCTTCCCCTGCTGGCTTTTTTTGTTTCCTCTTCACTGCTGTCAAAACTGCGCGCCATGGTCAGGGGTGAATTCGAAGAAGCCAGAGGCGCATCGAGGGATGCCGTTCAGGTGCTGGCCAACGGCAGCGCGGCGGGAATCATGGCGTTAGCTGACGCAGTTCT
The DNA here is from genome assembly GCA_964533705.1 of uncultured bacterium. GTDB lineage: Bacteria > Electryoneota > B3-LCP > B3-LCP > B3-LCP > CAZHMN01. Next base: position 12,235 of record CAZHMN010000005.1, read on the forward strand.
GGGAGTAAACCTATATCCCGGTTACTTAGGGGCACTGGCTGCCGCTGCCGGGGATACCTGGAGTACTGAGATCGGTTTGATATGGGGTAGAAGGCCGCGCAGAATCACAAACTTCGAACCGGTGCCAGCGGGGACATCAGGAGGGATTACGCTTCCCGGTCTTCTCGGCGCTCTATTGGGAGCATTCCTGATCGCTATGACAGGATTCTTTGCTGCGGTGGAAACGGTCGCATCGAGTATAATAATATTAATAACTGCTGCGGGATTTTCGGGCAGCGTAGTGGACAGCTTGTTGGGGGCTACAGTTCAGGGGCGGTTAAGATGCCAGGTGTGTGGCAGATTAACTGAGAGAAAAACGCACTGCGCCGCCGCGACCCGATCGGTCGGCGGTTGGAAGTGGCTGAATAACGATGGCGTCAACGCAGCGGCTACAACCTTCGGCGCGCTGCTATCTCTGGCTCTGATTTACGGATGATATCCAGATATATTGGGATTTGTAAATATAAGCGACCCACTTTTTCATCTGGATGAGATTGGCAGAAAAAAGGAAAAGAAAATGAAATACGTGATAAAATTCGCACTGGTAGCGATGGCATTGATGCTGGGCATTAAGGCCTGGGGGCAGCAGGCGGCTACTTCTGTGTCGCCACGGCCTTATAGCGTCGAAAATCATGAGCTGAAGGTGGAACTCGATCTGGAGAAAAATTATATCGTCGCCAGCGATCGTCTTTCCCTGAAGCGAGAGATTAAAAAACCGGCGGCCCTGGATTTGCTCTTGCGAAAAGGGCTGAAAGTCAATGCCGTTCAGTTCGGAGAGGAGAAGCTCGGTTTTCAAATCATTTCCGAGGTTGATCCCTACTTGTACGAATCTGCCGTTGACAGCGAGGACGTAGGATACTACAACCGGGCACAAGCTGTCCGGATTTCACTCAGCAAGGAAGCGGCGAAGCAGAAGGAACTTCTCCTGGAAATATCTTATGAAGGTGTCATTAAAGACAGCTCGGGAGGCGCCGATTTTAGCCGGGAATACGTCACCGATCAGATCACGGGTATTATAGACTACCGGGGTATCTACCTGGGAGCTGAGGCGATTTTTTATCCAGCTCTGCCCGGGCAGTTGTTTACCTACTCGCTGCGGGTGACCGTGCCGGAACGATTGCGGTGCATCACCGAGGGTGCGCTGCAGGAAACGAGCGTAAAAGAGGGAAAACGAACCGAGCACTGGGTTTGCGTGCACCCCATGGATGCTTTTCATATCGTGGGCGGGCAATACCAGGTTCATACCGTTGAACACAACGGCGTCCAGATCAGCACTTACTTCTTCCCCGAACAGGTTGATCTATCCGATCGATACCTCGATGCGTGCAAGGAATACATTGATTTATACAGCGAACTTCTGGGACCCTATCCATTTGAAAAATTCGCGGTGGTTGACAATTTTTTCGCCTCCGGATATGGGATGCCCTCCTTTACTCTGTTGGGGTCGCAGGTGCTTAGACTCCCCTGGATCATATCCACTTCTTTAGGTCACGAAATCTGCCACAATTGGTGGGGGAATTCGGTCTATGTGAACTATGAATCGGGGAATTGGTGCGAGGGGCTGACGACGTACTGCGCCGATTACCTTTACAAGGAGCGCGAATCGGTGGATGCGGCTCGCGATTACCGCATAGGCATTCTCCGTGATTATACCGCCTACACTCATGAAGGCAATGATTTCCCTTTGGCGCAGTTCAGGGAGCGCCACAATCCGTCGCAGCGAGCCATCGGATACGGCAAGAGCGCCATGGTGTTTCATATGCTGCGGAAATACGTCGGTGAAGATGACTTCTGGCGTTCGTTGAAGCGTTTCTACCGCGATAACGTCTGGTCGCACGCATCCTGGGATGACATCCGCAAGGCCTTTGAGAAGGAATCCGCCATGAAGCTGGGCTGGTTCTTCGACCAGTGGATTCAGCGGAGCGGAGCTCCTCTACTCGATGTTGAAGCTGCACAAAAGCAGACGGTTGAGAATGCCTGGGAATTCTCCTTTACGCTGAAGCAGGTTCAGGAGGGCGAAGCCTACGTTCTAGACGTGCCCATCATCGCGTATTGCGAAGGGCAGAAAGCTCATATGCAAACCGGCATTAACCAGAAAGTTCAATCGGTCAAACTGCGGACCATATTCGAACCGATAAGTTTATCCGTGGATCCGAATTTTGACATCTTCCGCCGTTTGAAACCCACCGAAGTCGCTCCGACTCTGGCTGGAGTTCTGGGCAATCCGAAGCTGATTATCGTTCTCCCGGGTTTGGCGTCACCGGAGCTCGAAGATGCTTATCAGGCCGCGGCCAAAGAGTTAATGCCGCGCGGCACGACACAAACCAGGATCATTAGTGATCATCAGCTTGTCGGGGAGGATTTGCAGAATAGTGCAATCATCTTCCTGGGAACGCCCGCGGAGAACCAGGCCATCCCCGCCGATTGGATCAAGAACGATCGGTGGCGGATCCAACCCGATTCCTACTGGCTCTTGGGGCAGGATTACAGTGATTCTCGAAACGCTTTCTTAGCCATTGAAAGACATCCGGACAATCCTGAAATCTCAATAGGCTTTTTCTGTGCCCGTTCAGCAATGGATGTCCTCGAGGTCAGCCGCAAATTGAAGCATTACGGAAAATACAGCTATCTGATCTTCCAGGCCGGGAAGAACGTTGCCAAGGGGAATTGGGAGGTTACGGAAAGCCCTATGACGTTAGAATTCAAATAAGGGATACAAAAGATGCCGTACTGTCCTGAATGTCGCTACGAATACTTATCGGGTGTGGATAAATGCCCGGATTGCGGATCGGATCTCGTGGATGAGCTTCCTGAGATTCGATCTGGCATGGAGGACGTTGATTGGGTCGCTCTGAAACCGGTGCCGGGAATGATTTATGCCAAAATGGTCGCAGAGGTGCTCGACCAGAGAGGAATTCCCAATTACACACAGTCGCTCTTTGGATCGGGTGGTCTGGGCATCGTCACGGGGGCCGATTTTGCCGGTTCGTCCGCGAAAATCTACGTTCCAGAAAACCGACTGAAGGAAGCAACTGACATTCAGAACGAAATGATGAAAGATATTTAGAGGATAAATAAAAAAGAATCAGAGGTATTTATGGATACAAAAATAAGCGATGTTTTCGCTCGGGAAGTGTTAGATTCACGAGGCAATCCCACGGTTGAGGTCGAAGTTGTGCTGGAAAGCGGAGCGATGGGACGCGCCATCGTGCCTTCCGGGGCGTCAACGGGGGAGCACGAAGCTGTAGAACTACGCGATGGGGATAATAGCCGCTACGGAGGAAAGGGAGTTAAAAAAGCTGTAGAGAACGTTAACCTCACCATTGCGCCGGAATTAACCGGCCTGGAAGCGACCTACCAGGCGGACATTGACCGTATCCTCTGCGGTTTGGACGGCACCCCGAACAAATCAAAGCTGGGTGCCAATGCCATATTAGGAGTATCACTGGCGGTCTGCAAAGCGGCGGCTTCCGCTCTTGATCTGTCGCTCTATCAGTATATCGGCGGCGTACGGGCTCGTATTCTCCCCATTCCCATGATGAATATTCTGAACGGAGGCAAACACGCCGATAACAACGTTGATCTGCAGGAATTCATGGTCATGCCCAAAGGGGCGGCCACCTTTAGTGAAGCGCTGCGCATGGGCGTGGAGACTTTCCACGCTTTAAAAAGCGTGCTGTCAAAGAAGAGTCTTTTTACCGGAGTTGGCGATGAAGGCGGATTCGCTCCGGATTTGAAGTCGAATAAAGAAGCGTTGGACGTCATACTGGAAGCGATAGAAAAGGCGGGCCTGAAGGCGGGGGAAGAGATTTTTATCGCCCTGGATCCTGCGGCCAGTGAATTTTATTCGAAGGATAGCGGCAAGTATAATCTAGAATCCGAAAATCGCCAGCTTACCTCTAACCAGATGGTGGATTTCTGGGTCAAATTATGCGATGAATACCCCCAGATCATCTCCATTGAAGACGCCATGGCGGAGGACGATTGGGATGGCTGGGCGGAATTGACCCGCAAGCTGGGCAGCCGCATACAACTGGTCGGTGATGACCTGTTCGTCACCAACGTTCTCAGATTGAAGGAAGGCATTGATCGGGGAGTCTGTAATTCCATCCTGATCAAGCTGAATCAGATCGGTACTATAAGCGAGACGCTTGACGCCATTGAACTGGCGACGAGAAACGGTTACTCCGCGGTTATTTCGCATCGTTCGGGTGAAACTGAAGACACCACCATATCCGATTTCGCCGTAGCCACCGGCGTCGGTCAGATCAAAACCGGCTCCGGCTGCCGCACCGATAGGATCGCCAAATACAACCAGCTCCTGCGTATCGAGGAAGAACTCGGAAATTCGGGGCTTTACTACGGACAAATCTGGACAAATCCAAAGGCTAATTCATGAAAGCTGCCGAACGATACCGTTGGCAGGGAATCGGTCGCAAGGTTCTACTGATCGGTATGATTCTGGTGCTCGGTGCCATTTTTCTCTTTGGTGATCGAGGATTGATAAAATGGTACCGGCTTCGCCAAGACAGTAGAGCAATGGAAGAGAGAATTGATTCACTCGGTTCGGAGATTGCAAATATGTCAGAACGAATCCGTGCGATCGAGGAGGGTGATACTCTGGAGCTGGAGAGAATCGCCCGGCACTGGGGTATGGTTCGCCCCGGGGAGGAGGTTTATATTGTTCGTGAGGAAGGGGATACCCTTCAAACCATACCGTGAAGGATTTATATGAGCTTTTTATCATTCTCAACGGATAATGCGGCAGGATATTGATTTTTTATTGATCGGATCGGGCATCGGCGGATTGACCTTTGCTCTCAAGGTCGCTGAATTCGGCACGGTAGCCGTCATCACCAAAAAATCCCGCCAGGAATCCTCGACCAATTATGCACAGGGCGGCATCGCTGCCGTAATTTCCTCTGAAGATTCATTTGAAAGTCACATTGAAGATACGCTGCGTGTTGGCGCAGGGCTATGCAAGCGCAGAGTCGTCGAACAGGTCATTCGAGAAGGTCCGCGCTGCATCCAGCAGCTGATCGAATGGGGCGTCCGCTTTTCCGTGGTCGCGGATGGGTCTGAAAAACGTCTGGCTCTCGGCCGAGAAGGCGGCCATTCCCATGATCGCATCGTCTATTCCTCTGATCGAACCGGAGCAGAAGTCGAAAATGCGCTTTTAGACCAGGTTAAAAACCACCCCAATATCCGTATCTACCCTCATCATCTCGCCGTGGATTTGGTTGTGTTGGAGGAACCATCCGGACTGCTTAGATGTTACGGCGCCTACATTCTGGATGTCGAGAACGGTCAGGTGGATCTCTTCAGCGCGAAGATCACCCTGCTGGCGACCGGAGGCTGCGGTCATGTGTATTTGCACACGACCAATCCGGACATCGCCACCGGTGACGGCATCGCCATGGCATATCGCGCCGGTGCGGTGGTTTCGAACCTGGAATTCATGCAGTTCCACCCGACGAGTTTGTACCATCCAGAGGCGAGATCGTTCTTAATATCGGAAGCGGTTAGAGGTTTCGGTGGAATTCTGAGGACACGCAAAGGCGATCGGTTTATGGAGAAATACCACCCTGATGGTGAACTTGCTCCCAGAGATGTGGTGGCGAGAGCCATTGACCGGGAGATGAAACTATCGGGGGATGCTTACGTTTTGCTGGATTTGACCGGACTGGATGAAAAACGACTCCAGGAGCGTTTTCCTTATATCTACCAGCGTTGTCTGGAATATCGAATTGACATCACGCAGGAGCCAATCCCCGTCGTGCCGGCTGCTCATTACATGTGCGGTGGCATAAAAACCACTTTAGAAGGCAAGACTTCGATAGCGGGTCTGTATGCAACCGGCGAAGTAGCCTGTACGGGCCTGCACGGTGCCAACCGACTGGCATCTAATTCACTGCTTGAAGCTTTGGTCCTTTCAGGGCGCGCTGCTGGAGCTGCAATTGATGAGATTAAACGGACGCCGCCGCCACCCAGGTCGCTGCCCTTGCTGGAGCAAAAAGGCAAGCATGATAGCGAGGAATGGATACTCATTTCACACGACCGAATTGAGATTCAGCGCTTGATGTGGGATTATGTGGGGATCGTTCGATCCAACCATCGCCTGGTGAGGGCGCTTCGGCGGCTAAAATTGATCGCGGGTGAAGTCGAAGATTTCTACCACCGGGCGCCCGTCGCTGAAGGCATCGTCGAGCTGCGCAATCTGGCACTGGTGGCACAATTGATCATCCGCTCTGCCACCATGCGCAAAGAGAGCCGCGGCCTTCACTATACCACCGACTATCCCGATAGAGATGACCGCCACTGGAGGCGAGATACCATACTACGCAGACCCAAGTTCAGGGCTGTTCCCGCCTAAATTTACCGGCTTATCTTCTTCCTTTTTTGTTCTTTCCCGTCTATAGAATAAATGGGCTGCGAGAATGGCCCATCCAACCAGGAAGAAGATCATTCCCCAAATCAAGAACTGTTGATCGCCGTCCAGGAGAAATCCGAATCCTAAGGCCAACCCAAATGCAATCAGTATAAAGGCCCATAAGTAGGGATTTCTCTGCTTGGCTTCGGGAATCACAGGTTCTGGGAGGGATGCTCCCTTTTCCAGTGCCAGCATTCTCTCTTCGTGTTCCAATTGAGTTCGTTTGGCGCGATGCTTCAAGGCGGAGATTGCGATGATGGTTCCCAGGATCAAAAAGATGATGGGTATCATAACTCCGATGATCGGAATCAGCAGCGCCATGCCAAATTCATCAGGCATTGTAACTCCTCATTTCATAGACTGTCTAATTATTTGACTCTGGAAAAATCTTCCCGGTTACACCGATATTGGAATATTCTTTCCCTGCTTTCCCTGGACGGGGTATAGCCCCGTTTGCCCCTTTAAATTCTATTGCAATCACCGATTGAACGCGGTAAATTGAGTTTGGCATTCCTACGAACCTTCAAACTATGGGAGAGCTATGACCAGAAAACTCCAGGTGCACTGTCCCATACGGAGCCAATCTCCAGATTCGGCGGCAGCGAATTGCGAAATATATAATTACTGCCCGCTTCCCATTTTGATTCTCGATGCATCGGGTAAAGCGGTTCATATAAACGGGGCTTTTGAACTGCTCCTGAGGGCTGATGCGAATAGAATGCTCAAAAATCCCGGATACAGCGTATTTGATGATCCGAATTTCCAATCTGGGGAAATAAAGGCGCGGATTGAAGCGGCTTTTGAGGGTCAGGTTGTTGAGATTGTCTCACAGGATTATGTCCTACCGCGCCAGTTTCTGCAGACAGGTAAGAAAGAAGCAGCTTCCATGCCGTTCAATATTTCTGCAGTTCCCGTGATGAGAGATGGCAGCCTGGAAACAGTTTGTCTCTTCTATCACCTTGAATCTATTGCCGGCGACGTCAAGCACCTGGAAAGACAACACAGTCAATTGTCTGCTTATTTAAGTTCAATAATTGACCTGCGCCACGAGGTCAACAATCCTCTTTTACTCATTATCGGGAATGCGCAGTTGTTGTTGTCAAAATCGGCAGATATGCCAATAGAGATCACCCAGAAAATAGAGAAAATGCTAAGCGCTGCCGAGAAGATACGCAAGATTCTCCAGCAGCACGAAAAAGCGAACGGGTCTCTCTGCTTGAATTCAACCCTGGAAACCATCGAAGACTTATAAGAAGATCGAACGCGGATTTGAACAGTCAAGCGGATTTTGCGGTTGCAATGCTTCCGGGAATTCACTTGACTTTTTTATTGGGGATTCTTATCTTAGGTTAATAAAAAGTTGAAATTATCAGGGCTAATACTGATTGCGTTGGAGTTTCTATAATGGCCATTCTGGTGACCAAGGAATCCCGCGTTATGGTACAAGGCATTACCGGCGGGGCGGGTTCTTCGCACACCAAGCGGATGCTCGATTACGGGACGAACATCGTGGCGGGGACCTCGCCGGGCAAGGGGGGACAGGAGGTTCACGGAGTTCCTGTTTACGATACGGTTCGGGAGTGCGTGGAAAGACAGGGGGCGGATACGTCGGTCATCTTTCTGCCGGCGCGCTTCGTTATGGAGGCCGGCATAGAAGCGGTTCGAGCGGGGATCAAGCTGGTTGTGGTGGTGCCGGAGCACATTCCCATTGCGGATATGCTCAGACTCAGATTGGAAGCAGAGCGGTGTGATGCGCGCATCATCGGCGGTAACACCGCCGGAATTATTTCCCCCGGTCAGGCCAACGTGGGTATCATCCCCAACGTCGCTTTTAAGCCGGGAAGGGTGGGGACGGTTTCACGTTCGGGATCGCTGACGTATTATATCGCCGACACGCTGACGCGCGAGGGTTTCGGTGAAACCACCTGCGTCGGCTTGGGTGGCGATCCGGTGTTAGGTAGTACCTTCTCGGAGATTTTGGAGCTCTTTGAAGCCGATCCAGATACGAAAGCCGTAGTCATGGCCGGAGAAATCGGCGGTGTATATGAGGAAATGGCCACGGACACCATTCAAAAGATGAAAAAGCCGGTCGTGGCTATGATTGGGGGGCTGCACGCTCCTCCTGGCAAGCGCATGGGGCATGCAGGCGCCATCGTCGAAGGAACAATGGGGACGGCGGAGACGAAGCTGAATGCGTTGACTGCGGCCGGTGCTCACGCGGCCCTGACCTTCTCGGACATTCCCCGAATTTTAAACGATTTAGGTATATGAGCGACGATCCATTCAGGGAACTGGTCGCCATCCTGGAGAAGCTGCGCAGCCCGGACGGTTGCCCCTGGGATCGGGAGCAGACTTTCGATTCGCTCAGGCCCTACATTTTAGAGGAAACTTACGAAATACTACAGGCAATTGATGATAAACGCTACGCCCAGCTTAAGGAAGAGCTGGGCGATTTAATTATGCACATCGTCTTCCAGGCGCAGATCGCCAGGGAAAAAGGATTATTCGATATTGATGACGTGCTGCGATCCATTAACGAAAAATTGATTCACAGGCACCCGCACGTTTTCGGTGAACGAGAAGTTAAAAATACTCGGGAAGTCGTCGAAAACTGGGAGAAGATCAAGCTGGATGAGGGTCCGAAACGGTTGTTGGGCGGCGTACCGAAGACTCAACCAGCTTTACTGCGCGCTTTTCGCGTTCAGGAGAAGGCTTCCGGTGTGGGCTTTGACTGGGAGAAAGATGGGGACGTCATCAGGAAAATTTTGGAGGAGATCAAAGAGCTGCGTTCCGCCAAAGCGGCGGGGGATCAAGAAAGAATCGCCGATGAATTCGGAGATTTGCTTTTTTCCATCGTTAACCTGGCGCGGTTCTGGGGGGTAACCCCTGAGGATGCTCTGCGTAGTACCGTTGAGAAATTCATCACCCGCTTTAACTACATCGAGGACGTATTGAAGGTGCAAGGGCGGGACGTCAAGGAGGCCACTTTAGAGGAGATGGATCGGCTCTGGGATGAGGCCAAGGAGAAGGGGATGTAGTGTAAGAGAAAACTATATTACATCCAGATTGAAATATTAAAAGATAAGCGGGATGGTTTTCATCCCGCTTTCTCTATCGTAGACGTATAAAGTGGGATCAATCGTCAATTGGATAAGAGTTCGCACGCTTGCGTTTCACCTGATTGCGCCAGTGCGCCCGTTCGATTACCATCATGACTTCTTCCGTATGGAAAGGCTTGCTCAGGTATTCTTCCGCCCCTAAGGACAACGCTTCACGTACCGAAAACTCCTGACTGTAGCCCGTCATCACCACAACGGCTGTTTCTGGATGTTTTTCTTTCACTTTTTTCAACAGGCTGTATCCATCCAGGCGGGGCATCTTGATGTCGGTTAGGACCACGTCAAATCTCTTTTGGGACAGCTTAACCAGAGCGTCTTCACCGTCTACCGCCGTTTCGGATTCGTGGGCATTATGCCTCACCAGATCAGCCAGCAAGTCACGGATGTATTTCTCATCATCTACGATCAGGACGCTCAGAGTGCCGTTTTTTATCTTCTTAGTGGGTTCTTCCTCGATTTCATCCCGGCCTATGTTTTCGGGAGTCATATTCATCTTCGCTCGCTCAGAATTTTTTGCAGTTCTACAGGCATCCGACGAGGTTTGCCCCACTTATCTGCGAAGCAGTGTTCGGTAATGCCTTCGACCAGCAGCGTATTGTCATCATCCTTATAAATCTTGTATTCGAACCGGATCCGGGATCCGGAAAAATCGGCGACCCGAGCATAGACGTTCAGGAGGTCGTCGTATCCGGCTCCCTTCCGGTAGCGACAAGAAGCCTCGATGACCAGAAGTATATAACCGTCTTTTTCTATCTGCGAATACGGTTTCCATATTGTTCGAATCAGAGAGGAACGACAGGCTTCGAAATAGATAAAATAGTTGGCATGATAGACCAGGCCCATCCTGTCCGTGTCGGCATAGCGAACGCGGATGGTTTCCTTGTGCCATTCCTCAAGATTCGGTTTTGTATGTGTGCTTGGCATTGGATGTGCGCTTTTTTAAAAGTAAACGACTCAATGTGATTATGCAAGACAATTCGATTCTGATTTCAGGCAACCTTGTGGACAGAGAAAAGCGGGGATATTTTTTCATCAACCCCGCCCGGTAAAGATGACTCTTCGTTAAGCGGTTAAATTCGAAAAACCTCTGGAATAATGTCGGTATTTATACGTCCGGCTTTCAATTAGTGTTGGTCGGGGGCGGATTAGCCTTTGATCTTATTCCATTTTCCCACTTTGAAGTAACGCTCGTGCCTCTTGGCGATCAAGTCCTCCTGGGGCACATTGCTCAGTTCATCCAGGTTGCGAATCAGTGCCGCGCGGACGTTCTGCGCACTGGCGTCAGGGTCGCGGTGCGCTCCCCCCAACGGTTCCTCAATTACTTCGTCAATTAAACCCAGTTTTAGGAGGTCTCGAGCGGTGATTTTCATGGCTTCGGCAGCCTTGGGTGCCTGAGTGGCATCTCGGTAGAGAATCGAAGCGCAACCCTCGGGGGAAATAACGGAGTAGATTGAATTTTCGAGCATAAGAATGCGGTCGGCGATGCCGATGGCTAGCGCGCCGCCTGAGCCGCCCTCTCCGATGACTATGGCGAGGAAGGGGACTTCGAGTTTGGCCATTAACATCAGATTTCTGGCGATGGCTTCCGCCTGACCGCGCTCCTCGGCGCCCAGTCCGGGATAGGCTCCGGGTGTGTCGATGAGAGAAACGACGGGTTTACCGAAGCGGGCTGCAAGCTGCATCAATCGCCCGGCTTTGCGGTATCCTTCCGGGTTGGGCATACCGAAATTGCGGTAGAGGTTATCCTTCGTACCCCGCCCCTTTTGATGCCCCATAATGAATACGGATCTGTCATCGAGACGCCCGAAACCGCAGACGATAGCCGGATCATCGGCGAATGCTCGGTCTCCGTGCAGTTCGATGAAATCGGTGAACATGCGGTGGACATAGTCCAGAGTATAAGGCCTATCCGGGTGGCGGGCCAACTGGGTTCTCTGCCAGCGAGTCAGCGAGGAATAAACCTCGGCGCGCAATTTTTTGGCTTTCTTTTCAAGACGAGCGATTTCATCGTCCAGTTCAAGCTGGCTGCTCCCCGAGAGCGCCCTCATCTCGGAAATTTTCTTCTCGAGGTCTATGATCGGTTTTTCGAAGTCAAGAGCAAAGCGTTCAGCCATTTTGCCACCTATTTTTTAAAAATAGGGCGTCGAGTTGCTTTCGAGCTCGATCGGGAACAGCCGATCGAGGAAAGTTCCATGCGTAAGAAGGTGATTTCTTCGTCACCGGCGTGGTCCTGTGCGGGAATCACCTTAAAATTCAACCTCCGATGCTGTAGAGATTGTATCAGTTCAATGATGTGCTCGTAGGGGACCTGAGCGGTGGAGAAGATCACCTCCTGGATGCCTTCTGTACTGATAATGCGATCCAGTTCGCTTGCCCCACCCAGGACGGGTATTCCATCAATGACCTCGCCGGCTTTTTCTTCGTCAAAGTCGAGATATCCGACCGGTTCCAGTTCGCTGTTTTGATCCGAAGCCAACTGATGCCCAATTCGCAGCCCTAATTGGTCAGTGCCCACGATCAACGTCTTACGCCTTATCCAACTGCGCGCCGCCCTGGTTGCTCTCTTCCGCATCGTATTTCGGAAGATGATTCGCCAGCCCGGCATGGACAACAGCATGAGAGCGCTGAACCAGAGAACCACAAAGCGCGAGAAAGCCCATTGTCTGAAGAAGTACGTAAATGCCGAGGCGAAGATAGCGGCCGTCAGTGCTGCATATACTGAGTATCGACCCGAAAATTTTTTATTCCCATAAATACCGAAATACAAAGCCGAGACGAGGTAAAAGATGGAATAGATTCCATTGACCAACCAAACCGTAAGGTCATACGCCGGCGTTGAAAAACGGATCCACCGTCCGGTATAGATAAAGAAGTTGAGCAATATAACGTCAACTAAGGGAGCGGCGATCAATAGAAACAACGCACTTAATTTCTTTTCGATGCTCTGAAATAGAAAGCCAAGAGTGATAATTCCTCTGGCAATGCTGGAAACATTCCCGGTAAGATTTTTATCAACGAAGAGCCGCATAGCCTTCTCGAAGTGATAACGGTGATCAATGTCGGAGCGGCGGGTGCTCTCACCTTTGAAATGGACGATTCGAGTCGCCGGATCGTACAAAATGCGATACCCCAATTGCCGGATGCGATAGCACAAATCGAGATCCTCTCCGTACATGAAATAATCGCCGTCGAAGCCGTTTAACTCTTCGAGAAGATGGCGTCGCACCATCATACAGCATCCCGATAGGGCGTCCACTTCGTGTTCGCTGTCTTGATTTAAGTAAGTGAGGAGATAACGGCTGAAAAAAGGACTCTTCGGGAATAGTGCAGAAAGCCCGGAGAGGTAGCTGAATGCAGCCCAGGGAGTGGGAAAACCTCGCATGCTGCGAGGTTCGAAACAACCATCGGGCAGTATGATTTTAGGACCGACCGCGCCAACGTCCTGCGATGTTTTCAGGCGTGACCATAGCTGTTGTAGGGTATCCTCCTGAACGAAAGAATCGGGATTTAGGATCAGTACTACGTCCCCTTCGGCTCGCTCGAAAGCCTGGTTGTTCGCCCTGGCGAAACCGATGTTTTCGGCGTTCGCAATCAGGGTGACGTCGGGGTAACGCTCTTGAATCATGACCGCCGACCCGTCCTGTGAAGCGTTATCAACGACGATCACCTGAACGTTCAAGCCTACGGAGGCGCGTTGGACGGATTGGAGGCAGTGATCCAAAAAGGGCCGCACGTTGTAGTTGACGATGACCACTGTGATGTCGACCCGGGACATGGTCTATAAGGTTCCAAGAATTTGTTGAATTTTAAGCTTCCAAACCACCCAGATCGCCTCTCGCACAATCTGAGGTGACATCTTCGACTTGCCGTCCACCCGATCCGTGAAAACAATAGGGATCTCCTTGATTCTAAAACCTTTTCTCCAGGCCCGGAAGCTCATTTCAATCTGGAAGGAGTAACCGTTGGAATGGATTTTATCGAGGTCTATGGTTTCCAATATGCTTCGGCGAAAACATTTGAATCCACCCGTGGGGTCTTTGACAGGCATACCGGTGATCAGTCGGGTGTAGAAGGACGCACCGTAAGAGAGGAGAAGACGACGCAGCGGCCAGTTTATAACATTGACGCCGGTGACATAACGAGAACCCAAAACCAGATCGGCGTCCTGGATCGCTTCTAAGAACCTGGGGAGAACGTTCGGATCGTGGGAAAGATCCGCGTCCATTTCGAAGACGAAATCATAGTCTTTTTCCAGAGCGAATTTAAATCCAGCGACATAAGCCGTGCCCAAACCCATCTTTTCCGGCCGCTTTATGAGATAAATTCGATTACCATTTTTTTTCTGAAGTTCTTCCACTTGTTGCGCGGTGCCGTCCGGGGAATTGTCGTCAACGACGAGGATGTCAATTTGTGGGCTCTGCTTTAGCACTTCGGGAATAATGCGGCTAATATTCTCCGTTTCGTTATAAGTGGGCATCACCACCAGAGCCCTCTGCCGGCTCTTTTCTGTTGCGTTCATTATTTTTTGCCCCCCCAGGCGGTTTGAAGCATGCGGCGCTGTCGTTGGTATTCGGACAATCCACCGGCGACGTCATTCGGGCGAAATTTCAAATCTTGCCAGATTTTATCCAGGCAGAAGGTGGAATCTTTAGGACGCTCTGCTTTTTGATCCAGATCCGCTGTCTTGATGGGTTTGATTCTGGCAGGATCTTCACCGAATTGCAATGCTATTTTTCGGGCAAATTGGTAACGGCTAATGGATTCACTGCCGGAGATGTGATAGATGCCCTGTTTGCGAAGTTGAATAATGCGGGCGATACCCCGAGCTAAATCGTCCGCCAGAGTGGGATTACCGGTCTGATCATCCACGATTTTCAGTTCTCCACCGCCGGTTAGGCGATCCACCACAAAGTCCACGAAGTTGGGTCGAATCTGGGGTGCGACGCCGTAGAGAACCTGGGTTCTGACGATGGTATGCGGCGCTCCACAGCCGCGCAGAATGTTTTCGGAGGCCAACTTGGATTTGCCGTAAAACCCCAGCGGTTTAACCGGATCTGTTTCTTTGTAGGGAGGCGTTAATCCATCGAAGACATAATCGCTGGAGATGTGAACCAAATGCGCCCCGACTTTCTTGGCGGCGCGGATTAAATTCTCCACGGCCAGGACATTGACCCGCCAGCACATATCTCGCTCAATTTCGCAGAGGTCAACGTCGGTTATAGCGGCGGTATTGACGATAAAGCTGGGTCTGGTCTCGATAATCGCATCAATTAACGGGCTACTCTGGGTGATATCAATCGCTCGATATTGGAAAGAGCGGCCGGATAGATGCGTTTCCCCAGCCAAATCCAGACCGATGATTTCATTGGTGGGGGATAGTTGCTGGTGTAGCTTTTGCCCCAGTAGCCCATGACAGCCCGTGATTAGAATTCGTTCGGCATATGGAACGAAACTTTTCAGTACGTCATCCGCGGACATGGTCACTCCCATTTTTTCGTAGACTGCCGTGCCCATTTTAAGCTTGCCCTCCAGAATTGTGCTCGACCGGGAGGCGGCTTCCCATCAGCCGGAATTCTTCTAATCTGGCTCGGATTTCAGGGTCGTCCAATGCGGCGATTCTGGCGGCCAGGCACGCTGCGTTGACGGCTCCGGCTTTTCCGATGGTGGTAACCCCTACGGGAACTCCTGCGGGCATTTGAACGCTGGAAAGGAGGGCGTCCAGGCCTCCGAGCGTGGATGCGGCCAGGGGGACGGCAATGACGGGCAGGAGGCTGTGTGCGGCGCAGCTACCCGCTAAGTGAGCGGCCATGCCCGCGGCGGCGATAATCAGCAGATAGCCTTTTTCTGAAGCGTTGCGGGCTAATTCGGCAGTGGCTTCCGGCTGGCGATGAGCTGAACTTATGTGCCAGTCGGCGTCAAGGCCGAAGAACTTCAAATAGGGCTCCATGGCGGAAAGCGTATCCCGGTCGGATTCGCTGCCCATGAGAATTAGAATTCGCGGTGAAGATGGCATATTCGACAACCTAACTCAGGTTTCTCTCAGTATATTTGCGAACTATTTGCCGGTTTAAACGTCTCGAGAATCACTTCCAATTGCTTTACATAGGGCTCTTTGACGTCGCCGGGATTATAAACTTCACCTTCCAACAGGTAAACCCGTTTTTCTGCGGGATAAAAAAAGGCCCGGCAGAAAAACGGCCCACCGCCCAGAGATCCTTTGGTTTCCCATAAACCGCGCATCTCCAGGCCGGGATATCCGGCCACCTCGGATTCTCTGACGCTCAGGTAATCTCGATTGGCCTGCACGGGATCGGCAAATTGCAAAGCCAGATTCGACCACGTGTCGAAAACCCAGGCGGAATCCAAGGGGTTCTCTTGCAGCACCTCGGATCGCCATAACGTGATCAGTCTATCGGGCGCGGAACGTTTCAGTCGGAGCCAACCTTCTTCAGGTTCCTCCCGCACCAGAACGTAATCATGAGGGATACGCAGGTCGAAGCCATATCGTTCCCGGATTTCCCTGGATAAGTCCTTTTGCTCGTAGCTGCGATAGAGTTTCTTTTTTACGTATTCGCTGCGCTCCTTGTTAAAAGCCTCAAAAAAAAGCTCTGATTCGGATGCAAGGCGTTCTGCCAATGCTGATTCGCTGGGGGCAACCAGAATCATCATCTTCTGTTCTCTGGCCCATTCGTTTCGCTTTGTAAAGATGAAATATTCGCCATTTTCGACTCCCTGGCGAACTTCGGGCGAGAGCATTTTGGTGATCAACCGGGATACTTCACCCCGTCCGTTCAGGATGCCGACGAGCAGCAGATATTTTTGCGTTTGAAGCCTATCTAAACCTTCATAACCGGCGAAAATGGGGATGAAACGACGCTCGGGCTGAGGGGTTTCCAGGATTGGGCAGAAAGCCGTTAGGAGTGCGCTTTCCAGCTTTACCCGGAGATCGGCGTCTATCAGAATACCCAGCTCGTTATCGTTGCCGGTCGCTTGCGGCTTAACAGTACAGCCCGACAGCACCAGCAGAATCGGTAGATAGGATATTATCAACCAGCGTTGGATGTTCGTTTTGGAATCACTGAACATCGTAATCTCTCCTACATTTTCCTGAAAAGATAAAGAGTAGATGAGGCTCTTTCAGGTTTTGCTCCGTAAAAAAGACTTATCATTCCTATCAGCAAACCCCTTAAGGCTCTCAAACCGTTTAACATCCCCGTTGTCCAGCTTGTTTCCGATAGGAGCGAATGATAAAAGGGATCCAGCGGCAGTGCGTAACACTTCATTAATTCAAAATTCTTTGGACTGAACAATTTTTCGACATCCTGAGGACGAAAATGATAGAGGTGGCGCGGCGCATCCCAGGCGGCCCAACGGGAACCGTAAAATCGAGCGTCGAACGATCCCGGATTGGGCAGGGCAACGGCGAGCCGCCCACCGGGTTTAAGTGCTGCTGAAACGTTCGAGACGGCGCCATTTAGATCGGGGAGATGCTCCAATGCGTGCCATAATGTGATCAAGTCGAAGGCCTTTTCCGGCAAAGCAACCTTTGCAGGATCACCCACCATGACCGAACAGCCGGAGGATTTCGCCACATCCGCGGCATTTCTATCAATTTCAAGACCGAGTGTATTCCAGCCTCGGTCTTTCATATAAGCGATAAATTCACCTGTACCGCACCCCACGTCGAGAAGGGCGCCGGACTTCAAATCTTTCGTGATTTTAGCGGCTTTCCAGCGCACTGTAAAGCGCCGCGCCAAACGAAACAGGCTTCCCATGATTCCACCGCCGCGCCGGCGGTGAGGATCATAGGTTTCAGCTAGGTAGAACCGGAATAGATTACCGGGAATCGGTCGGGGATTTAGATATAGAAAACCGCAGGATGAGCAAACGACGATCGAGTAGGCATTCTCCCGCGGTTGATTTTCAGTGCCTGAGGCTTTAAAACTCAGGCGGTCGAGAACCGTCTCATAAATCCGGAAAGGACGCATTCCGCAGAGAGGACAAGGGATTTCCTCCAATTCCGCAGTAGCGTCAGCCGTTCCGGAATTAGTCATATTGCTTCCATTTGGCCGCCGGCTCGAAGTAGACGCGCAATCCGATCTCGGCGAATGCACCGCTGAAATTCACCTCGAAGGTATCAAAGGTTCCCGGCCAGTACACGATTTGCCCTTCCTCGTACGTCCCGGAGGGGCCCGTCACCTCCCGGTAGTATTTGAAGCGATTGATTTGTGCCAGCCTGAAGCCGCCGCCCAGTTTCAACGAAACTGCGTTGGACAGGAAGAATTCTCCACCTAGGCTACCCATGAAACCGAACGACCGGCCGTGAGCTCCGTAAATTCCTTCTCCGTAATAACTCTGGGCGGAAGACCCCTCATACTCCAGGTCTAAAGAGGCGAAGTAAAAAGTGGGACCTGCGCCGATTTGAAGGTTGAATCTCGGTGATAGGTGCCAGTAATAATTCCCGGTCAGGAAGATTTCCACTGCGTTCATATAGGTGCGAACCGCTTGCTCCTGGTTATTGGCGTCCAGGGCTGTTGCAGTGGCTTCGTCGGTGCCCAGAACATTCAGGCCGATGTGCCAGCCGAAGTAATCCTTGCTCTTATAGAGCAGCGAGACGCCACCGGTGATGGCACCGGTGGATTCATCATACCCTCTTCCGGTGATGCTCGCTCCCATGCCACTCAGGACGTCATCGAAATCCTGGGCGGTGGTATTAGGGTCAGAGTTGTCCAGATATGAGCCATATCCTCCACGCAGTTCAATACCATATTTGTGCTCGATATCCTCAGCCTGCGCAAAGGAATTCGCCGCTATTGTCAGAATGAAACTAAAGCAAACCACCCATTTTAAAGCACGCATCTCTCCTCCTGTGTTCAGCATGATGCAATTTCCTAAAGTTCGTTACGATGCAATATTTGCGCGGTTTCGCGCTTTTGCAACACGAAATGCTGGATAATTACTGATCCCCGGTACATTCTTTTCATAACCTGTTTATCGCTTACTCGCCGGACTTTTTGAACGTAGCGCCGCTTGCGAAGGGACTTGTAAAGCAGCACCGGCAGAATGAATTGCACGTAGAGGGCCGCCGGGCCGCGGCGAAAGTCTCGTCGCAGGAATGATATTACGATTATACCCCATTCGAAGATAATTCTAAAGGGCAAAATCCAGACCAGACGAGAAATCGAATAATTTTTGATTAAACAGATAATGCTGTTGCGATGGTTTAAATACATTTTACGGCGTTCAGTGTTGGGCAGTGTATGCCCGGAATAGTGGTAAACCTTAGCCTGGGGAACCCTGACTAGTTTATATCCCGCCAGGTGAAGCCGCCAGGCTAAATCAATTTCCTCCATATGGGCGAAAAAATCTTCATCCAGAAGCCCGACTTCTTCCAATGCTTTGCGTCGGAAAATCGCGCAGGTACCACAGGCCCAAAAAATTTGCGAAGGGGAATCGTACTGTCCTCGATCTTCTTCCAGCGACATGAACGTCCTGCCGAAGGCGAAAGGATACCCGAAAATATCCATAAGTCCTCCGCAGGCTCCGGCATAGTCGAATCGGGTTTTCTCCTGGACGTTTAATAGCTTCGGTTGGGCGCCGCCTAATTCTGGATCGTTTTCCATGGTCTGGACCAAGGCCGCGATCGCTTCGGGCGCCAGAATCGTATCATCATTTAGGAGCAGTACCAGATCCGCCGCCGATGAGCGCAATCCGACGTTGCACCCGCCGGCGTAGCCCCTGTTGTCCTTTAGTTTGATCTGTTTGACTTCCGGGAATTCGATCGTGACCATTTCCCGGCTGCCGTCAGTGGAGCCGTTGTCCACCAGGATAACTTCAAAATCCCGAAATGTCGAATCATAAATACTTCGCAAACAGTCTCGTAATATATCAAGCCCCTTCAAGTGAGGAATAATAATGCTTAATTTCGGGGTGTTCGCGAGGTTCACGGTGCGTTGCCCTGGGCCAATTCCCGGAAATGCTTCAGACGTTCTTTCGCTTGGGCGTCGTTTGGATGGGAATCAACCCATCCCTGCAGTAATTCCTGAGCGCGAACGTAATCCTTTTGTCTCTCATATACCAATAGGAGTCCTCCCACAACGGCTCCGTCATTGGGCTTCTTGAGCATTAAATCTTCGAAGACCTGTCGAGCCTCATCCAACTGGTTCAACTGCAGATATGTCGTCGCCAACCGCTTGGATTGATCCGCGTTCAAAGGTTTGGAACGCACCTCATCCAGCAAGCTCATGGCGTCGTCCATTCTGTTCATCTGTTTATAGGCGACAGCCACTTCCAATTTCATTTCGGGACTGGAATCTTCTTTCAACACTCTGCGGAACAGAGCTTCGGCTGCCGTCGTATCGCCCACCCATTGCAAATAGATGGCTCCATAGCGGAAGAGCTTATCCGGAGGCAATCCGGGTCGGGAGGCCAAGCGTTCCAGCCGTCTGGGTAGCTCCTCAGGCCGTCCCAGATCGGAGTACAACTGGCCGATGTGCAGAACGATTTCCTCAGAATTGATGGGAACGACATCTTCGGGAAGATATTTGTCCATGCTGTCGAGGATGAAGAGTACCTTGTCGTTATCGGAAAGGTCGTCGAATACAGCCAGCGTTTCATCCGGAGGTTTAGTCGGATCATAGATGGCGGTACCGGGTCGTCCCAAGGCCAAATAGTGGGTGGCCAATTGCAGGAAGGCGCTGCGATAGTTCTGGAGTAACCGGTAAACGTTATCGTCATAATGGATATTCGGATTATCCAGATTGCGGTAGTAATCCCGGTATTTCACCAACAAATTTTCCCGGAGCTTATCGGGGTTAATTTTCTGGTTTGGCACCGGATTTAAGCGGAAGGCCAGACCTTCCATAGTGAGGTGATCCTGCAATCCCAGCATGTTGCTGTTGGAAACGGTTACGGCAAAGTAAATCGGCCTTCTCCACTTGTTGGCGCGAATAATGTCAATGATCATCATATCCTGCACTCGCAGGAAATTATTCTCACCGGTATCGCCGGGGCCGGTGGGGAGGTGCATGGTGGCCGGGATGTCCCATTCAATGTCCTCGCCGCTCGGCGTTTCGATGCGGATGACGGTCGGGCGGTCGGGATCATTCTTGGGCCAGTAGCGCGCCCGCAGGGCGGTTAGATCGTTTTGATCCAGGTAGCGGTTGATGTAATCATCGCTGAAGGTCATGGGGACCTTCGGCTCCTGGTGTTTTAACTGGAGAATGTACCAGCCGGTATTCAGAAGCGAAAGATTGACCACTCGAACGTCCTTACGGACTCCTTCGACTTCCTGGAGATACCATAACGGGAAGGTATCATTATCGCCGTTGGTGAAAATGATGCCTCCGGGATCGCAGGTTTCCAGGATGTTTCGGGAATAGTCCCAGGCGACGAAGTTGCCGGCTCGGCTGTGCATGCGATAGTTCTTGGCGAACATGTTCATCGGAATCGCCACGAAGAGCAGAGCCAAAACGAGAGCAACCCGGGGCAGGTTATTCTTTCCTTTGAACCAGCGCGATGCGTAAGCCAGCAGTCCCTGCGCCCCGATCCCGATCCAGAGGGCGAAGGCGTAAAAACTTCCCGTGTAGGCATAGTCTCGTTCACGGGGTTGTGGGTCGTTCTGGTTCAAATAGACGATAACGGCATACCCGGTCATCAGAAATAGAGTGAACACGACCAATGCCCGACGGCGATCTTTTGAGACGTGGTGTGCTAAACCGAAAAGCCCCAGAAGAAGAGGGAGTGCGTAAAATTTTGAGATGTCCACCCTGGCGCCCTGGTAGTCTCCATCCTGCCCTACGAATTGCCACAGGAAGTAGCGGTTATACATGTGGTCAACCTGATAACGCCAGAAGAAATCCCATTCGCTGGAATATTTTGGATCGTTGTTCCAGCGGCGGGGAAAGAGTCCCACATCCCCGTATTGCTCGCGGTTCAAGTAGAATAAAAAGCGCTCGATGGTGTCGGGATTATTCTCGTCAATGGGGGGGTTAAGGGTGGAACGGATGAAGATCACACCGTAGGTAGAATAGCCCAAAATGATCAGAAAGACGGAGATCAGTGCTAAAGATGCAACCCTTTGGTGGGCTTTGACGGCGTAGTAAATCCCCAGCAGAACCGCCAGGAAGATGATAAGTGGAAATATAGCATTTATTTTTAAGGTGGCCGGCAGCCACTTAACAATGCCGGGATAGATTACGAAAAAGCCCACAACTGTTATCGCCACCAGGGCAAAAAAGGTAGACCAGCTAAATTCCTTTTTGCGGAAGTAGATGACCAGAGCGATAGCAGGGATTGCCAGGATATTTAACAAGTGCGCTCCTATGGCCAGACCTATGATGTAGGCGATGATCAACAGCAGCCGATCGCTGGCCGGATTGTCCGCTTCATCCGCCCAGCGGACGATCAGGTAGAAAACCATGGCTGTGAAGAAGAGGCTGATGGCGTACACTTCCGCTTCGACGGCGTTGAACCAGTGACTGTGTGTGAAGGCGAAGGTCAGCGCCCCAATCGCGGCACCGCCGTAGGTGATCAGGGCGTCCAGAGTGCTCTCTTCCCGGCCGCGGTAGAGCCGGATCAGACGGACGATGGTCAGGTATAGCAGCATGATCGTCAGAGCCGACACGATGACGCTGATCAGGTTGACTCGCCAGCCGATGTCTTTAAAGGGGATAAGGCTGAAAAGATGCCCCAGGAGGAGAAAGAAGGGAGAGCCGGGCGGATGGGGGACGCTCATCGTCACGGAGCAGGCGATGAATTCGCCGCAATCCCAGAAAGACAGGGTGGGCGCCACCGTGCTCAAGTAGATGATCAGGCAGAGGACGAACAGCAAACCGGCGATCAGGCGATGGATTACTTTTAAGTCCATTGAGGCTGCTTTAGGTTTCAGTAATTTCGTCAAACGATCTGAACCGCGCAAGATAGAAATAAAATTTACTAAATTTATACATATATGTCAAGCGAAATTGTGGACGTACGTTTAAGGACAATAAATCCCGCCAAATTCTCATAAGCGCGGGTTGATTATGCTTTCAAGTAAGAGTGATGGCCTTGTTTTCTATCACTACAGTGGTTCAGGAAACGAAAAGTGCAGCAAGCCGAAATGATTCCGGTCAGGAAGTTTTTGCCTTACTCTGAGACCGTCCGGTCAGCTTTCCGACAATGAAACCGACGATAAAACCGACCAGGAGGGTCAGGGGCAAAAGGATGATCTGGGACATGTAGAACGACCAGAAGAACAGGTTGACCTTGACGGCGTGGCTGTTCTGCACGACGATGATCAACACCAATACGATCAGAATCGTCAGGATGATGGTTTTGGGTTTCATTTTGGGCTCCTGTGGAACCAACGGTATAATTAATCTACTAAGAAGCGGTAAGTTCGTTCCCGGAATTGCCCTGGGAATACCCAGGCAAACAAGCTGTCCGGGCGCGCGGAGACCAATCGTAGGGCGGGGGTGTCCCGGGAGGCTCCATCGGAATTTTCACCGCTGGAATGTAGCCCACCGCTGAAGCGATGGGCTACAACGCGTAAAGGCCGCTGAACCGGCCTAAAATAAGGAAGATCAGCCCCCATGAGGGGGCTTGCGATATCGTAGCCCGGTCAATTTATGGCCGGGCGAGCTTTTTGACTGAAGGAATGCAGCTCCGAGCTTTAGCCTCCTTATGGGCTGCGCACCTACCGTAACACAACCATCCGCTGCGCGGAGGTGTAGGTGGCCGTCTCCAACCTGATGATATACACCCCGCTGGCGTTCTCCGACGCATTCCAGTAATAGGTATGTTCCCCCGGCTTTTGCATGCCGGAGGTTAAGGTGGCAATCCTGGCGCCTAAGACGTTGTTGACAACCAGCACCAAAACTGAGGAAGCCTGATGAATTCGGAACCTCATGGCAGCAGCTCACCGATCCAGATGCGCCCATTCGCTTCGAACGCCAGTTGTTTACCATCCGGTGAAACCGCCGGATGCAGGGCGATTACGTCCAGAGCTTCGGTCAGGTTGACCAGCTCTCTGTCGTCCATAATCAAGAGAAAGATGTCTCCACGGGTTAAGTGGTGTCCGTCGTCTAAGGTTCGATCGAAGAAGAGGAGGGAACCGTCTCCCGACCAGCAGGCGTTATTGCCCGGCCCCAGGGCGCTGGAGGCGCCGGTTTCCAGATTGACCAGCATCAGTCCTCTGCCCAGGGTCTCGTATACAACCCAATGGCCGTCTGGCGAGAGCAGGGGCAGACAGCTTTCCAGGTCCGGCATCGAGATTTGCTGCGGAGACAGGCCTTCACGAATGCGATAGATGGCGTCTCCATCCTGGTAGACCCAGCCGACGGCGGAATCCGCGACCTCTTCGCCGTTCTTATTCCAGGAGCGGACACCTTCGGGAAACCGCACCCGGATGGCGCCGTTGTACCACGAGGGCAATCCCATCGCGGGTGAGAAAGCCAGGATATGCTTCTCTCCTGAAGGACTCATACGCCAGAGTTCCCGCCCCTCGTCGGTGACCTTTTTGAAGAAGATACTGCCGTCGGGAGCGAAGGCGAATTTGAAGCCGCAGCCCATTCCGGACGCCATCGGTTTTAAGGCGCCGTTTTCCAGGTTGATTTGCAGGATTTCTGTGTACTTCGGAGTGCTGCAGTAGAGTTTGCCGTCGGGACTCCAGCGCGGAGCCATACAATAAGCCGTTTTTGGGGTTACCGGCCTGACGCTTTCAAGCTCAACGGCAGGGAGGCACAGAGGAAGGCACGTCAGTATCAGAATAATGGTTTTTCTCATGGTGGATATTGGTTTTGATCTCGTGATCAGTTTATTTATTGAAAGATAATAAGTTCCGGTGGAAAAGGCAAGCAAAATATCTTTTCAAAGTAATTTTTTCCCCTGAAATTGGCCCTCCAACCAACATAACCCGCGGAGCTTTTCCTTGACTAAAGCCGCGATGAAACCTATATTATGCGAGGATTACGGGGAACTGTTCCCCTGACTCGGGCATAAGTTCCCTGTGTAATCGTCTGATCGAATCGAATTTTCAGAAAACGATGATTCTGCCGCTGAGAATAACTGACCGATACGTTCTGGGTATTTTCGTCCGTCAACTGTTGTTTTCGCTGCTGGCTGCGGTGATTATTTTCATTGTGGTGGATCTGGTCGAACACCTCGATAAGTTCATTGACAAGAATGTCCCTTTCGTAGTAATCTTCCGCTATTACGGGTATTTTCTCCCTTATATTCTGTACCTGCTATTGCCAGTCGCTGTGCTCCTTTCCTCTTTGTTTACGGTCGGAGGGCTCAGTCGCACGCACGAACTGACGGCTATGAAAGCCTCCGGGATCGGGTTGCACCGTATATTGCTGCACCTGCTGGTTTTGGGTATCCTGCTGTCGGCGTGGAATTTTACGTTCGGCGAAACCGTCGTGCCCTACGCCACGAAAAAAAACAAAGATCTCTATCGCTATTACGTCAAAGGCGTGACCCGAGATCAGGCCAGCCGGCGGGGAGACATCTACCTGCGAAATCTGCCCGGCCATCTGGTGCACATCAAGCACTACGACCCGGATGGCGAGGTGATCTATGATCTGGACTGGCAGCACTTCGAGGGTGAATTCATGCGCAGCCGCATCATGGCTCGCAAGGCGACCTGGGTAGATTCCTCATGGAGGCTCGAGAGGGGTAAGTCCTGGTTTTTCAGGAAGGATAGTACCATTTTTGTCCAATTCAGGCAGAGGATTTTTTACGATCTTGGTTTCGGTCCTTCTGATCTCATGAAAGTGCGCACCGATCCCGAGGAGATGGGTTACTGGCAGTTGAAAGATTTCGTGAAGAGGTTGCGCAGCATGGGAGGCGATCCTCATAAGTGGGACGTTGAATTGGCCTTCAAAGTATCCATGCCCTGGACCTGCGCCATCGTGGTTTTGCTGGGCGTGCCCATCGCCGCTCGTTACCGCCGCAGCGGCGTTTCGCTGTCGTTCGGCATCGGCCTGCTGATCAGCTTCATCTACTTCGGCTTTCAGCAGGTCGGTAGAATCATGGGATACAACAGCATGGTGGAACCGGGGGCAGCCGCCTGGATGGGGAATATCGTGTTTCTGATACTGGGGGCGTTTTTGTACTGGCGGGTTCGGAAATAGGGGACTAACCAGCGCAGAAGCGCGTTAAAGCCTGCAGCCTCTTGACAAAGGCGTTGGAAGGTTGTATATTGAAGTTCGCTTTTTTTAGTGTATTTTTTCGGGGCGTAGCGCAGCTCGGTAGCGCGTCTGCTTTGGGAGCAGAAAGTCGTCGGTTCAAATCCGGCCGCCCCGACAGGGCAGTGCTCATATTTCGCGGTTCATTCTATGTCTCTAATCGGTAACCTTCTATGGATTATCCTGGGTGGAGGGATTCTGATCTTCCTGGGATACCTGATTGGAGGGCTGCTCCTTTGCCTCACCATCGTGGGCATCCCTTTCGGCGTGCAATGCTTTAAACTGTCGGTCTTGGGCATTTGCCCATTCGGCGCGAAGATAATCAACAAGCCGTCCAATACGAGCGTTTTGCCTACCATGATGAATGTCCTGTGGATATTGATCGGCGGTATCTGGATCGCCCTGACTCACGTGATATTCGCCGGTTTGACCGCCATGACCGTCATCGGCATTCCGTTCGCCGTGCAACACATGAAATTAGCCGCGCTTGCGTTGACGCCTTTCGGTAGATCAATAGAATAATCCTCCTTCTCTCGGGAACCGCCCGGGCTTCCCTGATGGTTTAACGGATGAACAATGAAGTGCTTTGATCTTCACGATCATGGTGCTGCTGAAGTTCAAATGAGATAGAGGTAAAAGTTACAAATTTATGGAGGGAAGTTCCACAGGGAGGTAGATAATGAAAAGGTATGAATTATTATTAGTGCCACTGTTAAGCATAACGCTTCTGGGGATGTTCGTTCCCGGCGTTTACGCTCAACAAACCACCGATCCGCATCAACGAATGCAACAACAGCAGCAGATGCAGCAGCAACAGCAAATGCAGCAACAACAGCAGATGTTGCGTATGGGTGAAATGATGGCGCGCATGGATCACATGCAAGCGAGGCTTCATCAACTCATGCAGACGATGAATCAGGAAATGGAAATGAAGCAGACTCGCAACAGGATGCAATATGACAAGATGCAGCATATGAACCAATCCATGAGTGGCATGATTGATGAGATGAAGGGGGCTATGGCCCACTACGAAGAGCTGATCCAGGATGAAACCCTGAAGACCGATCATCTGATGCAGAAGGATTTTAAGCAATTTCACGACCACTTTCAAGACATCACTGATCAGGTCGAGCAGACGTTGCACCTCTTAGAGCAGATGAATGAACAGCTACGGCAGCAGGGCGGTGGCGGAGAGTAAAGTTTTCAGTTGAAGAAGTTGAACCACAAACAGCAGAAAACTCTACGGCGAACCTATGCGGCGGCGGTGACGATTGTTCTTGCCAATCTTGCCATCGCCGCCTCGCTATATGCACAGACCGTCAACTATACCGGATTTCTGCAATTTTCCACGGGCAAATACATTTTCGCCCAGCGCACCAATAGTTTATATTTTTACAACGGATTGATCATTAATGCCGGTCAATTCAGCGTTTCGGCGAGTATCCCGCTTATCGTTCAAAATTCACCGTGGATATCAACGAGTGGTGCGGGTATGATTCCTTCGGGTGGAACGCAGCACTCGCAGGTGGGTAAGGCCACACGCAGGAATAAGATCACGCTGGTCGATTCCACGAATTATGAAAAAATTGGATTGGGTGATCCCCTCATATCGGGGACGTTCAATCTGTTACGGGAAAGCGGCGTAATTCCCGGACTGGATTTCACCCTCGGCATCAAAGTCCCCATGGCTTCCGCGAACCAGGGGTTTGGAACCGGGGAGTGGGATTACGGTTTTGGAGGATCCCTGTCGAAATCTCTTGGAGGCACATTTTTATTCGTTGATGTGAACTACTGGATGCTGGGTGATTTACCTGATCTGAATTTCGAAGATCCGGTTCTTTATAGTCTTGCTATAGGTCGCACACTTGCAGGCGGGGAGTGGGGTGTTTTGGCGTCAATATCGGGCAATTCCAGGACGATGGAGCGCGTTGACCCGCCGATGCAGGTAACTTTAGCAGGAAATTACCAGGTCAGTGCGGATATCCACCTAATGGGCAGTGTAGCCGTTGGTTTGACGGAAACGTCGCCTGATTTTGTCGTTTCATTGGGGTGGCGTACCGGTATTTAAAGCTGAATAATGTAATTTAGGCGGAATCTACGCTATAGATAGCGCCCGTAGCTCAATGGATAGAGCATCGGCCTTCTAAGCCGAGGGTTCTGGGTTCGATCCCCAGCGGGCGTACAGGTGATCACGCACGAATCCGGGATATTTCGAATGGGTTTGTGTGGCGTTTTGTGGGGATTTTGGGCATATTTAATTGCAAAATGATTGCAAAAAATCATCCGACACATGTCAAAGCTTCTGCAGCCTCAAGCAGATCGTTCGGTACTACGTGAGTGTAAATTTCAGTCGTCGCGGTACTGCTATACCCCAACATTTTGGCTATCTTCGTTAAGTGAATCCCCTTTCTGACTAAATCACTCGCCGCCGTGTGCCGTAAACAGTGTAAGTGCAGACTTTTTCGAATCCCCGCTTTATCGCGGTAACGCTTGAAAAGATGAATAACCCAGTGTGAAGTGTAATCAAACGGCTTCGGTTGTGATCTATCAAGGGACATAATGACCTGCATTAATTCAAGAGAGATCGGTAGTGTTCGCTCTTTTTTTGTCTTTGTTTTTTTAAAGGTAAGCTGTTTTTGTTCAAGATCTATATCCGACCATTGTAGATTGAGCGCTTCACTCCGACGGCATCCTGTTAGAAGGTAGAATTTGAAAAGCTGTAGGTGCTTTTCATTTTTAATTATTGATAGGAACCGCGCTTTTTCACCTGGTGATAAGCAAAGCGGGATATTTTTTGCTTTCACTTTTGGAATCATACCCTTTTTCGCAAACGGATTCACTCGCAAATACTTCTCCCCAGGTTTTTCCCCCGCCCAATTAAAGGCTGTTCTGAGTGCTCGCAGTTCAATACTCGCTGAGGCGGGTTTGATTGTTTCATCCTTGAATTTGCGGTATTGATGCGCAACTTTCTCTGTTATCGAAGTTAAAGCGCAATCACCTGTGAAATTTAGCAGCCTTCTAAGTGAATACTCATCGGTTGAAACGGTCCGCTTTGCTTTCCCCAGTCTGCGCCGGTCTTCCAGATAAATGTTGATGAATTCCGACAGAAGAATCGGTTTTAATTTATCAACCGGTTCCAAACCATCTTCAATACGAATGATGTTTTCTTCGATCTTACGTAGCATCTCCATAGCGACTTTTTTGTCAGCTGTTTTCGTTGATCTCATAAAATGCTTTCCGTTTACATAGCCGGTTACGTAATAAACGTACCCGCTTTTTCGTTTCCGTTTGAAGAGTGTCGCCATTGTTGACCTCCGCTATTGAGAGTACTAAGGCCGGTCTTGTCAACGCCCATAGGAGGCGCCGGTGTCTTTGCAGAACACCGAGACCGGCTCGTGATTCAGGAAAAGTAAAGCCAGAGCGAACTCTGGCCGCTCCTATGGTTTTGACAACTAAAATATAACATCCCAAATCGAGAAAGTCAAGAAAAATCTTCCATCCTGATAAGATATTATACACTTGTCGAAACTTCATTGCGGTCCAGCCACCTATCCAGTTTGGATTTCTTGAATCGTATCTGTTTGTTGATTTTATGGTGAGGAATTTTTCGCATCCTCACCCATTCTCTAAGAGTATATTCGCTGATGGAGAGATATTGGGCTGCTTCATGAACAGAGAAAACCTCTTTAACAGGTTCGGTTTGCCTACGAATCTGTTGAAGCTCGGTTAGTATGTCCTTCAGCAGCTCTTCCATTTTTTATTTCTTGGACTTGTATTCTTGGTACAGGTCATTCTGGACACAGATAACCTTCACGGCTTCGTTCATCTCATGCCAAATTTTGTTCTGAATGTTTTTGAGTTCTGCCGCTTTTGAGCTATCCAGGTTCGCTGATTTTGCAAGTCGATCAATGATACCTAAAAGCTTATCCCGATTGTAATCAATGATTCTGATCGCTTCCTTGATTTCGACCGGGTCGAATTCTGCAAAATCGAAAACATGTTGCTCTCCGCAATGAGCGCAGACTGGCGTCACCAGTTTTCTGTCTTTGAGTAATGCTCTAATATCGTTGCGCTCCTCAAAGGCACAACCTTTTCCTCTCCCTCTTCCTCTGATAATGAAGTAATCCATCAGTTCCTCAGAATTATTGTTCACAATTGCTTCAGAAAGCCTTTAACAGTTTGTTGGAGCGATTTTATACCCTATAACAGGGTGCAGTGAAGTATTTCAGCTGTTCAAGCACAAAACCACTTCCCATGAATCCGTCTATGAAACTGCTTTGCTTTAGAGGATCCTGCAGGTGTTTCTGTGTTATCATCATCTCGCTTTCATGCGTTTAAGGTTGTTGAGTTTTGAGTTTCCATTTTTAAAACTCAAGGCAAAACTCAAGGCTTTTCTCTGCGTATATTTCATATTATTTACCCCTAATTGAGTTTATTGAGTTATTTTCTAATAATTAGAGGAAGAGTAAAATAAAAGTATTAGAAAGAGGGAAAAGGCTAAAAGTACAAGAGAAGTAGGTCAAATAAAACTCAAATAACTCAAGCCTCCCCGTTTTCTTCGCCATAACCGTAGATTAGGAGAATGAGTTTTCCCCCGAGTTTTGGAGTTTCTCACGATATGGTCCCCTTCTTATGGAACAGATACTCCTTCACGTGGCCTTTTTCACTCACATCAACTGCAAATTCATGCTTCAGGAAGGGAATTAACCTGGCGAAATGCCGTCCGAAGGACCTGCTGTTCGGGAAGGGGAAGTTCATCTTCTGTTCTTCTGCTATTTGCATGAAATCAAGATGCATTTCCGGCCCTTTGAAGACTTTGCCCTCTTTTCCATCCCTTTCTATCCATTCCAGGAATAAACTGTACAGAATATCGTCCTCTGTGGTGAATTTGAGTTGTTCTCTGGATAGCCTGGCGAGGATCTCTCTGACTTCCGTCTCTCGATTTTTCAGTTTTCCCCACTTCAGGATAAAGGAGCCGAAGTCAGCCATTCTAAAGGGATGATCGAATTCCCCGGGGTCGAAGGTATCGGCCAGTTTCAGGGCCCGGATCATCTCCTGCAGGCGTTCCAGCAGGGCTCGCCAGAGTTTGGCCCGGTTCTCGTTGACTTCCCGGTTCACCTCGTGTTCGGGGTGAAGCTTCTCATCTTCAAGGCGGTCCACCTTCAGGAGAAGTAACCGTTCCGCCACGTCATCACGCTTGAAATGAGGCTCCCGCGAGGCCAAAAATACGAAGGCATTTAACGGAGCCTCCTTCAATCCGAGTGTCGTATAAAGCTCCCGTCTGGTGTGAATGCCACCGGTCGCCAAGATGGCCAGACAATCGTTTAGCCATTCCTTGCGTTGATCGACCTGATCGAGAACCACAACGCTGTGATTCACCATTAAGGTGATGAAATCCTCTTCATTTTTCGGCAGTTGAAATATGTCTGCTTTCGGCCCGAAGAAGAGCTTCATCATCTTACGCCAGGTGGACGATTTCTTGCTGCCCTTTTGCCCGATCAGGGCTGGAATGATGCGGGTAGGCATCACCGACTTGAAGAAAACCATGCGGATGGCCATATCGAGCAG
>CAZHMN010000005.1:43659-57199 GCA_964533705.1 uncultured bacterium
AAAAGGCGGCTGTCCCTGGAGATCTCAATCAGCATCTTATCCTTGAACACGTACGATTTCCCGCTTATTTCATCGGTGTACAGGGTAGAGGACTGTTTCAGGTCTTCGAGTATAACTTCGCTGACTCTCTGGCTCAATTCATATTCGTTCATTCCTCTCCTCTCCCGTCTTGAATGATCTACTCGCTGGCAAGCGGTTGATTCCGAATTCGCAGTTCTTTTTTCAGACTTTGCTATTTCGTTTAGCTTCTCTCTACTGATCGTCTTTCCGATCCCCAGACCACCCTTATTCTTCGGTTTGGCCAGTTGGTCGATATATTGCTTCTGGACGATGGGCCCACGCGTGGAGATCAAGGGATAAACATATTCATCGAGTTGCTTTTCCACATACTGAGCACTGGCGTTATACCCTGCCAGCCGTCCGATATAATGATCCAGGATCGGCTCGGCCTTGCGGATTAAAGCACTGAAGTCATCTCTCGTATACCCCAACTTAAACCAGTCGTTTAGATCCTTTACCGATTGTAAGCCTCCGAAATCTTCAGCCTTTGGCGATGGCCTCCTGAAATCAAGGCGCGCTTCCCCTTGGGCCTGGTGGAACTGCTCCTGTTTGTTTTTTTGCCAGGCTTGCTTCGGAAGTTGAAGGATAAATACATCGCCGGTACACAGCTTTTTGTAGATCTTCATGGCAGCTTCTATGGCCGCCCAGTATCCATTCTCGTTTTCGTCATTGTCCGGAATGATGAAAATGCGGTTAAAATGCTTGAAAAGGCCTGCATCGGGGATATTCCCCGCTCCCAGCGTGCCCACTGCATTTAGTCCCAGGGTGAGGGCCGTCAGCGTATCCGGAATCCCCTCGCAGATGAAAACTTCCTCTTTTTTATAGGCGGCATTAATGTTATAAAGAAACTGCCTGGAGCCAATTCCCAGCGGCCCCGAGGCCAGGTTCTTATACTTCTTATCCGGCTCTTTATCGTTATCCAGAAACTTGCCGCAGACGCCGTAGACGACTCTTTGTCTGTGAAAAATGGGAAACCAGATGCGAGGGCTGGAAGCCAGCGGAAACAGTTGATCATCTTTGCCCCGAACGAGTAGCCCGGCCAATTCCAGATCGCCGTCGCTGATCTTGCCGGATTTCCTGATGGCGGCTACGTCAATGAAGCCGATATTCTGCGCTTTTAAAAGCTCTTCAGACCACCCTCTGCCGGTTAAATATTGTTTCGCCTGCGAAGTTAATCGGATCTCCTTCGCCTTCCAGAGTTTCCGATAGCAGAGCTGCGTCACCCGAGCGAGGATTTCTTCCCGCAAACGGAGCCGTTCCTGATGGGTGATTTCTTCTGCTGACATTTCCCGGTCTGAAATGCCTAGCTTTTCCTTGCCATGTTGGATCGCTTCGGCCAGAGTCCAACCATTCAGGTAAATCAACAGATCAATGACCGATCCGCCCCGACCGCAGCCGAAACAGTAGAAACTGTTCGTTTCAGGGTAATGATGGAAGGACGGCGTCCTATCCCTGTGACCCGGCAGCGGACATTTGATGGTTTGCTTATCACGTGACTCCGGCAGGATGTCGGGGATAGGGAGGTTTTGTTTGATGTGTTCAATTGAGTGCATAATTATCTTATATTAAAGAAAAAACTCCCGAAAAGATAATCCGATGAAAGGGTTTTCTAGGGATTGATGCACCCGTAGAATCAAGGTTAAGGGCTGGATCGTCGGACCAATGCCCTTCTATCTATTAAAGCGGAACTTCTTTTGTGGATTTTGACACAAAATTTGTGTTAGGAGAGAGGTGAAACAGTTACTACGTGATCCATTTAATGGGGTTATATGGGGTATAGCGGAGGTGAGGAGTTAATTTTAATGAGTCTCTCAGGTGAGCTGCGAGCTTGGGATGCACTTTTTTGATTTCACTGCAAGCCCGACTAATTGCAGTATTGATACTTTTTCGCCTTCGCCTCGCAGGCGTTTTTTCAACCAGCTCTCGCGGATTTCCCCTTATATCAAAGAATTTATTCCATTTTCTTGTTAAATCTGATTTTTCCTTGGTATGTTTTTCTATGCTAACTTGATCACCACATTCCTTTGCCTCTTGAAGTTCTGCATTGATCCTCTTAAATTCATCTTGAAATCCTTTTTTTAGAGTTTTCCAATCTCGTTCTTCTTCTTTCTTTATAGAATCAACATATAAACCCTCTTCTTCACGATGTTCTTTGCTTATGGTAGAATATTTTTGTGATACAGAAACAGGAGAGGATTCCAGGCCATATCGACTCCATATTTCCTCATGTGTAATAGTCTTATTGGGAGTTGATAAGAGATCACGAATATAATACATCCCTTTAGAGTGTTTTACTGGTTTTTCTACATCTTCAAATATGAGTAGCCAAGCTCCATTTTCTTTTTTAAAAGTGGGCATCGTTGGTTTTTCGGCTTTTCCTTGTTTATGCTTATATTCATCCGGTATTGCTAAAGCAATCAGGCAGTCAATTGGTAATTTACCTTCATTCAGTTGAGTTGCATATTTCCGCAATCCCTCATCCATCACTCTACAAACTTGCTCAGCATGACGTAGTAATAAATTCACAATATTTTCAGTAGCTCTGTAACTTTCTATATCTAAATATTGATAAATATGATTTAGTTCGGGATATTTGGTCAATAATTGTTCATCGGTTAATTCCTTGATTGTCTGAGCCAAACGCACCATTGACTCGGCCATCGTGCGATCCTTCCCCTCGGGAATGGAGCCGGTAAACAGATCGACTTTGTACTTATCAGCAGGATCAAATTCCGCCAACCCGGAGGCTAATGTGGCAAATCGCCGGTCGATACACTGTGAGCAGACCCCACAATGATATTTCCCTTTAGTTGCCTTAATGGGATGATTGCAACTGCGGGTATGTGGAATCAAATCTTGGCAATTATATTCGCCAATGAGACTTACTATGTCTGCTTTTGTTTTCCAGATGAAGGGAGTTTCGACTTTGAAGTCTTTTTCTGCTATTAAGCTGAATAGTTGTGTATATCCTGCGATGACTCGAGGGTGTGTAGAACGAGAAGCGCGGCTTCCAATAACCTGTTCTGTTATGGGGAGGTTAATACTGGTAACACCGTTTTCGTAAAATCTAATTGAAAATAATCCGAATAAAGAGCTCACTGTGGCTGCTAAAGCAGCATAAATGAAAGAACGGGTCCGTTGATTGAAATCGCGCGACGGATTTTTTTTATTCGCCCAAACAGGAACAAATATCGGTTCTTTCTGTTCTGCTTTACTACCGAGGAGTGTGACCAAATCTTGAGTTGGACCTGCTAGTTTTCCGGTAGATCGATGGTTGACTACAACCACTCGTTTGGAGTCGGCGATCATCTCCTGAACTGCACCAGCAAGTGAATCAAGCCCACCGGAAAACAGCATGACCGAATCAGCTTCATGATAGGTTCTACCCGGCTGAGCTAATTCAAGATATTCCTCTAGTGGCGGTAAATTATTACCTTTGAAGAAATGAAAAGAATAACTATCATCGGACAAAAAGTCTAGAGTATCTTTCAGTACATCTTGGACGTTAGGTGTAGACCAGAACTTTATATCTCGTACAGGTATACAAAAATGGAACTGTCTCGACCATTTACCGCCGAGGTTCGGAACTCCGCTACCACCCCTGGTTACCAGCTGATCTGCGCCATAAACATAAACCGCTATTTCAAGCAGATCAACCCAACGGTCTGGAATCTTCGTGGAAAGGCGTTCGCTGATATCAGATATTTTAATGGTTACATTCTGACTCCTACCGAAGGTTGAAATCTTTAGTTCGGTTCTAACGTCGGGAAGTTTGCCTCTCGGTTCGACGCCTCCGCAGAGAATGGCAGCGCTATACTCCATCAATACCAATTCCTTTATTCATATAGCGTTGCACTTTTCTAATAGCATAACCCCAGAAACCTTTTGCGGCTTCGGGGGTTATTTCTTCACCTTCCCGTCTTTTCTTCAACAGCCAAGCCCCAGCATACTCTTCCACAATACACGCTATCTGCCTGCAGTGCTGATCCAGTGCTTTTTTAAAGTCAAGGTGTTCTTGGATATTAACGAATCGCCGTTCACTCCCCACGTGGTTCGATAACTCCATACTAAGGAAATAAGTTAAGTAACGTCGGAGGAAATCTCCGGTAAATTCGCTCATCAGATTTGAGAAACCCTTTTGGGTTACTAAATAGCGAATAGCACTGTGAACCGCCTCCGGGGATTCACCAAACAGCCCTCCTGCTTTGTCGGATAATACTGCCGTCAAACTCGCCGTCGCTGCCATTTGACCAATTTCACCAATGTCCGAACGGTGGGTTAGACTTCGATTGTATTTGTCAACGGCTGCTAAGAACGCGCTGGTGAATCCTAAAACTGAGGAAGGATCTTTTACATCTATGCCGATATCTCTAAGGGACTGTTGGAAATCGGAAGTTTGTGGTTGCTCGGCGGCTTGGGCAAGCTTAATCAGTAGATAAATCGCATGGGCGATGGTGGGGTCTTCTGTGGCTTTATTGAAACCGCGAGTCGCAGCATCCAATGTCGCCTTTGCAACCTCTGGAACACCGGCGCCCCCATCAATGAGAATGGCAACTCGCTTCCAATTCGGTGTCCCGGGCCATTTGCGGAGGGATATGTGACCCATGATGGTCCTGAGGTAAGTAAGCTATTGTCTGATCACTAAAATATAACGGATATTTGGGGAGTTTTCAACCAGTCATTTTCAAGGAAATCCATTAGTTAGGCAGGGAATCGTCGTTTTTTCATAATCGTATGAACTCATCATAATCCCCACTTAGACAATGGTATTTTTACAATCTAAGGTTCATCCTCTTTTCGGATGCCAGTGTGTCAAGAACTGCCAAGTGATAGAATCGGTTTGTTATGCATGTTGATAAAGGAGATTATTCTCTCTGTCCTTCCACCAGGAACCGCGAAAGGAACCAACACTTCATCAGCAAGTGACACAACGAACTGATTGCGCTTCCAAGATAACTCTTTTGTCATGCGCCTGTATTTTGCGTCAAATGGAGATAAGATAAGCAGATTCCCCGCTTCAAGCATCTTCTTCCATTCAGGTTTTAGACGCATATCTTCTAAACTGCGGGCAGGGCATAGGATGGCAGGTTGGTTTATCCGTTGTAAAACTCGAAGGCACTCCTGCTCCACTGGTGAATGAAAACCGCTGATGACCGCGGTGTTTGATCCCTCCAGCGACTTGATATAATCAACTGTTTTCAGGATGACACTACCAGGACAGGTGGAAGAGCAGAAAAGGGCTAATTTCCTTTGTGAACAAATCTCCTGATTACCAATAGCTCTAACCGTATTCTGTTTTCGATCAAATAAAAACAGTTGCCTTATTTCATATCGACTTGTCGAATTCATTTCAAAGTAGCCTCACACAACCTGGCTTCCGCTTTTAGCCAAATTACAAGGGACGCAGGAAACCTGACCATTCTCAACAACTGTTTTTCCACCTTTTGACCATGGGATAATGTGGTCTGCTTGCCAATTATCCCATTCGCATTTCACACCATCACATTTTATTTTTACTTGACACACCCCATTATCTCGTCGGAATATTGCCCGCCGTTGCTCGTAGGTGAATAGACGCTGTGGATCTTTCAATTCAATATTTGGAAAGGCTATAAAGAATTTCTCAAGTAAGAAATTATGACGCCAAAGTATTGATTCGTAGCTATCTGTGCTGTGACTTATTTTATCATGATAACTCGTCATTAGTGGATCACGAATATCTTCTGGTAACTTTCTCTGTTCATCTTTGTAGGTTTCGAATTGAATAAACCAATTTCTAATGTCGTCGTGACGATCTTGGATTACGTACTGCTCTAATAGGTGCGACACCATCGCATATAAAGAAATCACATTGTATCTCTCGAGTTCTGGTGTTTTCTCAGGGAAAGCCTTTAAGAGATAATCGAGAACTCTTCTTATCTTTCTTGCTTTGGCACTGTTTTCATCAAATTCTTTCTGTTCTTCATACATTTTGTTTAAGTTAGAATTTTTTACATGACACGGTCCACCTTCAATTTCGATTAAAGTCATCTGTGCTGCAATATGGTCAAAGGTGTATCTCGAGTTGGAGAATCTGCAATTTTCAAAAAATGGGTGTTTTGCCAAGATCTTAATGAAATCACGCATTTTCCCTGACATAGCATTTCTTTTTTCCTGTGCCTTTAGGGTAGTGCCATTTTGCAAGCGTAGGAACATCTCTCTAACTTCTTCTTCATCTGTATCTGATAATACAACCACATCCAGTGGATAGGTATCGAATTGTATGCGAAGTTCATCAGGCAAATCAGTGTATCTCAGCGAAGCCAAATGGAACCCATCAATTGGATCAGCATCTCTTGGTAACGCGTACGCACCCGCCTGAAACTCCCAAATTGCTCGCAAACGCTGCTGTCCATCAACAACATCATAAGTGTCCGGTCTGGAACCGGTCTTTCGCCAATATAACTTCGGGATATCGTATCCACGAATAATTGTGTCAATGAGCAACTGTTTCTGCGGCTGACTCCATACTGCAGGTCTTTGGAAATCAGGATTAGTGTTTATCCTTTCTTTAATTCCACAAACGGTACTTAAAGGCCAAGGCTTTTTGTTTGTGTCCATTTGATCTCCTTTTAGGTTGTATTTAACCCCATCCGATATTTGATGTCGTAATTGATGATGAAATCGAGTTCCTCATCGGTGAAACCGTAGTAATGTGCTAATCCGCTATCTATTTCATCTAATATATTTTTCGAACGTGATGCATCTATATTTATTTCATCGGTATTGATTAAATCTCCTCTTCGCTGCCGTGTTGTTCTATCTGCCAGATAGTTTAATAAAAGTGCATCCATAAGGTCCGTCCAGTTGATACCTTGTGCAGAATAAAGATCAAAAACAGGTAATTTAGAAACCTCTCTATCAACCACGTCCATACAATTTGAATGTGTGATCCAATACCAGTAGTACAATTGACTGTTTAATAAGCAAAAGCATACTGCATATGCCTTTTTGTTGATAAAGATTGGTTTATAGTGTGATGATAATTTTATATTCAGCGCTTTACGCCAGTATCTTCCTCCAGAATGGTAATATATTGGCTCTTTCTCAGGTGTGCAGAAATGTTCAAGGTTGAAATTATGGCTTAGCATTTTCTGAAGAATTTTAACTTCTATTTGGCTTCCATATTTCGGATAATTCATTATATGGATGTCGCTGTGATCCTTCAGGGTAACATATTGTATTTTTCTGAAAAGGTAATCTCTATCGGAGTTTACTCCGCTAAACCACCTATGATAGGTTGTACTTAAAATATTGCTTTGCTGATCGATTACTTCAACAGTTCTCTTACCATTTGCTACTATACTAATCGTCAGATTCATATCTACACCAACGAATAATTTGCCCGGACGAGTTGCATAGTGGCTATGCCATTGGATTCGATTTGCATAAATCGATTGCAGTCTACTCATCGAGTTTGTTGAAACTGAAGCAATTGGGACTATCATTCCAAATCGACCATTCCGGTTAAGCAAAACTAATCCACGTTCCACCATGAAAGCATATAAGTTGCCACATGCCAATGTCTTAAAGTTTATCAAAGAGTAGGTGTTTCTAATTCCGCTGTATCCTACATACGGCGGATTCCCAATAATCACATCAAATCCGCCGTTACTCATAATACCATAGAAAACAACGAACCAGTGAAACGGTTTATGAGTAGTCAACCATCTTTGATATTCCAACGGTTTACTCGCATCAATGCCATATTCACCTGCCAGATAAGCGTTTAATTCTTGTTCCAGATCAGATAATCTGTCTCTGAGGATTTCCTTAGCATCTGCTGATACTTCCCCACCTAAAGCCATCTGCTGTCGCTGGAAGAGCCGATAAAGTTGTGCAACTTCTTCTGCCTTCGCCTCAATCTTGGGCATTGTCTGTTCATAGTCCAATTTCTTGGTTACGGCTTTCTCGACCTCTTCATAGGTGGCAAAACCTACCAGAGTATTCCCGGCTCTAACATTGAAGTCAATATCCGGTAACGGTTCTATCTGATCGGGATCTTCAATTTGTGCTACTAATTTCAAGAAGAAGCGAAGCTTGCAGATTTCCACCGCTTCATCCATGATGTCCACCCCGTAGAGGTTGTTGACAATGATGGATTTCAGAATGAAGTAGCGGCGGTTGGGGTGTTCCTTGGTTCGGTCCAAGATCTTCCGGAAATCCCGGTACTTTTCAGAATGGTGATCGGGTTCATGCTGATCAAGTTCTTCGAGAAATGCTTCCATCCTTTTCAGGCAGGCTTCATAAAGCGGCTCTAAGATATTCAGCGCCGCGAAGAGAAACGCTCCAGAACCGCAAGCGGGATCCAAGATTGTAATTCCCTGTTCGAAGGTCTCGTTGGATTTTTCCGGAATCCTTCCGTTGATCGAATGCCAGAAGGCTCGCAGCAATTCCGGACCTTCGCACTGTTCAATCACGTCCTGGGTAAACTGACGGATATTCAGATTGTAAGTAATCAGATCGTTGATGGATCGAATCTGACCGCGTTCCAATTTCTCTCGCAGTTCCAGGCAGCGTTTACGTCGGTCAACATATTCCCGCCAAGTCTCCGTTGGTAAAGTGAGCTTATCCCCATTATCGTCGTAAAGTTCGGCCTCGCTTAGGTTATATCGCTTATCAAACATACGCGCTTTAGGGTCCCTCATCCCCAGCTGCACAAAATCCGGTAAAACCGATTCAGGAATAACGTTGCCTTTTTCGTCAGTCACGCCGCGTCGCACTGCTTCGTAGATGTACCGATCCGGATCGTTCTGAAGCAATTTCCAGACGGACTCCTCCCCTTCAAAGGCTATTTTGCATTTCTTTTCAGCGGAATCGAACAGGTAAGGGATCACAGTGTTCTTGGTGATATAATCGGTAATATCTTCTTTGGTGTAATAGGCTCCCATCTGTTTTTGGTTAATGTACTTCTCAAAGATGTACCCCAAGACATCCGGATTGATCTCATTATCCGCACGCATGGGACGTTCATCCAGGTGCCATTGATACTGATCGAAGAACCTAAAGATTCTCTCGAAAGCTTTATCAGGGATCTGTATGGTATCCCCATGATGTTCTTCGATTTGATGCTTGAGGAACAGGCCGCCATTCAGGTAAGGTATTTTCCCTAACAGTTTATTCATATCAGGCGAACGATCCTCTTTCTTTTTAGCAAATCCTTCGAAGAATAATGGACAAAGGAATTCTCTATAAAAGTTATCTCTCCCACTAATTGACCTTAGCTTGTTTACCAGATAGTTGGGATCACCATCCAAGAAGCCTTTCTTCTGGATGAAATAAATGAACATCAGGCGGTTAATAATGACCGAAGCATACCAGCTTTCAATTTCGCCATCGGGTAAGCCCTCAATGAACTTAATAAATCCTGCCAGTTCTTTTTTGAAAACATCATAGAATTTTTTAGAAACTCTATCCTTATCAAATTCTTTAAGACGCTCAACGACTAAAAGCAAATTCAGGTTTTCTTCGTCACTGAGACTGAATGAAATCGCATTCAGCTTTTGGATTAAAGCTTCACCTGTTTGGTCTAAACTATAAGTCCATTCTCTATTTGCCGCCGCTTTTCCAGGCTCACGATGTACCCATTGCCACCTCTGCTGAGTTTTTTCAGCATTATAGTAAATGATTAGATGCTCGTGGGCTATCTTGCGTAGTTTCGTATCAATCTTCATGCGGGTATTGTAATCGGGCATTTCTCCCGCACTATTCGGCTTACAGGCAAATATCTGAACCCCTCTTTTTTCAGCCACAGCTTCAAGGATATATGTGGTCCCGTCTACCTCAACAGCATGTACGGCGTCATGGTTATCCCATCCGATTTCTTCAATGAAGAGCCGCTTAAATTCGAATCTCTGTAGTAGTTCTTGGACTCTTGCTTTGTTGATCGACATTGAAATTACTCTCCTGTATTATCAACTAATCCCATTGAACAGATAATTCTTGGTTCTTCAGGTTCCACATCTTCAGGAATAACACACAATCTATTTTCCTGATACAGTGCTGTAACTATCTCGGCCAAAGTTTCATTGGATATTCCACTTCTGAATTGCCTATTCAGAGTATCTCTTGCGGTTGATCTTAGGGGA
Organism: uncultured bacterium; assembly: GCA_964533705.1. Lineage (GTDB taxonomy): Bacteria > Electryoneota > B3-LCP > B3-LCP > B3-LCP > CAZHMN01. The sequence continues at coordinate 53,847 of CAZHMN010000005.1, forward strand.
TATTTATATATCAGTTCAATGGCTTTTGCGAGTTCCGGCGTATCGAAAATTGTATCTTTGTTGTCTTCAGCATACTTCTTTAATCTTTCATATGCTCTGTATCTTGCTCCAGATCTACGCCCTAACTGCCCCCCGACATATTTCTGCTCCTTGAGAATATACTTAACACCTTTCTCGACTAAGCTATGATGGGTTTCATGGCGTGGAAGAGCTCCAGTATCTGGCTCACATGCGGCTATTTTTAAGATTTCATACTGCGATTCGCTGATGCTATTCCCTTCACGATCCAACCAGGCTAAGGCATCATTACCATCAGGAGTTTTCAGATAGACCAATACACCTTCAGGATTTTCTTTTGAAGACACGTGTGGCTTGGTAGCGTAGATGACATCAGGCAGGTTTTTGATGATAGATTCAAGTTTTGGATCAGCTTCGATTGCTTTTTTCCAGATCTCAAAGGCTTTGGATGCAAGATCAACTTCGCTATCCGGATCATCATCAAGAACTTTAGAATTCTCGTTATAAAGGTCAATCAATGCCTGATCATTTTTATCGTCTTCGAAGAATGCTTCATCCGTGCCTAATACTTCCGCATTCTGGATTAACCTTGCCCGGACCCTGGAGCGTAATGCGATAATCTTTTCAACCCCGTCTGTAGGCAGAAAAGAATAGCAGTAGATGTTTTCAGACTTTTGTCCAATACGATCGACACGTCCTGCACGCTGTATCAGTCTGATAATTGCCCAAGGTAAATCATAATTAACAACAATGGAGCAGTCCTGAAGGTTTTGTCCTTCACTCAGAACATCCGTAGAAATGACAACCCGCAGTTCATCGTTGGGGTTTATCTTACCTAACTGCTCATTACTTTCCGGACTGAAGAGATAAGCAACCAATGTTGGATCTGGCGAATCACCTGTTACACCTTCAAGCGCTTTGATGCCCCTCTTTTTCAGCTGTTCTGTCAAATAGTTGACAGTATCGGCAAATTGGGAAAAGACGAGAATTTTTTCATTCGGATGGTGTTTCTCTATTAGCTTTTGCAGCTCATCAAGCTTTGTATCGGATTCAGGATTCCATTCACCGTACTTTTTTAATACCCCTAATAAGGCTTCAGCGTCATTCCTAAGTCCATTCGCAAGATCTTCAGTAAATAGATCAGATCTGATCCATTTAAATCTGCGAAAATAGACTGTTTTGAATGTATTATAAATGTTTTTAGCGCTTTGGTTAAACGCTTCTTTGGAGAGATGATCTATGTCAAATCCGCTATCATCGTTGTCGTTACCATCATCTAAGTCGATGTCCCCTGTAAGTCCATCAGCATCCCTATCAAAAACGCGGGAATTCAACATCACTGTATCTTGACCACCTATTGGGAAACTAAGGTCGTTTTCGTAAGCATATAAGTAAATGTAATTTCTTAGGATATGCCTTTTCACAGATTGAATAAAGGCATGACCTCCACTCTCCAGTCTTTTAAACAGATTTGTGCGGCAGAATCCCATCAAACGTTTCCCTGCACGGGATAGGTCCTCCAAGATATTTTCTTCTTCAGTGGTAGGAGGATTGGCTGGATTAGGTTCTATGAAATTACCTAATCCGTATCTCGGCAAGGAAAGTCCATTGACTATGTCAACGACTTCTTGGGAAAATAATCTCGCATACTGATCGTTTGGATCTTTATCATCGATTTGGAATTTCACTGTTTTGGGGACACGAGTTGGAAAGTAAGAGCGCCTGCCGTCCTCAAATTCAATATACTTTCTTCTACTTTCCGGATCCTCAATTGCATAATTTTCCTGTATAAAACTCCGGGTTCTTCGGATTAGGAATAGCCGCATCAACTCCCGCCAATCATCTGGATAGATACTCTTTTCAAATGCGGCTAATGATTTTATAGGAATCTGGTATGTAGCATTGAACTCTGTAATATCAATATCTCTGAGCATCCTGTCAGGTCGAATACCAAGATCTTTATCTTCTGACAAGAAAAGACGCAGTTGGTTGGCAAGATCAATGTAATCTTTGTTGTAAGGTGTAGCTGTAAGCAAGATTACACGACTGTCATTTTCACGGATATATTCTTGAATGGCACTGTAACGCTTCCCTTCTCGATTTCTTAGGTTGTGGCTTTCATCAATGATTACAACCCTAAAACGTCTTAGGTCAGGTAACTCATTTTGCACTTTACTGATGGAAAGAACTTTCCCACGAAGTCTATACTTCAACCGATAGTCTTCCCACATCTTAACAAGATTCTTAGGACATATTATCAATGTTTCTAAATCTTGGTCGTCTTCGAAAATACGAGCTAATGCTGTAGCCATTAAGGTTTTTCCTAACCCTACAACATCCCCAATCATAACACCACCTCTTCTATTTAGGTGGTGTGCCGCTATTTGAACAGCAGCTTTCTGGAATTCGAAAAGTTGATTTCCAAAGTCTTTAGGTATCCTAAATTCGACCAATCCTTCACGTGCTTCCTGTGAAAGGTGGTATGCCATTTTTATGTAAATATGGTAGGGAGGAACAAGATCTTCCCGTGCCCAACTGGTATTGATGATCCTGACTAACTCGTCTGAAATATCAATACACCAACGATCATTCCACCGCTCCTCAAACCAATTCACAAGCTTCTTACAGGCATCTTGATCAGGCACATCAACATTCAATTCTCCTTGCCGATATAGCCCGGCATAAGTTAGGTTACTGCTACCCAGATAGCTAATAACTGGAGATATTGGATCTTGACGATATAGCAAATACAATTTCGCATGCAGAGGATAACGCAGAAAAAGTTTTACCTTGACTTTACCAGACCTAATCTGACATGCCAGCTTTTGTAGACCGATTTCATCTTCATTCGAGGGAGTTCCAAGGGTTAGTTGTTTCTTGAAATCATCAGCCAGTTTCTGTCGTAATTGAATAGCTGTACTGTTATCAAGTATTTCATCTTTCTTTGATAATCCGATTGCTCGTCTTAGTATGTCTTGTGGGAGGGCTTGCATTCCTACTAATAGCCTACAACAATTGTCATCTTTTCCAGTAAACCGATCTATAGATGATACCAGATGCTTCCACCCCCTCAGATTGAAATATCCAACACAGAAATCAGCACGATTGGAAATCTTGATTGACTCTTGGAGTGTAGGCAGTAGTTTTTTTTCGATATTATCTAAGATTTGTGGCATATCTTTTCTCTATTGACACAATCCGAATTGTCAATGTAAGAAATGGTATTATTGAGACTGTTGCAAAACTCTTATAGCTTTTTGTAGAAACCTTGAGTCGGAATGGCCGGGTTGTGCGTATAAGGGGAAACGGGTGTTAAACCAGGATTTTCCCATGCT
>CAZHMN010000006.1:0-40759 GCA_964533705.1 uncultured bacterium
TTCGCCATCATCGCAGGGCTGCTGAAAATGAATATGCAGCAGATAGGGCGAAAATCCAGCAAGATTTCTTTCGAAAAATACGAAACAGAGGCCGCCAGAAGCGTAGCGCACAGCGCCGGACAACTGGCTCTGGAGCAGTTGAAACGCGACCTTGACTGGAGAGACGGCTATTCCAACCTGAGTTTCTCGAATGGCACGGCAGACGTCAATATCGTTGATTCCTCCACCGATTCGACTCTGGGTCCCGATACTATCCGGGTCGAATCGCAGGGAAGTCATGCAGGAGGTAATGCAACGGTCATTTTGAAAGTGGCGCTGGGACATCCCGATTTTCCTGATAATATCACCTCAGGAATCACCGCCAATTCCAATGTAGGAACCCTGGGAAACATGAATGTGGATGGTCGGGACCACGATATGGATGGCAATCTGATATCCGACAACGGGGTGTTGGCAATTAAGACGACCGAAACGTACTACTGTGGCGGATCAACTTCGTTGGCCGGCACAACCGAGTCGGGTACAGATTACGGCCCTGTAAGAGTCAACTACGATCCCATTGTTGAAGAAGATTTCGACTGGCCAGGGATTTATCCTCGCACGCCTGAAGAAGTGTTGGGAGGCATTGATGCGGGATTACCCAACGGCATCCTGAAAAGCGTCGCTCTAAGCGGAATTAATGGCAGCCAATATACCCACGATCCCACCACTCTGACGTTTCCTCTAAACGGAGTAACCTACGTCGAATTACCCTACAGGGGTGAGTGGAATCCCGTAGACTTTGGTGATGAATCGAGTGGTATTCTCGTCGTGCACAATTCCTCCTACACGGCTTTGATGAAAAACTTAAACGAGGGCATTTTCCGAGGCTTCATCGTCGCCGATGATATGGTGCATATTCACGCCACCATCATAGGCGGGGTGTTCCTTCTAAGCCGCTGGCCGAGTGAAGGTAATTGCATCGGGAACGGCTCGGGAGATCTCCTGTTTTCGAGAACCGCGATTATCAAGAGCCTTGAGGAAGCGAGCATCGGTTTAACTAATGTGAGCGTAATAGATTGCTGGGAATAGCCGTAATTTGGTTTAAGAAAACGTTCACTTAAGACGATATAGAAATGGATAGGTCCTTCCGGGACCGGTGAGACAACTCTAATTTTTGCCCGAAGGCCGCGGTCGGTCTTAAATTACACAATTTTGTAGTAAGTCTTGACTCGAAGGACGTTGGCAAGTAAATATGTTTAGGACGTAGATACAATGAAAGGAGGCCGCACCGAAGGCGCCGTTCCGCCCCGACCCCCACGGCGCCGCAGGCCTTCGGGCAAATATGGTACTCAATAATCAATAGTAGATTGTCAAGTCGGGTTGTTTTCCATGCGGAGGCGGAAAATTCAACCCTTTCCACCGAATTAAAATACGCGCCTTCCAGAAGCTCCCCCGGCGCCGAAACCACAATTATAAAGCGAATACGCCTGAGGCGGATTATGAAAAAGCTGCCATACTTACTCGTACTCTTCGGGTTACTGGTCGGCTGCGAAAAGAAAAGCACCGAGCTCGAAGCTGGTCAGGACTACGCGCACATCACCGGAACGGTGTACTATGCTGAGAATCTGCAACCGGTCTATAATGCCTTCATCCAGTCCTATAACCACCCAGAAAGCACCACCACAGATTCTTCCGGTCAATACGATTTGGCCATCGCGCTTCCCAAGGACTACAGCGAATATGTAACTCTGGAAATATCAAAGGTGGGCTACCTGGAGCAATACCTATCTTTGCAGATTGAAGCGGGTGCGGCCACACAGGCCAAGGACGTTGCCCTGGAGCGCTATCTGGACTCGACAATTACGGATACAGGCTACACCGGATCCGGGCCAGGTGAAACCATCGTTCTCATCTCAATGGAACCGGAGACACTCAGCGTGGCGGGCGCGGGCGGCCAGACGGTCAGTGAAATTATATGCGAAGTCCGTGATGGTAATGGAAAACCGGTGGACTCCCTCCACGCCGCGCAGATCCTCTTCGAGCTGATTGAGGATCCAGGCGGAGGTGCGTACATTTATCCGACCACGGACGTCACCGATGACTCAGGATGGGTGACAACCAGTTTTCACGCGGGCACCGATGCGGGATTGGCCATCATCAAAGTGCAGTTCGCAACGTCTTCCAACTATACCATCTTGCCCGAGATCATAATCTATCAAACCGGCGAACCCGCATCCATTGAATTGGTTTCTCTGGAGTACGACTCTGTAGCCGTTAAGGGAATCGGAGCTAATGAAGCAACGACGGCGGTTTTCGTCGTCAAAGATGCTGGAGGTTCACCCATCAGCTCGCAACAGCCCAAAACGGTCAATTTCGAAATCCAGGGTGAAACAGGTGGTGGTGAATACCTCTACCCCACTTCCGACATCACCGATCCCCTCGGTCAGGTCACTACGACTCTTAACAGCGGTACGGTGGCCGGTACCGTTCAGCTATTGGCTTATCTCGATGATGACAACACGATTGCCTGTAGTCCAATCCCGATAGCAATTCATTCCGGCTTGCCCCATCCGGATCATTTCGGCGTTTATCCGGTATGGATCAATTTCCCGGGATACAATTACTTCGGCCGGGTGGACAGCATAACGGCTCTCGTCGCCGATATGTATTCCAATCCTGTGCCACAGGGAACGTCAGTGTATTTCAGCACTGATGCCGGCGTCATCGAAGGTTCAGCCACGACGGATTCAGCCGGATTCGCGACGGTGGCACTCTTTTCCGGTCCGCCCGTCCCGCCCCCATCCAATCCCTTCGGCATGATAACAGCTCAGACAGTCGGTGAAGGGGGCGCCATTCTCACGGACACAACTCAGGTCCTCTTTTCCGGGATCACCCAGATTTATGATATAGATCCAACCAGCTTTTACGTTGAAAATGGACAATCACAGGTTTTCACTTTCAGACTCTCAGACCAGAATGGATACCCGCTGGCGCATGACACCAGGATTGAAGTCGAGTCAACTGCTGGAAGTGTCATCGGAGACGTTGACGTCACGTTTCCGGATACGCAATCACAAGCGTGGACCTATTTCAGTTTCGTATTGTTCGACACCGATACAGAAGAGGAAGATCCAGCGGTAATTGCAGCGGTTAGCATCAACGTCACAAGCCAGAACGGAGATGCCTCCATCATCATTGGAGGATATATAGACTGAGTCAAAGTAATTAATGCAACTTAGACACCATGCTTGAAATCTTAGACACCTTTCAGGACAGCACCTCGACCGCTGAGGATTCCCAAAGCATCGAAGAAATCTTTCAAATTATCGAAACCGGTGTGGGAAAGCATCTTGTCGGCGTCGAGAGACTGGAAGCTATGTCCAATAACCTGATGGAGATTGATGAATCCGACAGGGAAAGACTTAGAGTGCTTTTCGAGAGTTTTTTGGTGCGCATGATGGAAGCAGGCGCCTCGGACATTGATCTGGGCGGACAGGGTTCACTGGGGCAGATCTGGTTTCGAATTTACAACAACAAGCGCCCCGCTTTCGAATTGGGCGCGTACTCCCTGGATCAGATTAATATTCTAAACCTGAATATTCTTACCAAACGCCAACTGGAATTGCTGTTCGATCAGCGCAACCTGGATTTTTCCTACGCCTTCGAATATAAAGGCGAAAACGTCCGTCTTCGCGGCGATATGTATTTCGACCTTGACAACCTGGCCTTGAACATGCGCCGCATCAATAACAGCATTTTGCCATTCAAAGAGTTAGGATTTCATTCCACCGTCGCTCGAGCCCTCTCCCTTAAACACGAAAAACATGGTTTAATCTTAGTAACCGGTATTACCGGATCCGGAAAATCAACGACTCTGGATAGCATTATTGACGCCAATAACCAGACGGTGGAAGCCCATATCGTGATCATCTCCAGTCCAGTTGAGTGCGTCCATCTGTCGAATCGCTGTTTGATTCGGCACCGCGAAGTGGGGCGTGACGTCCTGAGCTTCAAAGATGGAGCAATTCAGGCTTTGCGTCAGGATCCGGATATTATCATGATCGGAGAGATGCGTGACGCTGATACGATCATGACCGCTCTGGAGATTACGGATTCAGGACACAAGGTTTTCTCCACGCTCCATACCGGATCGGCGGTAGAATCCATTGACCGCATCGTGGCGGAATGTCCCTCGGGGGAACAGGAGAGAATTCGCAACCGTTTAGCCGATGTTCTTAAGGTGGTGATCTCTCAAAAGCTGGTTCCGACACTGGACGGCAAGCGGATACTGGCCAAGGAAGTCTTGCTGGTCAACTCCTCGGTCAAAGCCGCAATCAAGAATAACAACACGGGCGAAATCTACCAGATGATCAGCGAAGGTTCCAAAGAAGGTATGAACACTATGGAGCAGGATCTGCGCCGCCTGGTCACCGAGAAAAAAATCTCCATGGATGAAGCGATTGACTACGCCAATAACAAAAATCGTATGCGGGAACTCTTGGAATACTCGAACTGATCAGTTACAGAAATCGGCGATTTAAAAAGCGATAATTACAATGAAAATTCCCGGAAAACCAGCCGCCAAACAGGTTCTGGGCGTCATGGCAGATGGAACCGAGTTAAGGATCGCCAATCTGGGCATCGAAAAAGGTGAAGTCGCCATTTATAGCCTGGAAACGATATCTCTTCCAGCCCGCCTGGGCAAGCTCAGGACGGCGACTGCAGCACAGCCAGCAGCCGTTGACGCTGATGAAACTGATATCTTCGGATTTGAGGAAGGTGAAGGCGTTGAAGAGGCTGATTCAAAAGAAGGCGAACAAGGTGAACATGAAGGTGCAGATCTTTCCAGCACCCTGATCAATGTGTTCGCCAAATTCCCCTTAAAGAAGACCAAGTTGGCCGTCAACATTCCGGAAGGCCAGGCGACCTACTACAGCTTCGAGAGCGACTTCGGCCTGAAGGCGAAAAAGCTACAGAAAAGGCTGCGGGAGGAGATCGGTCCCTTAGCGGGCGGCACATTGGATTCCGCCATTATCGATCATTTTAAAACCGAGTCAAAAGGATTGATGGTTGTCGTTTCGGAGGGGAATATCCCCCTGATCGAGGAACTGATTGATATAAAAAATTTCTTGGCCGGCGGAGTACCCTATTTCTGCCAGGTCAGCTCAAATGAGATATCGCTGGTCAACCTGGTCAGGGCAACGATGGATCCACAGCCGGATCAGATTACAGCTATTGTTTACATCGGTAACGAGTTTTCCCGCGTTATTATCCTGAAGGGTGATGAGCCGATTTCGTTTATTCAGGCTATCCGGGAAGGTTACAATTCTCCGCAAGTTTGCCAGACCTTGTTCAGCAAAATTCTGCTCGAACAGGAAGAAGCCGGGATCCCTGAGATTGATCAAATTGTCTTAACCGGAGAGATCGGCATTACTCGAGCCCACCAATTTTTCTCCAAGCAATTCCCTGATGCTGACGTTAAGCCCATCACTCCCGGACCCCTGGATACGAGCCTCTTAAAAAACGAAGAGATCGCTATTTTCTCCAACTACGCCATCCCCGTTGCCATGGCCTGGGAAGCGTTGCAAAAGAGAAATCCACGCTGGCTGAAATTGGATCTCATGCCGCACGCCGTCAAGGAAGCTCAAAAACCCTTCAAGGTGGCCTGGCACGGATTCGCGATGCTGGGAATTATCTTCTTCTTCATGGCGCTATTGACTTATCAGGGATTCAACCGCCTGAATAGCATAAGATCACTGGAAGAATCCATCGCCTTAAAGCAATCATCCATTGCGTCCCTCGAACCTGAATTAGTTAAAATCGGTCAGCTCCAGCGGCAGATCAACATTAACAAGGGGAATCTTGAATTTTTGGATGCCTTGATTGAGGATCCCGAAAAATGGAGCCGTCTGTTTGCAAAGCTATCGGAGGATTTTCAAAAGGTCAACCGCATTTGGATTGACCATATTCAATCGACTCCGTACGGCTTCACAATGGTCGGCAAAGCCTTGGCCAGGGATCGGGTTCCCTTGCTTGCCGCCGGATTTCAAGGTGTGAATCTAAAGCGCGTTACGCGCGTAATATCGGAGCAGGGCAACGTCATTTATGAATTCGAAATAGACGCTGAAATTCCACCCCCCCTGGAACCGGAACCCGCTGAACATGAACCGGTATCCACCGATCGAATCGCCACTCCGGGCGGAAGTATCGCAGCAAATTCCAAAAGCCCGAGCGGGACAGGTGGATCCTTTGCTGCAAGGCTCCCTGAGGAGAAGAAAGTCCCCCCATCCGTGAAGACCACGCCAAAAGAGAGCAACAAGTCTCTTCCGGAAACTCCCGAGAAGAACGTTGATCAAAAGATAGAGCCAATGGCGAAAAAAGTCGAGAAGGAAGAGCCAATATTTGCAAAAATGAATAAACCGGAATCTAACGCCATCGGGATTGAGAAGCAACAGCCGGATTTGGTTGATACGAAGAAGCGGGTACCTGTCACGGCACAGGTGAAGTCAGAAAAACCTCAGATTGCAGAGGTGAAGAAAACAAAAAACACCACGGTTGAGCAAAAGGAAAAGAGAGCCTCCGCAGAACAGGCTATCAGCATAAGCAAAAAAGATCAAACTCCAATAGACCACTATAAACAGGGACTCAATCTCATACATAAGCGCGACATCAAAGGTGCAATGGCTGAATTTCAAACCCTGCTAAACGAGAATCCCGATATCGCGAAAGCTGCAGCCGCGCACTATTGGGTTGGTGAATGTCATTACGCCCTCAAAAATTATGAGGAAGCCGCCAGGGAATTCGAGGTTTCCCTGGATTACGCAAATAATCCCAAACGCCAGGCCGGCATGATGATGCTGGGAATGAGTTACCTGAAACTTGGACAAAAAGAAAAGGCTGGAGAACAATTTGAGGCCATTCTCAAGGCGTTCCCGAATGGTGAATTTGCTAAAACAGCGAAACGCAAACTGGCGGAGTTGACGGGGTAGGAGGAATAGCATGTCATACGCTTTGCGCACAACTTTGATACTGGGTGGTTTCTGGCTTCTTGTCTTTCTGGTGGGTCTATACCAGGTGAACTTTCGCATGGCCGGAAAGGAAGAAGAGCTGCTGAAAAAGGAGCAGATTGTACGGGAAGAGTTGGAATTGAACGAAACCCTGGTTGCCAGCCTTCCTGCCATCCAGGAGGAGTTGGATCAGTCAATCAGCGATTGGGAAAATAGGAAAAAACTGATTCCCAGGCATGAAACATCTCACGGAACCTACCGCTATATAGATCAAATTCTATCGCGTCAGAAGACCACGCTAGACTTTGATTACATGGCCAAAGATGTCCGGGATAGCGCCGGAGTGCTTTATTCGGACTACGAGATCAGCGGCGAAGCCCGCTTTATTGATCTTTACCGCTTCATCTGGTACATAGAGCACCTTCCGCGCTATCTTAAACTCAATTCCATGGAGTTGCTTGAGACCCGAATTGAAGGTAGAGAATCCGCCACTAAGGAAAAATGGGTAAAATTTAATATTGACCTTACCGCTCTGTCGGCGGACCGGGAAGGATTTGACGAGATAGAGTACGCCGTTGACATAAATCCAACTGTAAAGCGGCACGATCCCTTTAGCCCTCCACGGAAGTCTAAGCCGAAAATACCACCGAATACAAGGGGATTGCCCAACGTCTTTTCATCAACCTTGCGAGCCTTGACCCCGACACAGGCGTACCTGATTGACCAAAACGGCGAATTAAAGATTTTGGCGTTGGGTGATGAGGTGTACCTGGGCAAACTGATTGATATAATACCAGATAAAAACGAAGCCGTGTTCGACCTCAGGCAAATCTACCCACCCAGACGAGTGTCCCTTGTGGTTGACACGGGAAAATAAGTTACGGCGGCGCATTTAATAGTGGTGATAGACATGAATCGGATAGTTCTCGGGGCCCTAATCGGGCTATTAATAACGTACGGAGCCGTGGCTCAGGATCGCCTTCCGCAGGAATACATCTCACCGGATGAGATTATCACTCTCTCCGCCGATATGAGCTTTGAGCAAGCCTTCGAAATCCTGTCCAAGATTTCCTATGAGAAAGAAGGGAAAACGATCATTGATCCTGCCAAACGCCAGGGCAGAATAGACGTTCAAATCGTCAACCTCCCCTGGAAGAAGGCGTTCGAAGTGATCTTGAAAGCTCATCGTTTAAGCTACAAAGAACATGAAAAATTCTACGAAGTAATCGGCGAAAGTCAGAAGCTGGATCCGAGCAAGATTGAGGTTTCACTGTCCACAAGGGAAGTACGGATCGAAGCAATCTTTTTCGAAGGTGATCGAGGTGTACTCGCAGAATCTGGAATTGACTGGTCTTTCCTGGGAGCGGGTAACCTCGTCTCCGGTTCCTTCAGCGTGAAAGGTGCCACCGGGGTTTCGGATGAAATCGTAGAAGGCAGCGCCAACTATACCGAAACTGTGGAAGGCATTGACTATGAGATAGGCGGAATGCTGCGCGCATTTGAAAGTCAGGATCTGGGTCGAATCCTGGCACAACCTGAAATTGTAGTCGTCTCCGGTCGGCAGGGACGCATACAGGTGGGACAGGACTTCTCCATCAAAACGCGTGACTTCGCCGGAAACGTTATGGATAACTTCTTCTCCACCGGAACGATCCTCACCGTCACCCCCGTCATCCTTACGGAAGACGGAATCAATTTCATTCACCTGAAGATCAAAGCTGAACGTTCCTCCGCAGTTCCCGGCGACGTATCAACGGTCATCAACAAATCGGAAGCAACGACGGAAACCATACTGGTTGACGGTGAGAGCACCGCCATCGGCGGCTTGTACACCAGGGAATACACCACGGTCCGCAAAGGCGTACCCTATTTAAAGGATCTACCCTGGTGGTTCTTGGGGCTACGCTATGTCTTCGGCCAAAACTTGAAAAGCGTCAATGATAAGGAATTAATCGTCGTCCTACGCGCCACTCTGCTCCCCGACCTGAGAACCAGATCTCTCATCCCACGGCTGCCATCCAGTGACTCATTTGAGAAAATGCGAGATGGATCCAGTGAAAAAATAGATGAAACCTGGAGAAAGGGCATAAAGTCCATAGATGAGGGCGAATGATCCTCAGAGCACCGTAAGAATAGCCCGGCGAATGCGCCGGGTTTTCATTTGCGCTTCAGATAAATAAAGCCGGGCGATAACGACCCGGCTTCTTTTATTTCTCTCCACATCTTTATATCGATGGGCGATAGAGGTGCTTGACGAACACCTTGAACGCTTTCATGGTTCGCTTGCGCTCATCAATGTCAAACAATCCCTGCTTGAACTTATACCACAGGAAACTGGGCCTCAAGTAGAAAACCCGGCGGGCGTGGTCGCACCAGCGGATGAGTTCTTCCGGCGTGGAATCCTGAGTGCGGATAATGCAATTGTGCAGACCGTCGGGTGTCAGCCACTCTTCGTAATTATCCGTAACCAGCATTCCGTTTTCCTTCATTCGTTCATATTCCACAGTGCCGGGATAGACCATTAAAGGATAAAATTGGGCTGTATCCGGCTTTAAATCGCAGGCCATTTTGAGGGTCTTTTCCATCGTCCTGCGATTTTCACCCGGCCCGCCGACGATAAAACAGCCGTGCATGTAAATGCCGACTTTGCGGGCATTCTTGGCGAATTTGTAGTAATCCTCAACCGTGAGTCGCTTGCCGTAGGCGTCAATGATCTCCTGATTCCCGGTCTCGAATCCCACACAGAGAGCCCGGCATCCGGCTCGCTTCATCGCTTTCAGGGTCTCGAAGGATATGTCAGCTCTGCTATTGGCATTCCAGGGCAATTTAAAGCCGCGCTTGATCATCCCCTCGCAGAGTTCGATGCAGCGCTTCTCGTTAATGGTAAAAATGTCGTCTTCGAAGAAGACCGCTCTGGCATCTGGGAATTCCTTCTGGATGAACATCAACTCATCCAAGACGCTCTCCACTGAACGGAAGCGGGTTTTATACCCCGAAAGAGTGGCCGTCCAGAGGCAAAAGGTACAGCGATAGGGGCAACCTCTGCCCGTGAGGATGGTGACGTTGGGGAAAAGACAATCCGGATTGAAATAATCCCATATATTCAGATGCCTCTTGTAAACCTCGGAGACGAAAGGCAGTTCATCCAGGTCGGAAATTAGAGGACGAGGTGGATTGTGAGAAACACTCCCGTTGGCCCGGTGCGAGATGCCCTCAAGGACGGTTGGATCATCGCCATTTTCGAGAGCTTTTGCCAACTCCTTCAGGGTGAAGTCATATTCCCCCCGAGCAATAAAATCTATTTTTTCAGAAAAGCCGAACGTTTCATCGGGCTTCGCGGTGGCATGCGTGCCCACCAGAATGCCCTTGGCCTCCGGTAATTTTTCTTTTAGTCTATTCAGCACATTGACATCATTATATATGCTGGGTGTGGAGGTATCCAGAACTAAAAGATCCGGTTTGAATTCCAGCGCTTTTTTCTCAATTTCAGGGTAATCATAACCGGCCGCGGGGGCATCGTAGAACTGAACGTCAAATCCAGCTTTCTCAAGAGCACCGGTGGCGTAGGCCATCCAGTAGGGATAGTACATCGTATCCGACCGGGTTACTCCCGGATTGCGCTGTGGCCGGGAGTAACGCTTCAGAAAGGGCGGATTCAGCATGAAGACTTTCAGGCGATCCATTTATAGGCTCCGCAAGGGTATTCGGTGATTGTTTGGTGAAATGTCCTCTGTCGTTTCAATGCAGACTATGACCCGAACTTTATTTAATACGCAATATATATGGTTTGTATTGTGATCCAGATCACTTTTTTTATTTCAGGCGCACTTGATAGATTCATCATATTGCAGCAATGCTTATCCATTAAACCAAAGTTTGGTGCTGAGACCTGCATTAAATCCCGCGTTGGCGGGATGTAAAGTCGCGCAAGCGACTTTAAACCCAGTCTCAGCCGCAGAATTTATTCTTCGGCAACTGGAGAAGCACATTTCTTTTGCAATTTGCTATATGAGCTGCTTGCGCATGACATTTATCCGTTCCATAACACTTTCAGGACTCAATTCTTCCATGCAGCGCAAATGCTCACAGCCCTCGAAGATGCTGTTGCAATAGCAGGGACTGCAGTCCAGACCAGAAGTGATCCACTGATTCAGGTCCGATCTTGGAAGCAGCGATCTGGGATTGGACGGTCCGAAAATCGCCAGGCTGGGAATTTTAAACGCCACGGCTACATGCATGACCGCCGAATCGTTGCAGATCAGCATACAGCAGCGTTGGATCAAACCGGCCGTATGTCGAAAACCCGTCTTCCCGATCAGATTGATGACTCGAGCCGACGTACCCCTGGTAATCTCCTCACCGATCGCAACTTCCTGCGGACTTCCGGTCAAAACAATCGGAAGATCCCAATTCAAATGCAAAAGATCGCAGAGTTCCCGAAATTTCGCCGCTCCCCAGCGCTTCTCGAATACGTTCTGTCTGGGATTTACCCCCCCGCCCGGCGCCACGACCAAAAATTCACCGGACTTGATATTGTTTTCCGCCAGCAGGTTATTAGAATACTGCCGCTCTTCTTCCGTCAGAAAGAAATCCAGGGCAACGTCACTTCCCCGCCAGCCCGTCAGTCTGGCAATATCGAGATAGTTATCAGCAATATACCTGTCGGTATTCGGTTGCCATTCGGTTTTTGCCGTTAATAGTTTACCGCGCTTTTTTAATTGAAAGTCAAAAAAACCGAATCGTTTGGATATGCCCGCCAGCACCGTAATCAGGTGAATCAGCGGATGAGAATGAAAAATGTAAGCGACGTCAAAACCTTTTTTGCGCAGTATGGATACCAATTTCAGGTATCCGAGGGGCTGCCTGTTTTGAATCCAGGGATCCGGATAGGCGATAATTTCATCGAGGTTGGGATTACCTTCCAGCGCGACCTTCGACCACTCGCCAACCACCACGGAAATATGAGCATTAGGATGCACCGACCGTAAGGCGCGAATCGCCGGGGTGATCAAGATCAAATCCCCTATGCCCTGATTGCGGAGAATTAGAACACGCTCCAGAAGACCACCCCTTCATTAACCGGATCATTATAAAATTTATTCTCTAAAACATGGAAAGTCAAGTAAAAAGTGGCATTTAAGGACAATCTTTTTATTTTGATGAAGTTCATTAGGCAGAATTGAGCCATGATCTGCCAGAAAATCAGGCATGTCACAATACCTGAATAAAAACGCCGGACCTCCCGCCGGCATTTCCGAAAAAAGGATAACGTACAGCGTAATTACCCGCCGTTCTTCATATTATCGAAGAATTCTTTATTGGATTTCGTCCCCCGCATTTTCTCCAGGATAAAACGCATGGTTTCGACCTGGTTCGAGTCCGCCAGCAGATTGCGCAGTATCCAGATCTTGTTCAACACTTCTTCCTTCAGAAGCAGTTCCTCTTTGCGGGTTCCGGATCGGTTGATATCCATGGCGGGAAAGACTCTGATGTCTGCCAAGCGGCGATCCAGCACCAGCTCCATGTTGCCGGTACCTTTGAACTCTTCGAAAATCACATCGTCCATACGGCTGCCGGTCTCGATAAGAGCCGTGGCGATGATGGTCAGCGATCCACCTTCTTCGATGTTGCGCGCCGCTCCGAAAAACCGCTTCGGTTCGTAAAGCGCGGTGGCGTCCATCCCGCCCGAAAGAATGCGGCCTGAATGCGGACTCACGGCGTTGTGCGCCCGAGCCAGTCGGGTAATGCTGTCCAGCAGAATGACGACGTCGTGCTTGTATTCAACCAGCCGCTTGGCTTTTTCGATGACCATGCTGGCGACCTGAATATGGCGTTCGGGCTTCTCGTCGAACGTGGAACTGATGACCTCGCCGGTGACGGTGCGCTCCATGTCCGTCACCTCCTCCGGTCTCTCATCAATCAGCAGTACGATCAGCGTAACGTCCGGGTGATTAGTGGCGATGGAATTGGCGATCTTCTGCAACAGAATTGTTTTACCCGTTCTGGGTGGCGCGACGATCAGACCTCTCTGCCCTTTGCCGATGGGCGTGAAGATGTCCATGATGCGTGTGGAATAATCCTTGGGGTCCACTTCCAGGTTGAATTTCTCGAGCGGATAGAGCGGAGTCAGATTGTCAAAAATGATCTTATCGCGCATCTCCTCGGCGCCTTCAAAATTCACCGCCTCCACCTTTAATAGAGCGAAGAAGCGTTCGCTATCCTTCGGCGGCCGAATCTGTCCGGACACATGTACGCCTTTGCGCAGGCCGAAACGTTTGATCTGGGAGGGTGAGACGTAAATGTCATCCGGGCCTGGCAGGTAGTTCGAGGCCGGAGAGCGCAAAAAGCCGTAGCCGTCAGGGAGGATTTCGAGGACCCCTTGAGCGAAAATCAGCCCATCCTTCTCGGTTTGCTTCTCCAGAATCTTGAAAATGAGATCCTGACGAGGCATGCTTGAGTAATCTTCGACGTCGAGGTCTTTGGCAACCTTATTCAGATCGGCGATCTTCATCGCCTTCAGTTCAACGAGATCCATGCTCTTTCCTTTGACTAAACAGGAAACTTCGATTCAGTTTGAGGTATTGCGTCCGGTGAGTAACCAGGTTCTATCGCAGAGCCAAGAGTTCCTAAAATGCCGCCCAGGTCGATTATTATGGAAGAAATTTTATCGAGGGTCTATCGCACAGGTTGGAATAATGATTATGGCCAGGGGGTTCGATTGGGAAGTAAACCCTTGTAGCTATTGATTAAATATAGATAATTTCTAATTGAATGTCAAGAATATTTTTGATTTTTTAGAACTTCTTCAACCAGCAGGTGCGAGCCGATAACCAGAATGAGATCTCTTTCGCCGGTCATCGTCAGCGCCAAGTTGATCGCCTCGCCGGCTGATAAGCAGGAATCCGCTACCCACCCAACCTGGTTGGCGATTGTTTCGATCTCTTCAACGTCCAATCCCCGCGGCGCGGGCAGCGGAACGATGAATCCCCTATCAGCTTCACCCTTGAGGATTTCCATCATACCTATGACATCCTTATCACGAAGCGAGCTGAATATGACAGCAATTTTTGATGGCTTCCAGATTCGGCGGACGTCGAGGAGAACTTCACGGACGGCACCGGGATTATGCCCCACATCTACAATAAGCGTGGGCTTTTTTTCAATCTCCTGTAACCTGCCGGGCCAGGAGACGTGCTCGATTCCACGTTGAATTGCTTCCCCATCAATTCCGGGGAACTCATCGGCCAGAAGACAACTCGCTCCCAGAGCGGCTTTTAGATTTTCTATTTGGAAAAAACCCGTGAGGGGAAATTTAAGTTCCGACAGGGAAACATCACCAACCGCCCTGCTTATCCGGGCCGCGCCGGTGATTCCTCGAGGAGTTACGGACAGAGGAGAAAATTCGACAACGTCCGACGTCCGGTAGAGAGTCGCTCCGAAAACCTCGGCTCTGTTTATTAATACGTTCGCCACCTCCGGTTGTTGGTCGCAGATCAAGGCCTTTCTTCCGGATCGAAATATGCCTGCTTTATCGGCAGCAATCTGCTGCAAAGTGCTGCCCAACCGATCCGTATGGTCGTAATCAATAGGCGTGATGATTGATAAAATACTGTCCACAACTCCCGTCGCATCGTAAGTTCCACCCAATCCCACTTCCACAACGGCTATATCAACTTCGCCCCGGCGAAAAGCATCCAGTGCCATGGCTGTGGAGACCTCGAAAAAGGTGCAATGATGCTCTCTTATGAAATCCCAATGTTCAGCCAGAAAGGCAAAGACTTCTTCATCGGAGATCGGTGTTCCGGTGATATGAATTCGTTCGCCGAAACTCAGGATATGAGGCGACGTGTACCGACCAACCTTGAGACCTGCAGAACGGAGAACTGAATCCAACACGGCGACCACCGTCCCTTTACCGTTGGTTCCGCCCACAAGTACGGCGGGATAATTTCCTTCAGGATGATCCAACCGTTTGCAGAAGCGGCGGATATTATCCAGGTTTCGGGTCATCCCGAACCGTTGTAGTCCGAAAAAATCGTCCCAGGTTAACAGCGGTTTCACGGCAGTTCTTGGGTGCGTGAAGGTCGCAGCCCTTTCCAGGGCTCTGCGATGAAGACGTTTCCGAGCGGCTGACCGAGGAATCTTTGACCGAGGTCTTCGAAGCGGCGTGGAAGGTCGCTGACGAAGAAGCGCTTTTCGCACTGCTGAGTTGAATTCATCATCTGCTTGTTCTCGAGCAAAACAGCAACCTCTCTGGCCGTTTCCTCGGCGGAATCTACAAGAGCAATGTCGGGGCCCAAAATGCGGGATAGCAAAGGTTTTATCAACGGGTAGTGCGTACAACCCAATATCAGAGTATCAATTCCTTCAGCCACCAGGGGATCTAAATATTTCCTGACGACGAGTTCAGAGATTTCCCCTTCCGTCCAGCCTTCTTCGACCAGGGGAACGAATAACGGGCACGAAGTGGAATAAACCTTTAATTCCGGATTGAGACGCTCGATCTCGGTCTCGTAAGCACGGGAATCCACGGTCGCTGAGGTGCCGATGACGCCGATGTGGCCGTTATTGCTGACAGCCGCCGCTGCTCTGGCACCCGGTTTGATCACGCCGATGACCGGCACTTTCAGGTAACGATCCAATTCACTTAAAGCAACGGCTGAGGCAGTGTTGCAGGCGACAACTATGAGTTTGACACCGTGCCCTAAGAGAAACAGGCTGTCTTCCCAGGCAAACTCTCGTACAGCGCGATCCGATTTGGTACCATAAGGAACCCGCGCGGTATCCCCGAAATAGACCAGCGATTCCCCCGGCAGCAAGCGCATGATCTCGCGGACGACGGTTAGCCCGCCGATGCCCGAGTCGAAAATGCCGATGGGTCGGGATGTTAATTCACGGCCATCTTCTATGTCCTGATAAGATGCCATTTGTCTTTTAGAAATAGCTTAACATAGAACGGAGCGATCCCCTCACGGCCTCGTTGTCAGACCTCTCTCCTTCTGATCTTCCCTTTTCTTGAATTCCAGGATGCTCTCGTAGATTCCCTGGGCTATCTTCTGGCGGAATTTTTTGGTTTTCAGGAGTTTCTCTTCCCGCTTGTTCGACAGGAAAGGGGCTTCGAAGAGAATGGCGGGCATAGAAGCCCCTACCAATACGTAGAAACCAGCTTGATCCACGCCGCGATCCTTGAGGTTGGTGTGAATCTTCATCTTGCTCTGCAGAATATCCGCCATAGTTTCGCTTTCCTTGGCGAATTCCGCCTGTGCCATCGCCAGCAGGATGTAATTCTCCTCGGTCAAATCCTGATACTGATTCTTCGACTCTTCATATTTGATCACGGAGTTCTCCAAAAGAGCCACCTCCATGGCCCTCTCGCTCCTGGCCGGCTTCAAAAAGTAGGTCTCAAATCCGTTGGCGCTCCTATACTTCGATGAATTGCAATGAATGGAAATGAAGAGTTTTCCGCCCACCTGGTTGGCGAATTTGGTGCGGTCGCTTAGACCGATAAAGCGGTCGTCTTCACGAGTTAAAACCACCCGGAGGTCGGTATTTTTCTCCAGCAGTTTTTTTAACCTCAGGGCAACGTCCAGCACAACGTCCTTCTCCTTCAATCCCGTCACCCCGATTGCGCCGGTATCCTTGCCACCGTGCCCCGGATCAATCACCACGCAGTCGATCTTCCAGCGCTCCTGATCGCGCTCCAAAAGCTGGTTGACTTCCTCCCCGGGAGGCGATTCGGCTTGAACCATCGAATCCGGCGCGACAATACTTGTCGTCAGCGAAATAATGATCTGATCGGGATTCTCCTCCTGCCAGAGGGTGTGATCCAGGACCTGCCTCGAAAGTTTGAACGTCAACTGTACCGACTCTGGTAACTCGTCAATAATCAATTCCTTGATGGCGCCTTCGGGCGGGATCATTTCCAGCGCTTTGCGATTGACCTTGGCTCCCATCAGAGTGAGGCTAAGCCGCCCATCACGCAGCGCGGCGCCGGAAATGGCTAACTTCCGCAGACAGGATATTCTGATTAACGTGCCGTTTTCTTTGGGGTCATAGCTGATGGCGTAAACGTCGAATTGCGTGGGACGAATTGTCACCGTCCACAAGTAGCGTTCGTAATCTATTCTGGCAGGATAAACGGTGGTGAGAATTTCCAGGAAAGCATCGAGCGGCGCCCAGAGTCTATTCCGGTCGTAAATCACCTCGGAGGGCAATTGATAAATTCGATCCCCGATCACGACAAAGGCGTTATCCGCGCTCCATTTGAGGCGTACCGATCCTATCGTGTATTGAAGTTTCCTGCGTTCAGCGTTGAAAAAGGTGCGAATGTTCAGCGCCTCGGCGAAGTCGTTCAGATCCGCATAAAGCAGATCACCGCTTTGAAGAACTGAAACCCGGGCGTCCGGCAATGGCCCATCAGGGAAACTGACTGTCAGATAATCAGCGCCGGCCGAGGCTCCAACAAGGAGTAGCATAACCAGGAATCCCAGCGCTGGAATCCGCGTGTATCGAATGAATGCACTCGCCATCTTTATCATTCCGTTTCAGAACTCGAAGGGATGGAGACAACTTTTAAATAAATTATTAGATGTTATATGTAACTGTTAAATAATAGGATACAACCATATTTTTTGTGGCACGTACCTTGCATATCCATCATGTAGAAACCATCAAGGAGGTTGCCATGAAAAAGAAATTGTTGTGGATCGCCGCTTTCATCATCAGCGCCGCCCTCGTGGTCGTTGTGACCGAAGCCCGTGAGAATGGAGATATATATGAGATCAGTTCGACTGCCTATGTCCCGCCCGTTCTCAAGGAAAGCGTCCGTCCGGAACCGGTTTCCTATGCCCCGGGCCGCTATATAGAAGGTTTTGTGACCGTGGAACTCAAAATAGGACCAACCGGTAAAGTCGAAGGCGTCACGGTACTTTATAGAACCTCGGCATTGGCCGTAAAAAGCGCTGTAGGTGCGGTTGAGCAGTGGACTTTTGAGCCGGCAACGTTGCACGGGGAGCCGGTTACATCCTACGTGGCTTATTCGGTGCCCTTCGGAAATAACCTGCCGATCTTTGCAAATAAGAACTATGCGGATCGCATTTTAGATCCCGTAAATGGTGATCAAGTTGCCATAAAATGAACCTCGCATTATAGCCTCCTCTATTTGCGAGTGAGTAAGCCCGCCTTTCGGGGCGGGCTTATTCTCTTTAATGCATTAAGTCCTCAAGGGTTAGCCAATCCCCTTTCCCGAACTAAGTCCCGCAATTGTTGTGCGTAATCCAGAATACAATCCACGTAGGCATGACTGGGATTGTAGCGGTGCAGCGCTTTCCGCTTTGAAGCCAGACTGTTTCCCCACCTTGCTTTCTTCAGGTAGCAGGCGATGCTGGCGACCGCATCATACAAGTTATTGGGATCAACGATCTGGTCACCATCACCGTCGCGAGCGCAATAGGCATAGCTGGATGGCAGGAACTGCGCCCACCCGAAAGCACCCGCCCAGGATCCCTTTATTTCCAGCGGATTCCAGTCTTGTCTTTCGCAGAGTTCAAGCAGACTCACCAATTCCTTATAGGCCCATTGCGATCTTTTACGGGCTCGATTTCGCAAAGCGTTGCGGTCCAATGTCGCTGAAGTATCCGCTATCGGCGTCCAGTATTTCGGATCGTTCATTGACGCTATCGTGGCGAAAGTAGTAAAGACCGGATGATCACCTGTACGACGGCCCAGATCGGATTCGACCTTCAGGATGGCGACAGTAATTTCGACCGGAATACCCGTCCCCTCCAGGATGTTCCCGAGCTCACCGTTATGGGATCGAAGAAAGCGAAGGCCTTCTTCAATTTGTTCCTTTTCGAGGAATCCACTGTAAGCGTCGGGATCCTCCTTCGGGATCATATTCAGGGGCACAAGTTCACGAATTAACCGTACGTTATCATCCTGAAAAAGTTCGACGATGCGGCTCGAATCCCGGTGATCACTGATTAATCTTTCGATCAATTCTTCAAAGGCCGGGTCATAGCTTCCTGCGATTCCTTTATTTCCAATCAGATATATGACGCATAAAACAAGCAATGCGAAATAGCGTCTTTTCATTTTTTTCCGTCCGGTTCTACATCCTCTCGTTGAAAGTAGGCATATTTCAGGTCGTTTATGGAAGTTATCGTATCCAGTATCAATTCGAATGCTTCCGCTCCGCTAAAATCGCGAGCCTCCGGCCGCGTAATCCTGCCGTGCACGATGCGGTTGCGCTGTTCCGCCAGGTCAATTAATTTTGTCGTCAACCGCCGCGGAAATGAGCCATAATGCCTCTCCAAAAGGCGAATCCTGGCGCGCCGGTCACTGATCTTCCAGCGTCTCGCCGCGGTCTTGACGTCCCGATAATCCAGATTCAACTGCTCCAAATTCGAATCTAAGAAAAAGTCTAAGGCGGTTTGCAGCATCACCAGAGCCGCCCGTTCTTCCTCCTTCAAGATTAGGTCGGCAGCATTCTGCAGAATGCTGATCCAGATCGGCTTTTCGTGAACGCCTATTTCACCAATGGAGAGCCATCGCACCCGACATTCAGGGATCTCTCGTCCCGGGTCGAGGATTCGCGAAAGCAGAATAAAATTATCGGTGCTGATTGAAACGGCTGCCACGTAAAGGTTTTCTACCAAGAGATCTCGCGCCGGTAAATTCTGATCATTCAGGAAGAACAATTGCGGCGGGCGGTTGTATGTTACCCCGTAATAGACAGCCTGAATTTCATTGGGAATAATCTGTATTTCCCCCCCGATGGTGAATCCTGGCGCTATGGGAATGGGGTGCACCTGATCAATAAAAATGCCGGGGTGCCGACGGTAATGGTTCAAAAAACCGTCAATGTAGAAGAATTTACGTTTGCAGGAGGGGCAGGGAATGATCGTGTTCAGATTTTCACAGGTGAAACTGAAGGCGTGGGAACATTGAGGACAGCGCACGATACAGATGGGAACGAGCAGCAGAGAAGGCTGCTGGGGTGGGGACTGCTTAGTGTTCACTTGGCCAAATACTGGGCGATTGAGTTTTGCAAATCCTTGACCAGATAGGGCTTCTGTAATAAGCCCACAGTGTGGCCGCTCTTCTGGATTTGTTCCATCTCTCGCGGCGGCCCCCAACCTGTGGCTAAGATCACTTTCACCCCATCGTCAATAGACCAGAGCTTTTCCAGAATCTCTGCACCTTTCATACCCGGCATGTGCCAATCCAGGAGAACTAACGCGATCTTATCCTTATTCTCTTGGTAGATTTTGATCGTTTCTTCTCCATTGCTGGCCAGCATGACTTGATAGCCTAAGACTCGCAGAATATCACGGCCCATCATTCTGATGACTTCCTCATCGTCAACCAGCAAGATGAAAGGACCGTTCCCCTCATTACCGGACATCATGAATCCCAAAAGAGACAAAAAGTTAATCCATATAAAAACTTAATCATTCGGCGACCGGAAATCAATGCAAAAAGCAAATATTTAGATGGATAGCCCATTTCAACCAGAATTATGGCCCTACCGGTAAAGGTATAACAGGGTTATCGTCCGGGAAGGAGACCGATTGGAATCAGCCATCGGTTGATCCCAGAACAACCTGATCCGCAATCGCCCCCAGCTTTGGTATCTTAATCCAACGGATACCTCAAGAATTCCGCCCTTACCCCAGAGGGGACGGGCACGCATGCTCCGGCTCTCATCATACTCAAACCAATAAAGTCTCACTGCATAATCATCCGCATAATATAGCGCCGTCCCGAACCCGGAGTCGATGTGGAAGCCAGGGCTAACGCTTCGAGCCCCATCAGCGCTGAGCCTGAGCATCCATCCAACCGCGTTGGTAAGGTGTGAAGTGCATAAATCCACCTTGGATTTTAGCCGAAAATCGCTGCTCGGCATCCAGTTAATTGATTCAGAACCCCGCCAACGGCTGGTCTTTTCGATAGTACCTCCCTCTTCTTCCTGTACCCACCTCGACGTCAATGTGGAGCTTAACCCACGAGCCAGACGCAGCTCATTTCTCACGTACAAATCCTGCCCACCCCAGCTCTGCCCGGGCTGGCGGCGAGGGAACCGATATAGGTGAGCGAATCCGGACAGTGATCCGTGGGGAATTTTTATCCGCAAAGATGCATAAACCCCTTCCCTATTGTTCACCTTTCCGAGGTCAAAGTCGAGGCTCGAGGCCAGTGGTGCAAAGTAATCCGGATCCACATAATAAATTGATACGGAGGTTTTCAATAAACGTGATATAAGCTGCATGGAACCCATCTGCGCGCCGGCACCCCGATCATCCCAAGCTGCCTCCATGATCACATTTGCCTTCTCAGCATCATATCCCAAGTTGAAGCTCCCTGCCCTGGTTTCGGAGATCGACTCGTCATCATTTACGTACTGTCGATCCCATTTTACCGAGGATAGTGTCGCTCCGATGCTCAAATTTCGTCCCAATTTCCCGTATTCGACGTGTGCTCCCCACGCCTCTTCCAGGCATGCGTCGCGGCGCGCCTCTTCGGTTGCACTCCTGTGCAAACCGCTGTCATCGAAAGAGGTAATCTGACCGGATTCATTCAAGTAAGCGTCTCTGTACCTCTGCGATCCCCAGGTGAAGACGTTAACGGGATTGAGGTTCAGGTTTGCACCAGCACCTCTTAATGCGATGCTTTCATCCCAGGAATGATACGGGCGAAGTCTGCGTGGATAGAATATCATATGATCGCTCGAACGCCCGCTCAGGCCGAAATTACGCCGCGCTCGGATCACCAATCCCTGGCCAAATCCTGCGAGGTAATCGCCTAACACCATGAAGCCTTTCGCTTCAGGAAGGGGCAATTCGAGGGAGAAAGCGGAATGATCCCAGAGCTCTCCTTCACCGGCGTCTTTCTCGAACGCGAGCCCCAGAGAAATCCCGCTCTCACCGCTGAAGAACAATTTTTCTCCCTGCCGATAGGGACTTTCTTCCACCCCCTCCTTGATAGGGCTGTCGAATTGGTACCTAGTCGTAGCGTTGATTGTGTACTTCCGTCCTTCAAGCGTTACTCTAAAGTAGGGCGATATTTGCTCGATAGTTTCGGGGCTAACATCTTCCAGTCTGCGGAGTTCGTCAAGGCTGGAAAAAGAACCCAGGGCTTCTCTGAGCTCGATGACAGCGCGAGCTAAGTCATAGGTCATTCCCAGCACCTGAAGAAGCTCTCCCAAAGTGATGCGATTTAAATCGATACTACCGCTGGGCAGATACTCCACTTCGCCGGCATCCTCAATGCGCCAGGGTGCAGCGCTTTCATCGGTTTGGGCGTAACAGGGGGAGAAAAGTAAGCATGATATGAGGGTGAGCGAGGTTAGAAACCCAAAACCAGTCCGTAGCATTGAGAAATTCCTAAATCAGGATGGTACTGGAAAGCCGCCGTGGCGCGGATGGAGCCGATAAGGCAGGATAAGCCGGTGGATAAAATGTCGGGATCGCTCTGAAAACCGAATAACAGAATCAGGGGCGACAAGAGCTGATATCCTATTCCGAAGCGGGATTGCAGCGAGTAGCGAGTATCCTTCTCCAACTCCAGAAATAGATCGGTTCGGGGTATCAACTGGAAGAAACCTCCAAGGGCAAACCGCCTCGGCAAAGGATAATTACCGCTGCCCAGGTGAGCGTTGTTGACGTTCTCCCACGCGGCGGCCAGTTCAACTCCCGGCTGTAGCTGCCACCACGCTCGGGCGTTAACCAGACCCGACCAGGCCGAACCGTAGTCTTCAATGGCCACCTGAAGCAGGCAGACTTCCAATTCCGCGTGTAATGTGCGGGTCATTCTGCGCCTAAAAGCCAAACCGGAATAGGCTTCGGTGTATGCACCGGAAACCAGGCCTTTTCCGCTCAAACGCCAGCGACCTCCCAGACCGGGTCCTCCTGTTCGCACGGCAAAAGGCTGTATCTCCGGCATGGCGAACAGTCGGGCAAGGCCGGTGGAAAGGTGCCATCCTTCTGAATTCTCTGCATTGGGGACGAGATAATCAGGAAAAGCAACCAAATTGGCCAGAGAGAAGGCAATGGGATACGGATTTGGAGCATCGAATGCGGCTGATAAGGGGGAAGGAACAATGCAAGCGAAAAACAAATTAAACGATAAAACTCGCAAAAGTTTGCGCTTGCGCCTCTGCTTTGAATTGCTTATCTTTGAAACGATCATGTACTGGATGAGATCATGAACAGATCGAGCGTTATCCTAATTACCGGTTGCTTTATTACCCTGTGCCTGGCGGCATCCCAAGCGCGGTGCCAAAAACTCGTCGCCACCGTCAACGTGAACACAGAGAAATTAATTCAGGAATCTCGTGAAAAACTGGCTAACCTGAGCAGCGAATTAGAGCGATATATCAATGATTATGATTGGACGGATAATGAATATCGCTACGAGATTCCCCTGCAGGTGGATGTATTTTTTGAACGAGCCCAACCAACCAGCTTCGAAGATCGCTACGATGCCGTTATCGTCTTGTCCAATGCTACGGACTTCCAAGCTTCAGACCGGCGATGGGCCTTCACCTATATGCAGGGTAGCCAGTTCACGCACAGCGGGCAATTCCATCCCTTAACCGGCATGTTGGACTTTTACATTTACATTTTACTCGGGCAGGAATACGACAAGCTGGCAAAATTGGGGGGAACCGAATACTACAAGAAAGCATCGAAAATCGTGCAGCTTTCCAAATTCAGTGAGTTTTACCAATCTGGCTGGAAGGAGCGAGAGTCTCATATCCAACAAATTCTCTCTGATGAACGAGTGCCGCTTCGCGAACTGGAATACTTCTTTGTGCAGGCCAAACAGTGGATGAGACTGGATAATCGTAAAACCGCCGGACAATATTTGCGAGTCATTCTCATCCGCCTTAGAAAAATTAATCCCGAACTGAAAGAGCTGAATCGCTTTTAT
This sequence comes from uncultured bacterium, assembly GCA_964533705.1. GTDB lineage: Bacteria > Electryoneota > B3-LCP > B3-LCP > B3-LCP > CAZHMN01. Next base: position 23,922 of record CAZHMN010000006.1, read on the forward strand.
CAGCTTCACCACCTGGACATGGCCCGATGGCTTTCCCTCCTGGGTATGCGCCAGGAGCTCGAGGAACTGAGCCGTCTGAATCCGGATAACGCCGTAACTTACAGGCAGTTTATAGAACAGATTCCGTAAAATTTTCTTTTCGGAAATTCCGGGAACATATTCTCTCAAAAAGTGTAAATACTAATAGTATCGTTATAATCTATGATCAAAAATATTCCATTTTCCCCTTGACTTAAATTGCTCAAACCATTATTTTCATAACGGTCATCAGGGGGTCTGTCATGAAATTGTTAATGAGAAATATCTTCGCTGCTGCAGCCATTACCCTTTTGCTGGCAGGATTAGTCTGGGCGCCGGGGGTGATCAGTAGCTTCAGTGCCTACGGCGAAGGCGATTACGTCACCTTGGAGTGGAATTCTGGTTCCGAAGAAGGTCTATCAATCTATCAAATCGAGCGCAGCCTGGATGGACTCGATTTCAGCGTAATCAATGAGGTCGCTCCTCAGGGCAGCAATTCTTCATACGTTTACGAGGATCACGACCTCTTCAAGAACAGTACCAGGACCTATTACTATCGGATACGGGCTTCGATGAACAATGGCACCTCGAGCTTGAGTTCGGTGCAGTCCGTCACGCTTTCGTTTTCCAACATCCAGCAAACCTGGGGTTCCATTAAAGCACTTTTCCGGTAGTTTCAAATAGAAATTCTACAAGCGGCGATCTCGCCGCTTTTTTTTATGTCCGCAAATCCGTAAGCAAGCGGTCTGACGGGGCAAATATAAAAAATAGCGCGGAATTTGTCAATCCATTAAACAGATTTCTGCTGAACAAATTCGACGCTATGATGGTGGAAGGATCGCCAGTTTTGAGCTTATTTGGGTTAACCCGCGCTCCTATTTCACCAGAATCGCCTTCCGGCTGAAGGTTTTACCTCCAGCTTCGAACCTGTAAACGTATAATCCGGTTGACAGGCCTGAAGCATTCCAGGTGACTTCGTGCCAGCCCGCCTGGCGGTATCCATCCAGCAAAGTGGTGACAAGCTGACCTGCCGTATTGTACACCCTCAAACTGACCCTTGAAGCTGCCGGCAGAGCGAAGTGAATCTTCGTCGTGGGATTGAATGGATTGGGGTAATTCTGCGCCAGGATAAAATCGGCAGGAATAGGCGTTTCACTGACAAATTCACCGGGGAATTCCTCCCCCCCATTCGCCCATCCATCTAAACCGGAACCGTCCACCCCCATCTTCTCAAACGCGAAGCTGTCCTCCGACCAGACGTCATCGGGGTAATCGCCGATATAGGCGTGGTAAGTGTAATCCCCCGCCGGAGCTCCGCCGGGCACGCTCTGCGTCCGATCGCGGTTCAACGCTTGACCTGCGCTTAAGGTGATCGTAACCGGCCCCAGCGTAGGCCCATACTGGCTGCCGGAAGGCAGCGTGACGTCGCACCAAACATCTACCGTTACGGGCGCGCTGCCGTTGTTGGCTCCTTCAATGTTGTATTCGAAACTGCCGCCGGATGCTGGAATGATGATGGGTGGATTGTAAGGCGTAATGGTTACTGTTACAGAGTACTCGATACCAGCAAAACAAGCGCTGTGAGTGGGATCATGGCGAAACATGGGCCAGCCCTGTCCTGTACCGTTTCCGCCTGTCACTGCATAGGCGCGCCCATGATTGGATGCAGGCTGCGATGAAGTGCCATAGCCACCGATAATGAATACATCCAGGAAACCATCATTGTTCAAGTCGGCAATGACGGGTGCATGATCAATATCAAAAGTACGGCCATAATGGGCTTCCAGATTGTACGACCAGATCAACTGGCCGTCTGAACCCCGCAGAGCGCGAAGAATTCCATCGTCTGAACCGAAGACTACATCCAGCGTTCCATCGCCGTCAACGTCTGAAATCGCCGCACCCCGAAAAATACTGCCACCCGTGCCATAACTCCAGAGCAGGGATCCGGTATGTGACAAAACTTTTAGGGTGACATACGATACGAACACGATTTCCAGATGGCCATCGTTATTCAGGTCAGCAATAGAGGTCGGTGCTCCGACGTACAAAACACCGGTATATTCCCAGGCGAGGCTCCCGTCTTCGGCGTTGAGAGCGTACACGTCTCCGTCATAGCAACCGATGACGATTTCCGGCCGACCATCTTCATCAATGTCTGCAAAGGAGCCGCCGTGATACATGTAATCTTCAGGGGCATCGGAAAACCAGAGAACGGATCCGTCATTCCCTCTCAAGGCGTAAATCCGGCAGTCGCCGGCCCATTGGGCTACAACCACGTCCAACTGCCCATCATCATCACAGTCCAGAATATTGGGGCAGGACTGAATATAGCTGTTGGTACCTAAATTGATCTGCCAGCAGGTGCTTCCATCTTCCCCGTTCAAACAATAAACGTAACCGTAAAATGCGCCGAACACGATTTCAGGTCTTCCATCATTATCCACGTCGGCCACAGCGGGAGGCGAATCAATGCAATATGGATAAGTCGAGGTGAACCATTCGACATTTCCGGTAGAGCCATCGAAGCAGTACACAACACAAGGAGATGATGCGGGAATCACCACCTCCAGATCCCCATCTTGATCAACGTCATAGATCACCGGCGAGGCGTCATTACAGCCGCCGGTATCGTACGACCAGAGTAGAGTGCCGTCTTCTGCATTCAATGCGTGGATGGTCTCATCGTTGAAATAGGTCCCGAACACGATCTCGAGGTAGCCGTCGTTATCGATGTCCGCGCTTGCGGACGATCCGAACGAGGGGGCGTTCAGATCGTACCACCAGAGATAGTCGCGATTTCGATCCAGAGAAATCCTGTCAGATTCAGTGGGTACGCCAGCATCTTCGAATACTGAGTCCTCGCCAAAGCAATCCGAAAATCCGGCAAAACTCAAGGCGATCAGTCCCATTGAAATCAGTCGCAACATAATTGCCTCATTTTTGGGGAGACCGTTAATCATTCGTCAGTTACTTCACCAGAATCGCCTTCCGGCTGAGGATTTTACCTCCAGCTTCGAACCTGTAAACGTATAATCCGGTCGACAGGTCGGAAGCGTCCCAGGTGACTTCGTGCCAGCCCGCCTCACGGTATCCATCCAGCAAAGTGGTGACAAGCTGACCTGCCGTATTGTATACCTTTAAGCTGACCCTTAAGGCCGACGGCAGAGCGAAATGAATCTTCGTCGTGGGATTGAATGGATTGGGGTAATTCTGCGCCAGGATAAAATCGGCAGGAATAGGCGTTTCACTGACAAATTCACCGGGGAATTCCTCCCCCCCATTCGCCCATCCATCTAAACCGGAACCGTCCACCCCCATCTTCTCAAACGCGAAGCTGTCCTCCGACCAGACGTCATCGGGGTAATCGCCGATATAGGCGTGGTAAGTGTAGTCCCCCGCCGGAGCTCCGCCGGGCACGTTCTGCGTCCGATCGCGGTTCAATGATTGACCCGCGCTTAAGGTGATCGTAACCGGCCCCAGTGTGGGCCCATACTGGCTGCCGGAAGGCAGGGTAACGTCGCACCAAACATCTACCGTTGCGGGCGCGCTGCCGTTATTGGCTCCTTCAATGTTGTATTCGAAACTGCCGCCGGACGGCGGGATCGAAATCGGAGTGCCATAAGGCGTCAGAGCGATCGTTACCGTCTGGCTGATGGGCGTCAGACTGGCGACGCTGAGGTGCGTTTCGTCCACAAATCCGCCATCGCGGGTGACGCTGCCGTCCGTCTTCAAGCGATAGCGCAGGTGAAGGTTCGAATTCCCCAGGTACTCCGCCAAATCCTTGACTTCCAGGGACCACCACTCTTGCTTGCTGTTATGATAATTGATCTTATCCCAGGTATTGCCATCTGCGGATACTTCAGCGAATAGCGTATCGTAATTGGTTTCGCAGTTAAACGTCACGGTGTAGGACAGTGAAGCGTAATCGTAAAGGGATAGATCGAAGGTGTTGTTCTGCGTAAGTGAAATATCGAGGTTGTTTCCGTAACTGCCGCCCGGGCTGTCCGCTGCGGACAGCACTCCTGCATAGGCATTGCCGGACGTTCCCCAGGTGCCTTCTCCCGTCCAGGAAATCAAGCCCGATTCAAAGCCATCGTAGAAGATGCTGATGGGGCCCCAGAGTTCCAGCGGGTCCATACCGCCTGTCAGGACAATGGGAAACTGCAATACGGAACCGTCATTCAGATTCAAAATACGCAAGAGATACTCGCCTTCGTAAATGCTCGAAAAAGTGAATTCACCGTTGGCGTTCGTTTCCACCGGATCGTAGGGAGAATTCAGCAGGGTCAAACGGGCGGATAAGCCTCCACCCGCCGGGTCATGTAAAATCCCTGAATAGCTTATTAAATCCGCGGGTTGTAGCGCCACGTCAACTCGAGTCGCCTCGCCCTGAAATACCTCGATGTCGGTCAGGTGAGCGGGCCAATAGCCGAAGCTGGTAACGTCCAGATCATAAATGCCGGGCATCAAAACGCGGTGGTAATCTCCGACGTCGGGATCTGTATAAGTAATGAAATCCGGACGATCCGGGACCATAATCTCCGCCAGCAGAGGCATTCCTGTGTTCAGGTCCGTCACAATACCCCGGATGCCCCGATGTGCGAACTGCATATAGGCGATCATGGATTCCCGGTTGTCCTCCCAATATCCCGGTAAGGTGGATGATGGCGGCCAACCCTGGTTGGAGATCTCCATGGTAATATCCATGTCCCCCATCCAGTGGTAGTTCCAATCCTGCATGCCGCCGGAAATTTGGTACCAATCCACACCGTTGACGGTGCCGTTGGTGAACGATCCCCAGTTGTTGTTCCACATGGGTGGGTTATTCCAGGAATAGGTCTCCGCCGCGGCCAAGAGGACGTCCTGATTGTCCGTATAGGCGTGATTGGCCTGCGGATCGAAGCAATGATCCCAGGGGTAATTGGCGACCAACGCTCCCGTGTGGAAATTGGCGGAGAAAATCGGCTGATGCAGGAAGTTCCAGTTCATCACATTGGCGGTTTCGATCTCCCGGCCGGCGGGCGTATTCACGGGATCATCAACGCGGTCCGGAAAATTGCGGTTCAGGTCAACTCCGTTGGCGTTGTAGCGGATACCCATGGCGTTGCCATCGGGATTCATCAAGGGCATAATCCAGATCTCGGTTTCGTTGACTAATTCGGTTAGCTCCGGGTCAATACCGTATTCATTCACCAGCAGATTGATAAAGTACATGCACATCTCCGCACCGACCGGTTCATCGCCGTGCATGGTTGATATGTATTTGAACTCCAGTTCATCTTCCTCGACGGCGACGTTATCGGAAATCTTCATAAACCAGAGCGCTCGACCTTGTACGGTTGGCCCGATATTATGGAGTTCGCAGATATCCGGGTTGGCGGCGGCGATAGCCTGTAACTCCGCCAGCATTTCGTCGTATGTATGGTATTCCCGCATGGGATCGTCCGTGCCCTCGGTCTCGCTCTTTAATTTCAGAAACATCTCGCGAGCGCGGTTGGGAATGGACTCAATCCGATACCCAAGAGATTTCAACAGATTCACCTCGTCCTCGTTCAGGAAAGCCTCAACGGAGGGCCCGCCGTCCACGGATGGTCGCACGATGTCCAGTTTGAGTTCAGACAGTTCTCGAAGCGATGTTTCGTCTTGCAGACGGATCTTATGTGGGGTGCGTGCAAATGGATCTGCCCCCTGCGCAGTTCCAAGCCCGACACATAAAAAGCTAAGAACCAGCAAGAACACCATTGCTATGGTTGCAGTGCGCTGCATCATCCCTCCTGAAAAGCTTTAATTTGATTGATTTTAAAATATACCAAATATTTTAGGGAAAGTCAAGCTGGAAAATATTTGCTGGTTGCAATTATCAAGCATATGCCAAATTAAAATAACCTAGAGTGCGCAAAAAACAACTTGACATCCACCATAAATGTTTGTATATTTTACTTATGATTATTTTGATCGGGATCATGGCGAAGCTGTGTCTTTAAACAATATAGAGGAGAATAAAGATGAAATACCCGATTGCGGTGTTGGCTGCTGTAGCAATGGTTACTTCACTAAGCTGCGCGGACATCATTCACGTGCCAGACGACTACGGAACCATTCAAGCGGGCATTAATGCCGCCTCAAATGGGGATACCGTTCTTGTCGCGGACGGAAATTACAGTGGTTCCGGCAACGTAAACATTGATTTTGGCGGCAGGGCCATCGTCGTAATGTCGGAGAACGGCCCGGAAAACTGCATCATCAGTTGCGCTTATACCGGCAGAGCCTTCTACTTCCATTCGGGTGAAACCAGCTCATCTGTTCTCGATGGATTTACCGTTCAGAATGGCTCTTCTTCCTACGGCGGCGGAATGAACATCACCAGTTCCAGCCCCCTGATTATGCATTGTATAATTGCTAACAACAACGGAACCTACGGAGGAGGCATTTATATCTCCAGCGGCAGCCCAATTATCGTAAACTGCACGATCAGCGGTAATTCAGCTACAAATGGCGGTGCGGTGTACGCCACCAATTCCAATCTGAGAATGACCAATAGCATCGTCGCATTTAACACGGCATCCGGTTGAGGCTCCCTATGCAGTGGGATCTACTGCGTATCCGGAAGTCCAACCATCACCTATAACGACATCAATAACACCGGCGGCAATTTCTACGGAGCGGGCGTCCCCTCCGGGGCAGGCGCCATCAGCGGAGTCAACGCCAACGGCGATCCCTGTGATCAGTACCACAATATCTTCATAGACCCAAAGTTCGTAGATGCGGCTTCCCTGAATTTTAACCTGCGATCCGATTCTCCCTGCATTGATGCAGGCGATCCGTCGCTTCCTTATGATCCGGATGGTACAATCGCAGATATGGGTGCTCTCTACCACGATCAAACACCAGCACCCGAAATACAATTATCCTGCAATCAATTACTCTTTGGATCCGTTACCATTGGCGATCATTCCGATCTGCCGCTCACCATCTACAACGTTGGTGACGCTGATCTAATCATCTACGACATCTACACGAGCGATCCCTGCTTCACGACCGATTTCGATCCCGCCGACAGTTTGATTCTGCCGGGAAACGATCTGACGGTTACGGTCACTTTCGCACCGGAAGAAGCGATTCCCTACATCGAGACTTTATACGTGGAAAGCAATGACGTCTCGATGGAAGTGGGAATGCTGGGCATCGGTGAAGAGGCTGGCGGGGTAACAAGTGATCCCTATGGGGAAATCCCCGATATGTACGTCTTCGAAGCCCCTTACCCCAATCCCTTCAACCCTAACACAACCTTCGAATTCTCGCTACCAGAAGCGGCCTCTATCAACCTGACGATTTACAACGCTTCCGGATCTGTGCTCTCTGAGTTAGTTGATGGCTGGTTATATGCAGGCCACTATTCGGTATCCTTCGACGCGACGGGTATGCCGTCTGGAATCTACTTCTACCACCTGAGCGGCGGAGAATTTAGGTCTGCCGGGAAGATGGTCTTGATGAAATAGCATTCCCCTGGATTCGTTAATAACAAACAAAGAGGTTGCCCTTTATGGACAGCCTCTTTTAATTTATGCAATTATGCGAGTTACCCGCTCCATTTCAAAATAACTTTTGATTAACACATTAATCTTGAGGAGATATATTTAAGTGAAATAGAAAAACTAATCCTTGAGAGAAAAATAATTTATTACTAACTTTGGCTTAAGTCCTATATTAAATTAGATTCGAATTGACAACCAAGATTATTCCAGCGAATTAACGATGATGACCCAGCCCTGAACAAATAAGAGGTCTTCATACTATAATTTACATTATGTCTTAATTCAGAAGGAGATTGAAATGAAAAGGCTAAGCTTAATCCCCATAATTATCGCTTGCGCTTGCTCCTTGATCTGTCATGCACAAGATGATAGTGAAAAGCAGCCCGGAAAGTATGTCATTAGAACTGAAATAGTTGAGCATCCTGTCCTATCCAAAGTATTTCCAGGAGTGATTTTCGAGAAGGAAATACTCGGCGGAACTGCTCCACCTAGGAAACGAGTTGTGGCGCGACTGGGAAATGAGAAGATGTTTATGCCACATTACTTCAACGTCGTATATGCAAGCGTGTGCGAACGATCGGATGCGAGCATCAACGAGATCCTGGAGGCATACGCCAGGCTTGCCTATTGGAAATGGGATCCCGATCTAAAGATATTGACGGTGGAAAAGGTAAAAATTGAAAGGAAGTTTTATACTATTGATTATCGCATGGTAGTAGACCTGATTTGGGATCCAAATGGCATTGAGAGACAAGAGAGGAATGAATTGTTATTTAGCATTGAAGACAAGGAGATAAAATGGGTCGAGGTCTGGAAAGATGGTAGGGAGATTTTTGAGTTCACTCCTGCATTGCTCGACTGCAGTGACGACCTCATATTAGAAATAAGTGGAATGGTGCAGACTTTACATAATGATGAGGATGGTACAGATCATCATTACGTTAAGGTATCAGAAAATGGCCAACCTACAAATCATTATGTTGATTTTAAAATCAGTGGCTTCAATCGCTTATAATAATAGCAAACCAAAGTTAAACAAGCAGCCACCGGGCTGCTTGTTTTGTCTTCTACCGAATCGGCACACTCCTTGATGTATAAAAACTTTCTAAACATTTTCTTTTGAAACCTTGCATTTGCCAAAATTTGCACTTATATTTTTAGTGCAACTACCAAAAAAGGGGGGACTTTGTATCTATGAACAAAGGAGGAGACATGCGAAAGAATCTTACTTTAGTTCTGGTTACTGGGGTGCTGTTCATGGGGCTGGTGAACTTAGCTGCAGCCTATGATCGCACTGTGCTGGTGGAGGATTTCACTAACTGGGGATGCCCACCTTGTGCCCCAGCCAACGTACTTCTGCATAATGTTATGGAAAGCCTCGGACCCGATTTGGTGTTTGATATCGCTTACCACATGAGCTGGCCCAGCAGCAACGACCCCTTCTATCTGGCTAATACCAGTGAAAATGATGCACGTAGATACTACTACGGCGTAAATGCAGTTCCGCATATGAGATGCGACGGCCTTAACCAAATGAGCACGACATCGCAGTCTGCCATGGAAAGCCTCATTAACAGCCGTTTAGCCATTTCATCGCGCGTCTGGATGGACATCGAGATCGTTGTAAATGGGAACAATTTAGATATCACGTGCACAACGGTTTCGGATGTAGACATTACAGGGAACAAGGTACTCCATATGCTCGTTCTTGACCGGTATAGCTACCTGCCTGCAACTCCTAATGGAAATCCAAACCATTACCACGCAATGCTCGACATGGTTCCATCCTCCTCCGGGCAGTCGTTTAATTCCACAGCTTTTGACACCGCATATTGGTACGGTACGAGTCCCATGGATCCATCCTGGCAAATAAATAACTTAGATGTTGCTTGCTTCATTCAGGACAACACTACATGGGAAGTTCTTCAAGCCCGTGTCGAGCAGGTTCCGGTGAATTTCCCGGGTCTTTACTACATGGATTATACGCTGGAAGATAACGGTAACAACGACGGCCGCGCCGAACCAGGTGAGACGGCTTACATGTACGTTACCCTGGGGAATCAGGAACCCTTCCAGACCGCCGTCAACGTGGTGGGCACCCTGAGCACGGACGATCCCGACTTGACGATTACAACTCCCAGCGTAAGCTTCCCCGACATCGTCAACGGCGGTAGCGGCACGAATGTTGATCCCTTCGTCTTCGATGTAAATCCAGACGCCACTCCCCATCCCACAACCGTGCATCTCGAGGTGGTGGCTGATCCGCTGGCGACGGTCATGACGGCGGATATTGACTTATATATCGGCTGGCCGGAAATCCTCTTGGTGGATGATGATGCCGGGGGAATATTCGAAGACTACTATATCTCCACGCTGGAGAATCTCGGTAAGAGCTACCAGCACTGGGATATCAATGCAGTCGGCGCACCAACAGCCGAGGACATGGCTGGTTTCCCCTACATTATCTGGTTCACCGGCTTCGTCTCCTCGAATATCCTGACCACCGAAGAACAGACTCTGATCGAAAATTGCCTCGATGGCGGCGGACGCCTGTTTCTGACCGGACAGAACATCGCCCAGTCGCTCAACAGCGCAGCCCCCGATTTCCTGCATGACGTTCTTCTGGCCAATTTCGAGGTGGCCAACACCCAGATCAGAATTCTGGACGGCGTAACCGGCAACCCGGTCGGCGAGGGCTTGACGCTCGATTGTAACTACGGTGGACAGGGAGCCGGCAACTGCACTTCACCGGATGGCATCACCGTACTCGCTCCAGCGGATGAAGCCTTCATTTATTCGGGCAGTTCCTACCGCGGGGGATTAACCTACGTGAACGCCAACGAGGGCAAACTGTTCTTTCTCTCCGTCCCGTTCGAAGCGGTCAGCGGCCAGAACGGCACCAGCACCAGAGAGGAAGTTCTCCTGGAGATTCTGGATTTCTTCGGACCTGTCGTATCGGTGAAACCGGAACCGGAGATACCCATCAGCTACGCCATCGTGGAAGCGCACCCCAATCCCTTCAATCCAGTTACGAGCATCAGCTTCAAACTGCCTCGGAGTAGTACGGTGCAGCTCGATGTTTACGACGTTTCCGGCTCTCTCGTCGCCACGCTCGTTAACGGGTGGTGCAACGCCGGCGCTCATGCGGTTACCTTCGATGCCAACGGCCTGTCGTCAGGCGTATATGTGTATCGTCTTACCGCTGATCAATATAACGCCGCCGGAAAGATGGTGCTGATGAAATAGTTGAGGGAAGACGTGAATTCAAAAGGGCGACCCGATACCGGATCGCCCTTTTTGTTTGCCGCATCGCCATTGAAAGGACGACTATTTCATTAATATCATTTTACCGGACGCAGTTAGGTCACCCGCTGTCAGTCGGTAGATGTAAATACCGGAAGGCAACCCAGAACCATCGAAGGTGATCTGGTGGACGCCGGGAGGATAATATTTCCCGGTGTAGGGGCGAGGTAACCTCGCCCCTACATGCCGTCCATTAATGTCATAAACCTCCAGCTTCACAAAACCTGCAACCTGCAAGTTGAAACTGATCTCTGTCATCGGATTGAAGGGGTTAGGGAAAACCGTGAGGAGCTCGATCGTTTCCGGCCTCGCCTCGAGAGCAGCAGATTGGCTTTCGGGAATCTCTTTCCAACCATTCAAAACGGTTCGCTCAGCCCATCGGCCCGCTCCGTCCGCATCAATTCCCTTTGTAAAGCTGAATCCACTCACCTCCCAGGAATTATACGGGGAATAGCCAACTTTTCCATCGTAGTCGTATGTTCCGTTGGGTTCCGAACCGGCGATAGTCTGGGTTAACTCTCTGAAAATGCTGCCACCGGGCGGAAGACTTAGAGAGCGTTGAATGGGATTCACGGTGCTGCTATCAGGATAGGTTATGGTGATCCAGCCGTCAAAATTGACGCTGTTCGTTTCATTGTTTTGAATGTCCACAGTAAAGCTGAAAGAACCACCGGATGCGGGCAATTGCAGCGAACTGGTGGGCGTCAGAGTAATGCTGACATCGTAAGCGGGCACTTCCGCCACGGTGACCTGCATGGAATCCTGGGTTAGATTGCCACCGGCATCGTAGGCATCAACGGTGATAGTGTAGGTTCCCGCCGGATAGCCTGCAGTATGCCACTTTCCTTCACTGTCGGAGGCTTCGATGATCTCGTCGCCGTCATTGTTAGTCAGGACAAAGAAAAAATCCCGATAATCGTAATTGCCGGAACTGTTGCAGGTCGCATCGTCCTTGTAAACGGTGAGAATGGTATTCGACGGGGGCAACACGTCATCGAAGACGAAGGCCAGATGGTGCTCATAAACGGCGGCTCCGCTTATGGTATATTCGATACGATAGGGAGCGATTTCCCACTGGTTGTTCCAGCAGAGATCCCCGATCTTGGTGATGATATCAACGTCCCCCCTCAAATTGTCAGGATCCCTGTAGCTGGAGGAGTTGTTGATGCAAAATGCCAGCAGATCCGTCCCCACTGCATTGTAGATCGTGGGGGATTGCGGATCCGTTGTAGGTTCCAGCAAATCAAGGGGATTATCAATTGATTCATACCATGACCAGGGCAAACCCCCGGTTCCCACGACCCTGTTGAAATGGACATGATGGAAGTCATAAACCGACCAATAGGCGATGTCACCGATGTAGTCGCCTTCAATGATGCGGTCGCCCACGTTGAAGGGGTAGGTGCTGTTGGGCATGTGCCAGTAAAGCCAGCCTTCTGCACCGGCTGCATATTCGTCACCGATCATGAGACCACCGTACATGGTGCCGGGTGTCTCATGAGTCATAACGCCATCAGAAACTGAATAAACAGGTACGCCGCCTGTGGGTTTGATTACGTCTATGCCGTCGTGGTAGTAGTTGTAACCGTAATCCTGGAGTTCGCAGTAGTTGTTGCTCAGGGAATGAGGCTCACCGGTGGGTTGGAACATCCAGGGGACGGCGCCAGCTACTGAAATGATGGCCAGCGAGATCGCTATAGCCACCACGAACGCACCGGTTTTCGAGGCGTGGAAGCCTGCTCTGCTGCTGCTATTCATCGCACACCTCCTTTGGCGCAAAGATCTGCAACGGTTGCCTTGATTACCTCATCGCGTGTCAGCACCAACAACTGTCTCCCATCCGCCGAGAATTTCACCCGGGGCGTTGTGGTGTTCCAGCGTGAATAAGACACTGACTTCTGGTAAACGATTCTCCCGTCTATTCTGCATAAAATGACTTTTCCATCGGGATGCCGTTCCGGCCCCTTTACCTGCGAACCCAGATCGCGCTCGATGCCCAACGCGATCAGCTCGCCGCCGCGCGTAACGTCAACGCTGGTGTAGGAAAACTGCCCTGCAGGATCGAGCTGGCGTTGCAGGATGACATTTTTACCCGGATTCTTCAAAAGGAAGAAGGCGTGATCCGTAATAGCGGCTATTACGGAATTATCAGTCGAAAATCGCACCCCCCGGATAATCTCGCCGCCCAGCTGACCTGTATAGGTGGCTTTCCCCTCGCGGTAGATGGTCAGATCGGGCCCGTACAGAATGGCGACCCAACGGCCGTCGTCGGAGAAGAACATACGATAAGCCGGACCCAACTCGGCCATTTCTTCACCGTTAGCCTCGAACAGGATCGCGCCGCGCCGACCGCTGTTAACCAGGATGCGATCACCGGAAGGGCTGGCTTTGACCTCGCCCAAAGCCGGAATCGAAAGCCGTCTTAGGAGTGCGCCATTCCCGCTGAAGAAATACAGATCGTTTACGAGAACGTTGATGTTACGGTATATCCCCACTGCACCACCGCTTTCCAGGGAAACGACGTCGTTAAGAGGCTGATGGGAAACCGACCACAGTTCCCGGCCATCGAACCCGTAAAGTGTCAACCGGGCAGCGCTCATGACTTCCCCCTGCCCTTCGTAGAGGACAGAGGCGTACTTCCCACCTCCTGCCGAAATGAATACTCTCTTATTTAACTCCAACTCCTCGATAATATCGGCTTTTTCGCCGGGGTAGGATCGTTGAAAGCGCAACTGTCCCAGCACGCAGATCTCGCCCTCGGGCCCCATGACGGCGCATTCGATATCACCCGGTGATTTCGCCACGATTTCCCATGGTTCAGCAGCATGAAGAGAAATCGCTGCCATGAGCAAGAGCGAAGTCATCGTCACTAAGACGTTGATTGTTCTTCTCATCAGCACCTCGCAAGCAAGTGAACAGATTCCATATTACGTCCATTATTTGTTATATATTAAGACTGTCTAAAAAGTCGCTATAGCGTCATTCCTGCGAAAGGGCGTAAGCCCCCTTAAGTGGCAGGAATCCATTTAACATATTGATATTTATGGACTCCCGCTTTCGCGGGAGTGACAAAACTGTTGGACATATGCCATTAAGCGACAGTCTCATATTAAGTTACGAAGAAAATAGGGTAATGTCAATATCTAATCGAAATTCGGGTATTTTTTGGGCTTGCCTGAATTTTATTCATTATCCGTCTGCGCCCATGTTTCGATGATTTTCCAGAGCTGCCGTCTGCCTTCCTTGGTCGTCGCCGAAAAGGGCACAATTTCTCCGGCGTTGGAAAAACTGAGCTCGCCCTCCAGGCGCGCCAGCGTTTCAGCTCGTTTTTTCCTGGAGATCTTATCGGCTTTGTTTAATACATAAACGGTAGGAATCTGACTCTCAGCCAGCCACAAAGCCATATCGTAATCAATCGGCGTGGGCGCGTGGCGAATGTCCATGATTAAGACCACGCCCAAAAGCATCTCCGCCTTGCGGAGATAACGCTCCATTTCCTTTATCCAACGGCTGCGCACGGCTTGAGAAACTTTAGCATACCCGTACCCGGGCGGATCCACAAAGAGCAAGCGTTCCTCGACTTCGTAGAAAAAGAACAGCCGGGTTTTACCCGGCGTGGTACTGGTCCTAGCTAATTTCTTCTGGTTGACGAGACAGTTGATCAGAGAAGATTTCCCCACATTGGAACGCCCCAGAAAGATGACTTCGGGCAGCGGTCTGCGCCGCTGTACCCTGGGATTCATCGAAGATCCTACAAAGCGTGCCTCAACCGTAAATTTCATTCTCCCTTGTTCAAGATAGCCCATACCTGGTCGAGGTTCTCGACGGGGGTGATGTCGAGACCTCTTTTTATTTCAGCGGAAATCTCCGAAAGTTGCGGCAGGTTTTCCTGAGGAATCAGTACTTTTTTTATCTTAAAGCGCTTTGCCGCGATCAGTTTTTCCGGTAAACCGCCGATCGGCAATACTTCACCGTGAAGGGTAATCTCACCTGTCATGGCGATTTGCTGGGGCAAAGGTTTACCCGATGCCGCTGAATACAAGGCCGCGGCGATGGTTATTCCCGCGGAGGGCCCATCTTTGGGCACCGCGCCCTCCGGGATATGCAGATGAACTTCACGACCCCGAAATACGTCCGCTCCCAGACCAAGCTTTGCCGCTCGATCCTTAAGGTAGGAGAGCGCCGCTCTGGCGGACTCTTTCATCACGTCGCCGAGCTGTCCGGTTAGAACCAAGCGATCCTTGCCCTGCAGAAGCGTGACGTCAACCGATAGAATATCGCCACCGGCAGAAGTCCAGGCCAGGCCGGTGGCGCGGCCCACTACCTGATCCTGCAGTTTCCGCCGCTCCGGATAGGGCGGCACGCCCAGGTAAGTGCGAAGGTTGGAGGCTTTCAATCGTACCGGCAGGCTAACCTTCTTCTCCACGATTTTTCTGGCCACCTTGCGGCAAATCCGGGCGATATGTCTTTCGAGTTCGCGCACGCCGGCTTCCCGCGTATAAACGTCAATGATACGAAGCAAAGCCTCTTTGGTCAGGGTAAGCTGCTCCGGAGACAGACCGTTCGCTTTCAACTGCTTAGGCAGTAAGAATTTTTTGGCGATGTGGAGTTTTTCATTGCGCAGATACCCCGGCAGTCGGATGATCTCCATTCGATCCAATAACGCGTGCGGGATGCCGTCTTCGTGATTCGCCGTCGTGATGAAGAGAACCTCGGACAGGTCGAAGTCCACGTCCAGATAATGATCCAGGAAGGCGACGTTCTGCTCGGGGTCCAAAGCTTCCAGAAGTGCGGCGGCAGGGTCACCCCGAAAATCCGAACTCATCTTGTCCACTTCATCGAGGAGAAAGACGGGATTCTTCGTTCCAGCCTTTTTGACCGATTGGATGATGCGACCCGGAAGCGACCCGATGTAGGTGCGCCGATGCCCACGAATTTCAGATTCATCGCGCACTCCGCCCAGAGAGACCCTCACGAACTTCCGAGTCATAGCCCGTGCGATGGATTTTCCCAGGCTGGTCTTCCCCACTCCGGGAGGGCCGACAAAGCATAGAATGGGGCCTTTCATGCGCTTGACCAATTGGAGGACGGAGAGGTGCTCCAGGATGCGTTCTTTGGGCTTTTCCAATGCGTAATGGTCTTCATCCAGAATAACGCGGGCGCGTTCTACGTCCAGGTTATCTTTGGTGCGTTTCGACCACGGCAGGGTGCAAAGCCAGTCCAGGTAAGTGCGAACGACGGTAGCTTCCGGCGATAGATCTGCCATTCCCGCCAAACGTTCCAATTCCTCGAAGGCCTTTTCCCGCGCTTCCTTGGGCATTCGGGCTTTGCGAATTCTGTCACGGTATTCGAGAACGACATCATCCTCATCTTCGTCGGATTCGTCGCCCAACTCCCGGCGGATCAATTTCATCTGTTCCTGCAGGTAGTAAACCTTCTGAGATTTGGCCATCTTCTCCCTGGTCATGGAATCGATGGCCCTTTCCAACTTCAGAATCTCGATCTCTTCCTTGAGAAGGCGGGTGGTGAACAATAACTGATCGTATAAATCTTTGCTTTCCAGGATGTTCTGTTTCTTGTGATAATCACACTCCAGGTAAGCGGCGATATAGTCCGCAATTTGCTGCGGGTGCTGGAGTTGTTCCAGAGAGAGGAGCAGCTCATCGGGCAAGTTCTGATTCAAAGAGACATACTGGCGAAAAATTGACACTGCACGCCGTAAGACAGCTTTGTCTCGCTGTTCGTCGGACGCTTCCGGGATGCTCGGTTGTATTGCTGCGACCAGGAATTCCTTTCTGGCCGTCAGTCGCTTAGCTTTTGCCCGGATAACAGCTTCTATTAAAATTTTTGTCATGCCCGTGGGCAATCGCAATAACTGCGTGATCCTCCCCACAACGCCGACTCGATATAAATTGTCCGGGGCAACTTCTTCCCGCGATGCATCCTTCTGAGCCAACAATAATATCAGCTTGTCACCTT
>CAZHMN010000006.1:40859-56851 GCA_964533705.1 uncultured bacterium
ACTTCTTCCCGCGATGCATCCTTCTGAGCCAACAATAATATCAGCTTGTCACCTTCCAAAACCTCTTCGATTACCTTCAAGCTGGAGGCCCTTCCAACCAGAAGGGGGTAGACAGTACCCGGGAAAAGAACGACATCGCGAAGTGGCATAACGGGCAATTTATCTGGAATAACCGCTTTGGCGCCCCTGTTTCTATTTTCAAGCTTCTGTTTTTGTGCCATGGTATAGTATTGATAAACATTTAATTTCGATGTGATTATAAATTACCAAATTTTTTACGAACCTGCAAGGATTTTCGGACCTTTCCACTTGTATAGTGTTTTCATCAAGGCGAGAAGAAGTCGAAAACCCTTGTATTTATTGGCAAAATTTGTTAGATTTCAACAATGACCAGCTGTCTGGAAGAAAGGCATTAATGGCATTTTACCTATTATAATAATCGAATCGTCATGAGTGCACCACGGACACAATACCTCGTCTTCACCGGACTTGACGGATTTGTACTGGACCCCGAAAAGCCACGTTTACAGGACGTGCAGCCCGCCTTAAATCTGCTTCACACCCTAAAAATCCCGCTCATCATCACCACGGATAGAACCCCGGAAGAGGTGTTCCCGTTGCTCGATTCTATCGGACAGAGTAATCCTTTCATCGCTGAGAGTGGAGCGGTTATATTTATCCCGGAAAATGCCTTGAAGGTTCAATATACCTTTCAAAAAACGGTACGCGGATATCGGGTCATCCAATTCGGAATTGAACGGGACGTCCTGCTACAAAAAGTTGCAGAAATCCGAGAGAAAACCGGAATAGGTATAACAGCCCTAACTGAAGTACACCCCGATAAGTCACGCCGGGAAAAAGACGCTGCAACTCGTAAGAGCCTTACGGTTTCCCGGATGCAGTCAGCCCGCCACCGAGAATACAGCGCGCCCGTCATTTTGGAAGGAGACGCAAAAACCAGCGAGGCACTCAGCGAGGCACTTGAAAATATGAACATGCGCCTCAACCAGCGAGAAGATTATTTCATCGTTACCGGAGATTATGATAAAGGCACTGCGGTTCGATTCCTGGTACAACTTTACCGCGAAGAGTTCCCTGACAAAGAAATAAAAACGATCGGTCTCGGTGAAAATTACCTGGACACTCCTATGTTGCACGCCGTGGATCAGCCTGTACTGATTCGCAACTTGAACGGAAAGTTCGACAGCCAGGTCGGCAGGCGGGGACTGAAATTCACTTGCAATCCAGGACCTGTGGGATGGAATGATGCCGTAATATCGCTACTGTCAGAGGGCGATGAAACCTGAAGGCCAATTTGCTGGTATGAGCATGAAACGGTCTGTCCAACCAATGTTGAAGTATAGGCGTCCACCTCACTTAGAGTCATCATAAAAATGAACTGCAAAATTCTCACAATAGGCGCTTTTCTTACGCTGGCACACTTAAACTGCGAAGCTCGGATAGCAAATCCGTATCCCGTGGCAATTCTCCGTCAAGGGGACGTATTCCTCATCCCTGGTCAGGGAAAAATGGAAAGACTGACGCGGCTGGGGGACGTCAAGGAGATCTGCTGGCTGGATCAGGAGACCATCTGTTTTTCCCGCCAGATGGAGACCGGGTTACCCGAACGAAAGGATTGGGTCGGCTTCAATAAGATCTGGGATTTATTTACCGTTAAAAAAGAAGGTGGGCCGGTGAGCCAGTTCACCGCGCACCACTATGCCCGAGGTCCGGCGCCATCGCCGATGTTCGGGCGGGCGCTCTTCTGGCGTGATGCCTCCACGACCGGAACCGTTTACGAGATATGGGAGACGATACATCCCAAGCGACGCGACCGCCCACTCGGCATCCGAGGCATCACCCCGGATTCCAGCCCGGATCGCAAGTGGATGGCGGCATCTCTAGGGCACGATGAACCTGCAGGGGTGGGGCTGTACCGTTACCCGACCAACGATGCCTACCGCAAGCTGAGAGGGCCCTATCATAGACCGCGATTTTCACCGGACAACCGCATGTTGACCTATCTGAACTACGAATCGGGTAAAAGCGAAATCTGGGGGTATGATATTCCGGACGGTGAACCCCGCCGTTTGCTGGAAACGCCGAAAGGTATGAAGACCATCATAGATTTCGGCTGGGTCGAAGACGGATCCGGATATATTATCATCCTGGAAGACATGCAATCTAAGAAGGACGCATATTTCTGGGAAATTGACAAGAAAAGTCTGATGAAACTGACGGAAACGGGAGACATTGAAGCGGCGACCTCCTGGCATTAGGAAATCGCCCTTTTTAGAGAGGAAAGACTATCTTTTTTGAGCCGACATAATTAACGCCGGAACGCAAGGGAAATTGCCTCCGGCGTTTTCTTATGGCAGGTAAACTTAAGCCGCCACATGATCACGGGCAAGATGGCACCAAGGTGGGAAAGTCTGCACCGGCTTTCATGGTAAGCTCATGGCGCTGATTCGCCCCCCACGATTTTCGGTTCAATATCCCGACGCCCCCACCATGACTTTTCAGCTTCACGCAAATAATGCAAATCGACATGAGCCTGCATATCTACTCCCTTCTCTACTGGATTCTGCTCTTTGATAAAGTCGGCGGCTGCTTGAAGAGCGTCCAGATCCAATTCCGAGAGATTCATGCTCACGTGTCCCTTCATCCAGGCGCGGTAATTGGGTTCAAGGGAAGCGCAGATTCTGAGCGCTTTGGGACTCAACTGAAGTCCGGCTTCCTCCTGAAACCATTCGGCCGCCTTTTCCGGATTTTTAGCAACATAAAGATTCGCATCGAGGAATGCTTCTAAAAGGGCAGGAACAACCTGCGAATGGGTCTCGATAAAAGAGTTTGCAATCAGGATTATTGAAACCCCCTTCCCTACGTAGAGATTTCGGATTTTTCCTTCAGCTTCAAGCTCGGCTGCAGCCGGATCCGTGCTGATTTGAGCGTGTACTCTATTCCAGTCCTTCACAGGCCTGTCAACATACTTGACGTCTCTTCCCGGATCTAATCCGGCAGTTTGCAGAGCTTTAAAAGCTTCGCGCTGCAGTACCGTCCCGGGGATCACTCCTGCGATTCTCTTCCTTTTCAAATCCGAAATCGCTTTGATGGAGGACTCTCTGGGTACGTATAAGGGTATGCGATCGTAAGATACCCGACCGATGATCGTCCAATTATCGTCGAGCGACAGCAGTTTAACAGCAGAATGAGCATCCGTGAGTACAACATCTAACTGACCGGTCCGGGCGGCTTCATTCAGATTCATTGCATCATCGAAGCCTTTGAAGTCAACGCTTAATGGATACTGATTGAGAATGTCGGTCTTTTTCAGCGATTGGATCAACTGCCCCTGGAGGGGATGAGTCGAGCGCCAGCCGATACGGACGTTTACAGCAGGCCCGCTTTTTCCCCCACAACCGATAAAGAACAGGACAACGATTATCAGACTCGCAGGGATATTCCATAGATTTGCAATTTTCCCCTTCAGCATTTTTCAACCTCTTGGAGGATTTGTAACCTTCATTCAGACTACTTATTTTCCAACGAGAAGTTAGTTCATAAATGATTATATTTCAAGTGAAAAATGAACTCTCCCATGATCACTTCCCCCAAAAAGAAACAAGGGGCTATCTCAAAAACTGCACTTAGTCATTAGGAGCCCCAGGTGAGGTATGGCAAAAGCTATTATGCCGAAATCATTGCTTCCCGATCTTTTTGGCTTACTATGCTAATTTTGATTATGAGCTGATTTCTCACCAAATTATTTGGAAAGTGCGACAGATCCTTTGAGCATCACGATAGCAGCAGCATCAACGGCTTCCAATTGCCGCGGAGATCCACCATTCACGCAGCGGGACAGGCGCCCCGGACACAATGCGGTAATTTTCATTGAAGAGGTTGCGAATTTCAGCCCGAAGATCCAGGTTTGCGTCCGAATTGAATAGCTGAAGACGCTTCGAAATCCCCAGATCCCAGACCTTATAGGGTGAAAGTGACTTGGTGTTCGATTCGTTGGTAAAGCGGCGATCCACCCAGCGGGCCGATAGATCAACAGTCAAATACCTCAAGCTCTGACGAAACGACAGCGTGGTGCTGTTTTGAGGCCGATAGGGCAGGAAATTGCCGTGGGTATTCGGTTCGCCGGATAGATTGATCGCCCGCATCCAGCGATGCGAAAAGGTAACTTCCGAACGGAATCCGCCTTGCCCGGTACTGCCCTTTAAGCTGTATTCGGTTCCGTAGATCCAGGCTCGAGACAGATTAAGCGGTTTCCAGCGGTTGTCGAAGTCGAGACGCCAGTAGATCAGATCCCAGATATCACGATCGAAATAGGAAATACCAATTTCCAGGTATTGGCAGCCGACGCCGGCGTGCAGCTCTTGATTCTGACTTCGTTCGGGCTTCAGATTGGGATTTCCGCTGGACAGCAGGTCTTCCTGCCAGAAAAGGGCATTGAATGAAGGCAGACGATAGGCTCCGGCCAGTTCCCCCCGAAGTAACCAGAAGAGATCATCTCCCCCACCCAACTCCAACCCGACGCGGGGATATACGAAGGTTTCCTGGTCGCGATAGAGATCAGCGCGTACCCCTGAAAACAAACCGCTCCGCAGGGGAAGGTTCATATCTTTCAGCAAATCGCCCTGAACCTGCAGGTAACCGAATTCGTGCAACCTTTCCGCGTAGCCGTCCTGCAGCTTCGCAGACCAGAGCCGCTCAAGCCGAATGCCCGAACCGATGCGGACGTCATCCCAGTGCCTGGTCTGCTTCCGCCAGGAAAGCTCCGCTTGATAGGCTTCACCGCGCAAATCTGTATAACTGTATAACAGCGGGTATTGAGGCCCGTAATCTACCATGGTTTTCTGATGATACCCCTCTGCGCTCATGCTGACGGCAGGCCGGTACCAGACGTCACCCCCGTCCAGATTGAGAGTGAATTCCTGCCGGTCATCCTTCGTCGAGGATTCATGTTCAAAGATGGGTTCGGGCAGGTAATCGGGATTGTGGCGAAACAGCAGGGTTCGACGGTAACCTAAGTTTAATGCTCCGGGAGGATCAATTTTAAGGGAGAGGTAATCACGGCGATAATCGGCATTTTCCCGCGTAAAAGTCATACCCAGATTACGGGTGAAAACGTCCAAACCGTCATCCGGGACGGTGCGGTAACGATATTCACCCGTTGACTCGCGGTGCTCTATAACTCCCAGGAAGGGCCAGCCATTAATTGAGCGACCCAGAGTCAGCCCGCCGAACTTTTCGCCGTAACCCGAAAGGCCGGCCCGAAGGTAATATTGTTCCAGGCCCGGCCGGAGAGTTACGATGTTGATCACTCCGCCGATAGCCTGGGCTCCCAAGCTGGATGGCGCCTGCGGATAGACCTCGATCTGCTGGACTTCAGCTAACGAGATAAGCGAGAGATCGGCGACCCCATCTGCCGCTTCGTTCAGGGGACGCCCATCCACTAAAACCAGAACTTGATCGCTGCCGCTGCCCCGCAGCGTTACGGATCGTTTCCCACCCGGCGATCCATCTGAAGAAATAGTCGCCAACCCTTCCATTTCCAAAAGCCGGGCGATATCGTCAGCAGTTGACTTGCGCAACTCTTCCCGACCTATAACCCGGCCCCCCGAACCAATCCCCTGCGAAGCAGCAGCCTCAACTTGAATCTGGACCTCGGGCAGATAGACGGGCTGGGGGCGGAGCCGCACCTCGACGAATGCAGGAGCCTGGGGAGTAACGACGATCCCCAAAATGCGTTCCCGACCGTACCCGATGTGCGAAACGTCCAGTTCATACCGGCCCGGTGAAAGAGAATAAAAACGGAAGCGACCTACCTCGTCCGCAACGGCATGGTTGGAAGTTCCCGTTAGATAGACGTGGGAACCTGGAAGCGGCAGACCGGTATTTGCATCGGCGACCAATCCTTCCAGGTTGGCCGCATCCTGCGCCGAGGCGATCCCAATCAGGCCTGATAAAAAGACATAAATCAGGTCTTTCCGGTTGAATCTGAAGTCCACAGAGACAATGCTTTTATTTCTATTGAGGTTTTAGTTGACAAAATTCCAGGATATGCCCCAGACCTCCTCCCGGTGTATCATGGGAAATCCGGGGAGAAGGTCATAATGCTTATCCAGGATGTTATTGACGCCGTAGTACACGTGAACGTCGTAAAGTCGAGCTCCGATCCTGGCGGAGAGGACATGAACCTCTTTCTCCTTCTCCCAACCGCCTGCAACGGGGAGCCATCTCCGCCCCCAAAAATCTTCGAAGACCCGGAAGCGCATGTCCAGATTATCGTTGAAAAGCTTGAGTTGATATTGTGCCCAGGCATGGTACATGAATTCTGGGAAGAGCCGCCTCTCGCCCGATTCCACAGGCAGATAGGAACCCGTGCACCCAATTTGCCACCTGGGATGAGGCTTCAGAATGCAGCTTCCCAGCGCACCTTCCAAATCCTCTTCAGGCGCGTTAAAAGCTCTTATCTTCCCATCCTGCACCTGCCAGGCAATTTTATCTTCGATACTGTACTGGGTATAAGCAAGCATTCCTGAAAGCATAGAGCTGCGTAATTGACCCCCTGCGAAAAGCCGCGTATAGGTTTCGTTCTTCAAGTCTGGATTGCCCTGAACGTTCAATTCGGGATTTTGATAGAAAACCGGATCATAAGGCAGATAATGCTCGCCCGGATCATAATTCGCGGCCGATTCAAACCGGGTCGGCTGACGCTGATGCTGCGATACCCCGGCAAAAAGGCTCGACCATGGAGTAATCCCGCTTTTCGCGGCAAATCCCAGGTGCCTTTCAGCATCGAAATCATCGGAGAGCTCCAGACCCAGATAGGCGTCTAAATTCAAGTAGTCAAGCGCCTTCCAACGCCCCGATGCGTTGGCACCACCGAAGGCGGTCGTCGCCCAATCCATGGATTTAAGCCGCCAACGAGCCGTCGCTCCTTTCAGACTAACCTCGCCGCCGAGGTCTTCGTGGCCCAGATGCGTAGTAGCGATCAATCCCGCCTCATCCCACGAATCAGAATCGCCTCCTCCGTAAGTCTCACGCTGCTGTATGCCGTACCCGTGGAATGTATGCCTTTTCCAGTTCAGCACGGCGTCGCTCTCATAGCGTTCCCCGTTGTGATTCACGCTGGAATAGGGAACCTGGGAATTGCGCCGATTCTGCATAATCCCCCACCAACCCCACAGGCCGGAAGAGTCTGCCTGTGCAATGACGGAATCCAGCCAGACGATTTCGGCGCGCAGAGTCAGACCGTATCCTTCGCTATGGGGCAGCCGACCACCGAAAGTGGCAACTCGTCCGCCGCCATTCAGCAGGAGGGACGGCCCCACTTTCTGCGCTAAATCAAAATCCACTGTTCCAAGACCGTAAAACCCATCCCTCGTGGCGATGCGGCTCGATGGAGGCGTCGGCTCAAGGATTCGTAGATCCGCATCAATCCGGGCGCCGGGCGAATCGAGCGCGAAAGGATTGTAAGTTACGCGGCTCAGCGATCCCGGAGGAAGCCATCCCAGTTCAGGTGATCCGATCAGATGATCCTCGAGCTTCCTCCCTCTGAAGTGGAGATCAATCGTCCAGGGCGCCAGGCTCATAAATTGACCCCGAAAGGGCTGACCGAATCCCGCCTGATCCAGCGGATAGAAGCCCGGCAACGGCACGATCCAGTCGCCGAATTCCTCGGCGTCCATGTCGGCGAGGTCATCTTCCGATAAGACAACTGCTGAAGAGCACGGTAGGGGTCGTGCGGAATTCAAGCTGTCCAGTGAAGAAGACTCTTCTGCCGTTGTTGCCGCTTCGTCTGCGGAGACGTTGAGAGAAAATAGCAGCGGCAGTGCCATCAGCAGCGCGATGAACCTAAAGGTGGGGATGGAATTCACGGGAGTCTCCAGGATTTGAAACGGTTGAGAAACACGGGTATTATCAGTGCAAAAGTGAATGCATTGACGGTGATGTGAATGACTGCAAACGGAATCCCCATCAATAAGGCCAACCTGATCTGCTTGAGCGTGAAGCCCGCAGCAATGGGAAAGGAGAGATTGGTGAGCAAATCAAAAATCAGCGTCAATGCTATACCGATAAGTGCCAACATCAGGTGAACCGACCAATTTCGCAGTCGAAAGAACACGGAACGCCCCAATACGCCGTGCAATACCCCCCCCACCCAGCCGACCAGCGACATAGATGCCACCTGGGAAAGGAGCAGGGGCGGCGGCGGAAAGCCCATGGGATTGAAAAGCGAAAAAATGGTCTCAGCGACCAATCCGATGAAAAATCCATAGATCGGCCCCATCCAAACACCGGCGAGAAAAATTCCCGCAGTGATCATCTCCAAATTGGGTATGGGCATAAACAGATAGCCCAGCACGACGCATACCGCCGTCAAGAAGGCAGCGCGGGTGATTTTCTGTGTGGATCGCAAGGTTTTCTCTGAAAAATGAAAAAGGAGCCGAGATGGCTCCATAAAGCATTCCCCGGCGTGCCGGGGAGTACGAACAGCGCCCTCCCGCGAAGGCATTCATCTCCCGGCCAGGTGTCTGACTTACGCTCCCTTTGATGGAGCGATCACAGTTGCGGGGCAGTGACGGATTTTCACCGTCTTCCCTGTAACCTAAAAACCGGGAATTATGTATTATCCGTCAACTATGTGGTCTTTTCCTTGATTCTCGCTGCTTTTCCGTGAAGTTGGCTGAGATAAAACAGTTTGGCTCTACGGACTTTCCCACGCCTCACCGTCTCGATCTTGGCGATGCGGGGAGAGTGCAAAGGAAAGATGCGCTCAACACCGACGCCAGCGGAAACCTTCCTGACGGTGAACATCTCATTGATGCCGTTCCCGCTGCGTTCTAAGACGGTCCCCTGGAAAATCTGAATGCGTTCTTTTTCGCCCTCGATAACGCGAACGTGGACCTTAACTGTATCTCCAGCTTTGAATTCGGGTATATCGGTTTTAAGTTGCGATGCGGTGACGAGATGAAGATCCTGCATGACAGCCCTTCTTAAATTACTTTTTCTCCAGTTTAACTTTATCCAGATAGCGTTTCCATAGATCGGGACGTCGTTTACGGGTCGTTTGCATAGCCTTTTGAGTGCTCCAATCGGCAATCTTTTTATGATCCCCTGTCAGCAGCACTTCGGGGACTCTGTGACCCCGATATTCTTCCGGTCTGGTATAAAGAGGGCCTTCGAGCAGGCTGTCCGTAAAGCTGTCCGTCTTCGCCGATTCCAGATCATTGATTACACCGGGAATCAAGCGGGTCAATCCTTCCAGCACCACCATGGCCGGAAGATCACCCCCGGAAAGCACATAATCCCCGATGGAAATCTGGCGATCGACCAGGTGATCAATCACTCGCTGATCAATACCTTTATATCTACCACAAATGAAAATTAAATGCCGCTCACGGCTGAATTCTTCCAGCATGTTTTGCGTGAGCAGTTCGCCGGAAGGAGAGAAATAGATGGTCATCGGCTTTGGCGTGCGATCCTTCAGCAGGTCGTCCATGGCCAGGAAAATCGGTTCGGGCTTTAAGACCATGCCCGGACCGCCTCCGTAGGGATAATCATCCACCTGCTGATGTCGGCTGCGCGCCCAGGAACGCAATGGCCAGATATGAAGCTCTAATACTCCCTTCTGAAGCGCCCGTTTGATCAAAGCATCTTTGGTAAAACCGCTGAAGAGACCTGGAAAAAGCGTCAGTACGTCAACGCGCATAATATCATTTTCATAATAATCCTAAGCCAGATCCCTCAGACCTTCCGGCAAGCGTACAATCATCCTGCCACGTTTTACATCAATATCGAGAATGTAATCGGACACAGCCGGTATTAATAGCTCCGATTCTCCACTTCCTACTTGATAAATATCGTGCGAAGGTAACTCTATGACGTCCGTAAGGGTTCCTAAGTCCTCTCCTTTTTGCGTATGAACCCTTATACCGATTAGATCACGGATGAAATACTCGCTCTCTTCAATCTTTCGCAATTGCGCTCTGCGCACCAGCAGTTCGCATCCGATGAAAGGCTCAGCGTCCTCAATCCCTTCAAATTCAGCGAACTTGATGACCGCGAACCTCGGATTGGCGCGGATGCTCTCCACCCGGTATTCTACAGGATCGCGTTCATTCCCGGCTATAAAAAACGTACTATAGCAATCCAGATCCTGAGGAGTGCGCGTAAAAGGCAGAACTTTGAGTTCTCCCTTCAGTCCAATCGCTTTGACAATCCTGGCGAGTTCAATAAGTGAGTCCGCCGTTTCCATCCTTTAATCTGAGGGCTCTCGTGCGCCATCCATGATCTCAAGGCTGGCGCGCTTACCCTGCCTTGCTGCCGCAGCGGTCAACAATGTTCGAATAGATCGCGCGGTGCGCCCTTCCTTACCGACAACTCTTCCAATATCATTTTCCCCGACGGAAAGTTTAAATAACAAACCCCTCTCATTCTCTTCCACAGTGACCTGCACCTGATCAGGATCTTCAACCAGGTGTTTGACGATAAATTCAATAAAATTTTTCATGTCAGACTCCGGTTTTTCCCTGAATAATTAAACATTCTTCGAGCTTTTGGATCGTGCCGAGTTATGCCTTCCAGGACTATTCACCGGTGTCGTGAAAGGGACTAAGCTTCGCCTTCGGGTGCGGGTGGTTCCGTGGTTGTATCTTGACTTTTCTTTGCTTTCTTCTCCTCAGCTATTTCTTTCTCTTGTTCTTCTTCAGTGACAGACTCTTCGGCGGAGTCTTCCGCAACCTCAGCATCCGCTGGTGATTCTTCAACCTCAGCTTCCACTTTCTTATCTGCAGGTTCAGTTGCTTCTTTTTCCGGTTCTTTCTCTGCTTCAACAGCCGTTTCTTCCACGGATTCCGTCTCAGCTTCTGCAGCTTCCTCTTTCGCAGGTGTTTCTTCCTTTTCCTCTACCGCAGATTCTTTAGCGGCTTCAGCCTCCACTTTGGCTTCAGGTGCTTTTGCCTTTGCCTTCGCAGCCAGCTCTTCTGCTGCGATAGCTTTCAGTTTCTCTTCCTTCTCAAGGCGGAATCGAGATACTTGGTCCCATAACTCCTCTTCCTGAACTCCCTTCTTCTGCAGCGCGAAAGCCATCATAATGCCGCGCCTTGAAAGGAGATTTCTGACGGTATCCGTGGGGATCGCGCCCCGGTTTAACCACTTCAGCGCCTTATGATCGTCAACCACCAAATCAGACGGATTTTTCAAGGGATTGTAATGCCCGATTTTGTCTATGTACGCGCCATCCCTTCTTTTCCGCGAATCCACTGCAACGATGCGGTAAAAGGGTTGCCCTTTTCGTCCCATTCGCATCAGGCGAAGCTTTACTGCCACGAAATGTGCCTCCAGACTATGTCCACTGAACTTCCAGTCTTACAAATTGGTTTTATGGTATGAATAAAAATTCGATTGCCTTCATTATAAATCTTGCGACTGACAAACAGGAGCAGAAATTTCCAGAAATAATAAATATATAATATCTATCTCTTCAAAACAAGCAGTATCAAAGATATTATTTAAGAAAAAATGAACTTCAATTCTCTTTGTTATCCAATCCTATTCTACCATCTAATTTATGGGAAAGGGCATCTTGGGTATTCCTCTGAATTTCCCCTTCATCTTTCCCATGCGCTTCATCATGGTCCGCAGTTGCTCGAATTGTTTTAGAAGTTGGTTGACGTCCTGAACCCGTGTACCCGAGCCCTGAGCGATCCTGCGGCGGCGACTGCCGTTAATGATGTGCGGTTTACGGCGTTCTTCCGCCGTCATTGAATAAACGATCGCTTCCGTGCGTTTCAGTTCCTTCTCATCGAGATTCAGGTCCTTAACCTGTTTGCCCATCCCCGGAACCATGCTCAAAAGCTGATCTAAAGATCCCATCTTGCGGATCTGCTTGAGCTGATCCAGAAAGTCCTCGAACGTAAATTCCGCCTTGGCAAGCTTTCGGGCCAACTGTTCCGCAGATTCCTGATCAACCGTTTCCTGGGCTCTTTCCACCAGCGTTACAATATCCCCCATACCCAGGATACGAGAGGCCATGCGATCGGGATGGAACTCCTCGAGAGCGTCGGGCTTTTCGCCGGTTCCGATGAAGCGGATAGGCTTGCCCGTAACGGCTCTCACCGACAAAGCCGCACCTCCCTTGGCATCACCGTCCAGCTTGGTCAGAACCACGCCGGTAAAGTCGAGCCTTTCCTGGAACTCCTGAGCCGCTTTTACGGCGTCCTGCCCGGCCATTCCATCAGCGACGTACAGGATTTCCGGTGGTGAAACCGCCTGTTGAATGCGTGACAATTCAGCCATCATCTCTTCATCAATGTGCAGGCGGCCCGCCGTATCCAGCAGAACCACGTCCCTGCCGTTGCGCCGCGCTTCGGAAAGCGCCCCTTTGCAAATCTCCACCGGATCAATGGTACCGGGCGCCCAGACGGGTATGTCCAATTGTCGGCCTAATTGCTTGAGCTGTTCAATGGCCGCGGGGCGATAAATGTCAGCGGCGACCAATAGAGGGAATTTTCCCTTCCTGCGAAGGTGCAGTGCCAGCTTGGCCGCCAGAGTGGTCTTTCCCGACCCCTGCAATCCCACAATCATCACCGGAACGGGCGGCAATCCGGAGAGATCAAGCTTGCTGTGCCCCTCGCCCAGGAGATGGATCAGCTCATCGTGGATGATCTTGATGACCTGCTGGCCGGGGGTGATACTCTTCAACACCTCCTGCCCGAGTGCTTTTTCTTGCACGCGGGAGATAAAATCCTTGACGACCTTGAAATTAACGTCGGCTTCGAGGAGAATGCGGCGAACCTCTCGCATGGACTCCCGTATATTGTCCTCGGTGAGTCGGCCGTGACCCCGCAGCTTGCGGAAAAAACTCTCGAACCTTGAGGTGAGCTGATCGAACATGAAGGGATTAGTTATTTTTCAAACTTAGCGGAGAAATCTGCCACAAATAAGTCCACGTCAAAACTTGCTTTTTATTGTTTCGATGATCGAACTCGTGGATAAACCTTTCACCATCTGCTCGCGAATGACTTCACCGCCAGCAGCCTTAACCTCCGCCGCGCCGACGATTTCATCTTCGCGATATTCAGCACCCTTGACCAGTACGTCTGGCATAAGACCGGTAATAAGCCGCAAAGGAGTGTCTTCATCAAAAAGTGTAACGACGTCAACCTGGCGCAGGCAACTGAGTGCGAAAAGGCGGTCATCCTGCTTGAGGATCGGTCTGTTCTCGCCTTTAAGCCGTCTCGCCGAAGCGTCGCTGTTCAGGCCGACTACTAATCGGTCACCGCGCGAACGCGCCCTGAGCAAATAGTCAAAGTGCCCCGGGTGTAGAATATCAAATACACCGTTCGTAAAAACAACTTTCAATCCCCGCTGCTTCCACTTTTTCCGCAATTCGAAAAGTTGAGACCATTCCAGAATGATTTTTCCAGTCGTAAGACCCTTAGTGGTGGAAATACCAACCATCAGAACACTCGATCTGAATTCGCACTGCAGAAAAGGGATTTTAAGGGACTGTTTTGGTGGGCGATATTGGACTCGAACCAATGACCTCTGGTATGTGAGACCAGCGCTCTAACCAACTGAGCTAATCGCCCCATATTAACTGATAATACGTGATATTCAAAAAAATGTTGTCAAGGGAATAATCACTCCAAACCATCTTTGAGGAGTTCCGCCAACAAACGATCCCGTTCTATAGGCACTACACCGACTTCGCCGCAAACGATGCCGGCGGCAAAATTAGCCAGCGTTGCAGCTTCCTTCAACGTCGCTTGTGCAATCATAGCGACCACAAACGTCGAAATAACCGTATCTCCAGCCCCCGATACGTCGTGGATTTTCTTGGCGCGAGTGGGCACGTAATAGGGTTCTGCGTCCGGTCCGGAAAACAGAGTCATCCCTTTCTCACCCCGAGTGATCATGATTTGCCGGCAGTTGATTCTCTCAAATAACGTTTTGGCCGCATCCCAGAGATCCTGCTCCGATTGAATCTTAATCCCCAGAACCTGTTCGGTTTCTCGGGTATTCGGTTTAAACAGGTCAACTCCCACGAAATCGAAAAAATTATTGAATTTGGGATCAACTGCAACGAAGATACCATGCTCCCGGCTGATTTCAATGATCTCCCTGATCAGGCGCGGCGTCAGGACGCCTTTATTATAATCCTGCAAAATGACGCCGTTAATGCGACTAACGCTTTTCTTGAAGAAGTCCAACAATTTATCCTCAACCTCTGCCGAAAGATCGGCTTTGGATTCGACGTCCGCACGCACGACGTGCTGATCATGAGCGATAATTCGGGTTTTTATTGTCGTCGGTCTGGCCGGATCGGTGATCACCCCGTTGACGTCTACACCCAGCGAAGCGAATAAGTCACGAATCTGCCCTCCCGAAAAATCATCACCAACGACCCCGAGAGGAAGTGCCGAAGCTCCTAAATTGACGATGTTATTGGCAACGTTGGCGGCACCTCCCAGCTTGACAGTCTCAGAAGTCACTTCCACGACTGGAACAGGTGCTTCCGGAGAAATGCGCTGCACACTCCCCCACATGTAGCTGTCAAGCATCAGATCACCGACCACGGCGATTCGCAGCGCATTTAAATCGTCAAAGAGCTTTCTTAATCGGGATTGGCTAAATTTAGTCATCGTCTCCTATCACAATTTTGCTGCGTCAATATAACAATATTTTCCCAAGAATGCAATAGATATTTTTTACCTAATCATAGTAGTTCATCTACTATCCAGCTTTGAATTCAAGGAAACTACACCTTGAAAGTCTAAATCGCTGAAGAATAAGTTAAAGTGTTCTTTAAAAAAGCCGATAAGAATATTGAGACGACTGAAGAATAAAATCGGAAAGGGGGAAACAATGAAACCAGGCAAGTTACCTGAGGAAACCCTTTATTCTATTGCCCAAGTCAACGCCATCACGGGGGTGGCAAAGCCCACCATCAGATTTTGGGAAAAAGAATTTAGGGATTTCCTGAATCCCTTGCGAACTCAGGGTAACCAGCGGCGTTACAGTAGAACTGACATTGAGACCATCGAACGCATCAACCACCTGGTGCGTGTAGAAGGTTTCACGCTGGAGGGAGCCAGAAAGAAGATGGAATCCGAACTAAATGTGGAATCCAATTCAGTCACTCCCAATGAAGATCAATTGGCGAAACTGGCGGACACGATGTCTGATTACTTACTGAAGAAACTCCTCGAAAAAACAGCCGTGTGAAAGATTTATAACAAAATAATATATGAGGGGGTGAATCGAGATGAGCACAAGAATTAATCACAACATCCTATCCATGACGGCACAGCGCAATATTTGGGAAACCCAGACCAATCTGGATCAGGCTGTGACCCGCCTGTCGTCAGGATTAAGGATCAATCACTCGTGGGACGATCCCGCAGGATTGGCAATTTCAGAACGCTTCCGGGCGCAAATCGCCTCGATGCAGGAAGCGGAACGGAATGCAAATTCCAACATCAACTTGATGCAGACGGCAGAAGGAGCCCTGGCTGTCCTCGACGAAACCCTGGTTCGTCTGCGAGCTCTGGCGATCGAGGCAAGTAATGGATCACTGCTGAGTACAGATCGTCAAGCCCTGAACGTGGAATTCCAGCAGCTATTGTCCGAAATCAATCGGGTCGCACAAGTGACCAACTACAATGGACTGCACTTGCTGGATGGCACATTTTCCAGCACCGGCATCAAATTCCATATCGGCACCTACAACGTTCAGAACCAAGATTACTATCACGTAACATTCAACGCCATGACGGCGTCAGCACTCGGTCTGACCAGCTTGAGTCTGACGACCACAACCAACGCTCAATCCGCGATTGATGCCATTGATACTGCCATCGAATCCAAGGATACGGAACGCACCAGACTCGGCGCTTACGTGGAGAGACTACAGGGAACTATCGAGCAACTGATGGTCGCCCGCGAAAACGCCACCGCATCCGAATCGCAGATCC
>CAZHMN010000007.1:0-8389 GCA_964533705.1 uncultured bacterium
TTGTCCCGCAATACAGGTTGCCAGTAGCTCATTTCTTTGTTGCGCAAGATGTAGCGAAAAGCGTTGAATCCCCAGGTCTGTTCCTCAGAGTTTTCCTTAAAACGCAGCGTGGAAAGCGGGATCATAAATTCGGCTACCCAGCCCGAATCGTCCACTGCAGTGGCGACTTCCCAATAACCATCCCAGGCCTCATCCTCCCAGCTATCATTATAAAATGTCCCGTCGAATTTTACCCCGTGTGGGTTCGTGCCGAAGACGAAAGCGTTCCTGTGATCATGGTAAGTATCGAGCCAGAAAACCACCCGATCGGAATTCCATATTCTGTCCCGTTTATTCAGTGTGCTTTCAATTAAAGAAGCATCTTGTTCATAACAGCGAAACGCGACGAAAATCGCCGATGGTGAATGCATTACCCTGATGTCGGTTTGTTCAGTGGAGGGAGCTCCTTCCTCGGGTTCCCGCTGCGTGAAGCCGCTGCTGGCCGGAACGTTCCACCAATCTTCTTCGAGAATGCCATCTACTGTGGGACTATCCGTCAGCACCGAACGGATAACGCGAACGCTGTCGCTTTGGGCTGATGCCAGGCAGGATAATGTGAGCAGGGTGACAATTATCGAGAGGAATCTCATGGCTGATATATGATCGAGATTTATTTCGCTGCCCGAATGTTGGACGCCCGGAATTTAGAAAAGGTTGTGGAGCGGTCTGAGTGTAGCAGTACGCAAACCTAATGTGTAAAGATGTAGCATTGCGGTGGCTTTCGGCTTGATCAATATAAACTTTATTCGAAAACGCAACTTTAGTGCCATGATGTTGAAATGCGTGCACGGCCAAAAGAAAAAAACACTTGCGCTACAGGTATAGAATTTGTAATTTATAAGTCCAAGCAAATCAGAACCAGGAGGAACGATGCGTTTTATTACTATATTCTTGGTAGCACTCTGTCTCATCCCGGCAGCGCTGCAGGCTGAAGTGATTCCCGTTGTTTATGACAAACCTCTGGCTCTCCGTCCCGATCCGGGAATCAGTTATAGCAGCCCAATGTCAGAGTACCACCGCGCCCTCGATGACTGGCTGAACGTCCGCATCAACTCGGACAACAGCGGCCAGGTGCAAAACGAACAGCAGGTCGTGGTCAATCCCACTAATCTGAGCAACGTGGTGGCGGTTTGGCGGGATTTCCGTCTGGGGTATCGCAGAGTGGGAGTGGGGTACTCCTTCGACGGGGGCTGGAACTGGACGGATGACCTTTTCGTCGAACCGACCTATCCCTGGCAGAGCGATCCCGGTCTGACCTGGCACACGTCCGGAGCCATCTATGCCGTGCTTATTTCGTACGATCCCAGCGGTGAAGACGGCCTGTTCGTGGCTCAATCCACAGATGGCGGTGTCAACTGGGGGCCCTTCATACCGGCGGTCCATGGAGTTCCGGACTCTTTTGAAGATAAAGAACTAATCGCCTGCGACCGTTCAGGAAGTCAGTATGACGGCAACCTCTACGTCGCCTGGACCAAATTCGCCGCTTCCACAGGAATCCACGTGGTGCGCTCAACCACTCAGGGGCAGTCCTGGGACGATCCCGTACTGATCAGCGACAATTCGGGAGTACAATGGCCGGTGCCGGCCGTGGGGCCGAACGGAGAAGTTTATGTGGCCTGGGTGAAATACTACACCGAGAGCATTCGTTTCGACAAATCCCTGGATGGCGGTCTCACCTGGGGAGATGACGTCATCGTTCAGCCGACCAGCTTTGCCTCCGCGAGCATCAATCCTGACTTGCTGATCTTCGCCTTCCCCGCCATGGACGTGGACATCACTGAGGGCGCCAATCGCGGCAACATCTACATCGCCTATACAGACGACTGGTACGGTGATACCGACATATTTTTCACGGGCTCCCGTAATGGGGGTTTAAACTGGTCGTCCCCCATCCGGGTGAACGACGATGACGTCGGCAACGGCGCCGATCAATTCCATCCCTGGTTGGTCTGCGACGAAGAGGGTACTTTGCACCTGGTCTTTTATGATCGCCGCAATGACGTCCCTCAGAACCTATACATGGATCTCTATTACACCTATTCCGTTGATGCGGGGATGACCTGGTCGCCCAATGAGCGAATCACCGAGGTGTCCTCGAATCCAGCCCATGACTCGTTGGATTCAGGACTTATTGGAGAGTACAATGGTCTGGCTGTGGCGGGAGGAGTCATACACCCGGTCTGGACCGATACCCGTGACCTGAACCAGGATACCTACACGGCGGTTTGGGATACTTCTGCTTCAGCTCCAGGCTTGATACAACATCCCCTGGCGGGAACTCAAGTGGGAGGGCTTCTGGACGCCGCCCCGAATCCATTCAACAGTGCCGTAGAGATATGCGTGCGAATTCTTGAACCTGGATGGATGGGATTAACGGTCTATGATCTGGGGGGCAGGAAGGTTGCCACGCTGGCCGCTGGTGAATTCGCGCCGGGAACAATAAGGCGTATCTGGAAACCCGTTGGACCCACCGGTGTTTACCTGATTCGAGTGGTAAGTGCTTCGGGCTCGGAGGTCAGAAAGGTGCTCTATCTGAAGTAGTCTTTGGTTATCCGGCGGCAGGGGTCGATTCAGAGAGTGTGTTGCAACCTGTGGGGATAAAAAAACCCGGCGGGTAAGCCGGGTCTTGCAGAGGCTGGTAATCAGCTGAGGTTCTGCAGAAACCGCAACGTGTCGAGCTTGGCTTCGAAATCCAGATTAAGTATGCGATTCAACAGTTCGAGATCCAGATTGGATAGGCGTAAACTGGTGGATTCTTTTTTACCGGGTGTCGGCGTTGGAGATTCGACCGCCTTCGCTCCAGCCGGCGCCGCCGCACTGGCGATTGCACCCTCCTTCATGCTGAAGAATTCATTCTCGGTTAATTTAAATCCAGCTAAAATCTTCTCGAGAGTCTTCCCGCGACTTCTCCGCTTGCCGGATTCTAACTGACTAATTGTGAGTGCGCTCGTATTGGCAAGTTCGGCCAATCTTGCTTGGGATAAGCCTTTTTTAGCTCGCCAATAACGCAGTGGCTCGGCCAATTCAATGTTTGAACGTTGTTTGCGCATTAGTGCTCCGATGGGTTAGAGATACAAACTTAATCTAACTGTGATAATGCTTTCAATAGTGTCTTACGGCGCAGAAAATCGCGCACCTTAATCTTATCGGGTTCTTCCAATTCTAATATGCGTTGAATTAATTCCAAATCTATATATGCCAGAGCAATTCGTCCTGTATACACTGTTGATGGCGGGGTAATGCGTCTGCGCAGATAAACTTTACGTGCTCTGGGTTTTCTGGTTCTGCGATGTTCAGTCTCTTCTTTTTCTTTCTTTGGTTGTGGAGGTGGAGTATGCAGGCGGCGTGCCATTTCCTCGTTCTGATTTTCCCACGCTTCAGCCTGGGGCATATATGGATTGAGTTCCTGGAACGGCGGCCCCTCATTGTAACCATTCTGTATGAGTTCCACCATCCGGCTGGTGAGGGGTGACCGATAATCGCCGAGAACGCTGTAACCTTTCTCCTGAAGGAAGGAGATCAATGATGCGCTGGAGATCCGCAAGACTCTGCTTATATCGCAGATGCGCACCGGTTTGACTTTCATTTTCTCACGTCCAGGTGCTGATAACGGAATGAATCCAATGCAAATCCAATTTCACTGGGGATGATATTGAATATGATTAGTACAGTTTTTTCGCTATTCGGATGATGAAGAATCCAATATGATATGTTTTGGGATATTCAGAGGATACAAGAGGGATAAATTCGAAATGAATATAAGAAAATAAATCTATTAACGCAAGCTGTAATTACATAAATTATTTAAAGATTTAGCATATAAACAGATTGAATCATGTATGAACGAATAATAATAGCTACCCTCGCCGCCCTGCTTGCGATAGCGACTCATCTTTATGTGGGGAAAATAAAACCAAAGCATTGGAAAAGACTTAGCGCCAGCACTCTTTTATTGACTGGAATTCTGCTGTTGCACTATCAGCGGAATATTTACGATGCGTCTCACGGTATCGGGATATTAATCCTGCCTCTGGTGACAGTCTGGCTTCTCTGGCGCAAGGAAAACACCGGCAAACCGGATATCAGCCCCAATCTGCTCATCCCTCTTCAAATTCTCTATTCTCTCGCTTTTGCCCTCGTTGTATGGCTGCAGGAGACCTAAAAACGGTGGCCGATATTGAAGTAGATCAGATCCCTTTCTTTAAGCTTCCCGCCATCCCAAAGATGTCCATATGATAGCGACATTGGCCCCAAGAATGTATCCAGTGCCAGGCTCAAACCGATACCGCGCATAAAATCATCGGTCGAAATGTCCCCCTCTTGATCCTCCCAAATCGCGCCGACGTCCCCGCGGATTGATAGAAATGAATCGGCCAGAAAGCGACTGATTAAATCCTCCCGGATTTCGATACTCAAATTAGCCACCTGTCTCCCCGCCAGTTCATGATAGTGCAGCCCGTAAAAAGACGTTTCCCCGCCCAGCCGGAACCATTCTGGAAAGGGGGTCGTCTGATCGCATAAGCCGCCTCGTACTCTGGCGAGTACGGTGATGCGACGCGTGATGGGTTGAGCTTTGCTCAGCTCGACTTGCATGCGGTTATAAGCGATTTCGCCCCCGAGCGTGGATGCGCCGGTTTCCAGCAGAAAATCGTACCGCAGTCCCGTGCTGGGGAAGTCGCTGCGATCCTGCGTATCGAGTTCTGACCGGATGAAGAATTTGCGCAGATTTAGTTCTGGAGGCGCATACTGATAATTGCTACGGACTCTCGATGCTTGAAATCCGAAGAGAAGCCGCCCCCAGGTGTGAAACTGCTGCCCGATATGAGCGGAAATCCCCAGCCGGTCGAAGTGATACCCCCCCTGCGATTCTCCTTTAGTATCGTAATAATGGTATTCCGTACGGGATGAAATTAGGGAAGCTGAGCCTTCCAGGTAGGTTTTTAGGATGGCCAGGTTACGGTATGTTAATTCATATCTTTCATCGAACTCTCCATATTTTATCCAGGCTGTCGCCTGGCCTCCCAGCAGCGGAATGGATTCGTGAGATAATTCCACCAAACCCCGTCCGTGGCGTTCCGAATCCACTCCGGCGCCCAGTCTGAGGCGCGGAGTCGGTTTTTCCTGAACCTTGATTGTGACAACGCCGTCGGAGATGGTCGCTCTGACGATATTGAAGAGATCGCTGCCGAAAAGTTCGTCCAAACTGCGATTCAACTCCACCACGTTTAAAGGGCGACCTATTTCAAGGTTGAAATCCCGCATTACGCGGCCCTCGCTCAGGTGTTTTAGACCTTCAATGCGAATACGGCGAATTTTCCCCTCATCTATGCGGATTTGAACCCGTCCATCCTGGCCGCAACTGATGCTCTCGATTTTTGCCAGCGGATTCCCGATTCTTCTGTAAGCCCGCAACAGATCCTCAAGTCTAAGATCAGAATAACGCAAACTGTCTTTGTTCTTAATTTCGCCGCCGAGAATATTCTGGAGCTCCGATGGATCGAACTGGGTTACCCCTGTAAATTCGATCGAAGTTATGATCGGATTGAGTATAGCCTGATAAATCAGCGTATCACCCGAAACTGATGCTTCTGCGCACAGGATGTCAGGATTTTCCTCAATTTTATCGAGATCATCTTGAATTTCGCACCGTCTGGGCAATCGGCCGTTGTTGATTGCCCGATAAGCTTTAAGTTGCAGTTCCCGATTGGGGATATTCTGACTGTTAATGCGAAAATAATGAGCCGCGACGACACAGCTATCTTGGCTGCATTTCAGCAGACTGAGTTTCTCTTTGAGCCTATCCATTGATGCCATAGCCGCCTGATAGCCCATTTCGATGAGGCTGCCGACCTCGCTGAATGAGAAGTTGGATAGCGTATCCGGTAGGGGTGCAATCACAAAATCCGCTTCGGCGAGAAGTGCCTTGTGCTGTTGTTGCTGCATCAGTCCCGTAACCTGGTTGGCGATCACCCAGGGCTCGTAGGGAGCTGACCCCAGCGTCGGAGGCATCGTCACGTTAACGGCGATGACGAAATCACCCATCTCCCGCGCCGCATGAACGGGAATATTTTCGGCGATGCCGCCGTCTATCAGCAACCGATTGTGATATTGTACCGGTGCAACCAGTAGAGGAAACGCCATCGAGGCGAAGATGGCTTCCGCTAAGTCTCCGTCACGAAAGAGGACGCGTTCACCATTATTTAGATCAGTGCAGACCGCACTGAACGGGATTTTTAAATGGTTGAAATCCGGCTCGCCCCTATATGGAGCCCTGTTGACCATATCCTGTAGCACCCTCGATATTCTCTGCCCCGCTGTAAGAGCTGAGGGAATGTAGGGCCGAGCGTCCTCAAATCGCAACTCTAAGATGCCGATGGATTGAGTGCTCTTTCTGGAAAGAGGCAGGCTTTTTCGTTCAGGCGCATCGAGGAAAACCTCCCCCCAATCAATGGATCCGGCCATCGCTTCGAGTTCCGGGACAGTATAGCCCGCCGCATACAAACCGCCCACAATGGCGCCGATGCTGCTCCCCGCGATCCCGCTGATGGGAATCTCGGCCTCTTCCAGAGCTTTGATCACGCCGATATGGGCGATTCCCCGGGTACCTCCTCCGGAGAGCGCCAGAGATATTCGGGGATTCCGGGTGATCGTTTTAATTTGAGTTCCTGCCGTATCAGGAACCCTATGCGGCCCTGAAAGTATAACTTCCACCGAATCTTGTGCGGCGATGGATGAGTTAGAGAGGAAGATCGCAAAGATCAGTAGGGCGATCCCTGAGCTTCTGAGATGATTGTGTATCACGAAATCAATTATAGCGTTTCTCAGCCCCAAAATCAAGGAAAACCTTTCCAAGTGCAGATTCGATCATGGCGAAGCAGATATCACTTTCCTTAATACTCCCTCACGTTGGCGATGAGAAAAATTTAAGGCGAACCCTGCAGTCATTATCAGCATCGGAAGGAAAAATTCAGCTTCTTCACACTGGAGGATTGCCCGCAGGTTTTCGCCTCCAGCAGGCGGTGACCTTGGGTGAGGAAGTCCCATCCGATTTCGGTCAACTGCTGAATCGTGCCTTGCCGCATTTACTGGGCGAGTTCGTCGCCGTCATCCCACCGGGTTTGGAGATTGTCCGGGATTTGGTGCCGATCTTCGAGGGCCACCTATCGAAATCCCCAAATGTTGACTATGTTTACGGCAACTACTTCCAGAAAAACGATTCTGGGGAGAGCATTTTAGTTGAGGTTAATCCCTGTCCTGACGATATAACCGAACGGGAGGACTGGGGGCCGCTGGAGCTCTACCGGGTGTCCGCGTTGAAGGAGATCGGCGGATGTAACCCAATGGTGCGTATCCGCCATGATTATGATCTTCGCCTGGCGCTGACATTTGATCGGCCCGGCCTCCGCATCCCCCAGGCGCTCTGCACCGTCCCTTATCGTGAGTCTGATATCGAATCCGGGGCGGAGGCTCTGTTTTTTCCCGGAAGGGGAAAATTCGGCGGCTTTTCTTATCTCTTCATGGATCCCGAAGAAGAGAGGGAAATCGAGGAGATCTTTTATCGGGCCTTGCGAGGGAATAACGCCTACCTGGAAAATCCTTCAGGAGTAACATTCCCGCGACCGGCCGGCACCAGCCCGCGCGTTTCTGTGATTATACCGGTACACAACCGCGCCGAGTTTCTATCCCTTGCCGTAAGCAGCGTTCAGCGGGGGCGATTTTCCGATTTCGAGATCATCATTGTAGACAACGCCTCTGAAGATGATACCCTTCAGGTGGCTCGCCGCATGACCGAAGAGGATTCACGGATTAGCGTGATCAGTCTGCCTGACAATGTCATCGCCAAAGCCCTGAACGCGGGCCTAAGACAAGCCAGGGGTGAGTATATTGCCCAGCTCGACAGCGACGATGAATATACGCCGGATACTCTCGAAGTTATGATCCAAGCTCTGGATGACCACCTCGATTGGGCGTTGGCGATATCCTATTACGAGTTGATGGATGAAACCGGAAACACATTAAATGATTTCGGTGTCATAAAGCATCTGGAATATAATCGCAATAACATCCTGCGCGTTGACGGCGCGGGTGCCGTCCGGGTCTGGCGCAAAGCGGCCATTGAAGAGTTCGGTGGTTTCAACGAGCAGGATTTCGGCCATTACGGCGAGGATTACGACCTGGTGCTTAAAGTCAGCGAAAAATATGAGGTGGGCAGAGTGCACCAGGTGCTTTATCGTTACCGCCGCCATCCGGGCAATTCCGACGCCCTGAGGCCGCACGCCATGAAGATAAAGAATAAGACCCTGGCTCGCCGGCGCGCCATTCGGCGGCGGCAGGAAATCAATCAACAGCG
>CAZHMN010000007.1:8489-30492 GCA_964533705.1 uncultured bacterium
GGTTTTCGTGATTTCGGACGCGCTGGCTGCGCTGTGGGGGGCGTTTCACGAGGGTGCCGGTTTATTGTTGATTGCCGGGACTGGAAGCATCTGTCTGGGAAGGGATGAAGACGGGAATACGGCGCGTTCCGGCGGCTTCGGACGTTTACTGGGAGATGAAGGGGGCGGCTACTGGATCGCAATGGAGGCGATAAAAGCTGTGCTTCGATCCAGCGATGGCCGGGGATCAGCCGGTTCGCTAATCCAGGCCGTTAAGGAAATGTTTGATCTTGATGATGTTAGAGATGCCATTCCGCTCGTCTATAACGGAACTTTTTCGCCTGAAAAAATAGCCGCATTTGCGGAAAAAGTTCTGCCGCTCTCAAAAACTGATCCCACAGCCGCTCGGATTGCTAAAAATGCCGGCCGCTGTCTGGCGGAATTAATCATTGCCACGGCCGAAAAGCTGGAATTGGAAAATCCAAAAGTGGCTTTATGGGGTGGATTATGGCGATTAGCAGGCGAGGAGCTGCAGGAAGCACTTAGCGATGCTCTGAAAAAACTCGCGTTCGACTGTGAGATCTGCCTTCCCGCTGAATCCCCGGAATGGGGGGCTATCCGCTATTTAAAGCATAAACTCGCCTAACACTTGGGTATGGTGCAGAGGATAACCAGGGGTGAATCCGCATCCGATCTAAACTGGTGTTTCTCCCCCGGAGCCACGAAAACCGAATCGTGTGGTTTTAGTCTATAGCGTTTCTTTTCACCGACCAGCTTACCCGATCCTTCCAGTATGTAAACGACGTGTTCCCAGTCGTGGGTGTGAAATGGCGTGCAGCCCCCCGGCTCCAATTCGATGCGCCTCATGATGAAATTGGGAGCCCCCTCATCCGGCCCGATCAAGACCGCCAGGCTGGCTTTTTCCGCCCCCACATCCTGTACCGGCTGCGCTTTGGCCTTCTGTCTATTTTTTACCAGCATGGTTAATCCTACTCACTCGAAATTAAACTGATTGACTGATGAGAATTAACGCCTGAATTTCTCCTTGTAATCTTCTGATAGTCTAAGGTACTCCTGCACTGAAAAATGAATGCCCTCGATTTCTTCTCCTCTTAAGGCTCGTTTAACCTGAGCGGGATTGCCCGCCACCAAGTGTCCGGAAGGCACCCGAGTACCGGGCCGCACCACCGAACCCGCCGCCACCAGGCTGTGTCTCTCGACAACGGCGCCGTCTAAGATCACGGCCCCCATGCCGATCAGACATTCATCCTCAACCGTGCAGGCGTGTATGATCGCGCCGTGCCCGACCGTCACCCGGTTGCCCACGATGCAGGGCAAGTTGGGGTGCGTGACGTGCAGAATAGAGCCGTCCTGGATGTTCGTTTCCTCGCCCACCCGGATGGGCATAAGATCGCCCCGAATCACGACCTGGTACCATACTGAAGAACGATCCCCGATCACCACGTCGCCGATTACCACCGCACCATCGGCGATAAATACGTCACGACCTATAATCGGTGTTTTGTCATTGTAGGGAATAATCATTGTGTCATCTGCACGGTTTTGTTGCGATATTTTGTGGACGTTGAGCTATTCTTGGGAATTCGCCTCCGCTGAACCCTCCGCTGTTCCCGGCTGCGTCTGCGAACGGATCCAGATATCCCGCTGCGGGAAGGGGATCTC
Organism: uncultured bacterium; assembly: GCA_964533705.1. Classification (GTDB taxonomy): domain Bacteria; phylum Electryoneota; class B3-LCP; order B3-LCP; family B3-LCP; genus CAZHMN01. The sequence goes on from CAZHMN010000007.1 coordinate 10,152, forward strand.
GATGCCTTCCTCACGGAAACGTCTAATAATCGTACCACGAAGTTCATCGGCCACGGTAAATTGTTTCTTCCAGGAATCCACCCGGCCCTGAACCATGAAATTAAGGGCGGAATCACCGAACTCCAGGAAAAACGCCTTCGGTTCGGGTTCGTCCAGTATTTCGGGATGATCTCTGAAAGTCTGCACCAGTATGCCTTTGACTTGATCCACGTCGCTGCTATAAGCGACCCCGACGTCAATCCTGACGCGAATCAGCGGATCGGGATAGGAACGGTTAACCACTCGCTCCTTTACAATTTCAGAGTTGGGCACGATGATCAGCGTGTTGTCGAAGGTGATCATCTTGGTGGATCGCAGTCCGATCTGGTAAACGTCGCCGACCTTGCCGTCCGAGAGCTCGATGCGGTCTCCGACGCGGAAGGGGCGGTCGGTCATAATGACGAAACCGGCGATCATGTTGGATAACGTCTCCTGCGCCGCCAAAGCCAGGGCTAACGACCCTACCCCCAGAGAAACCACCAGCGATTGCACGTCCTGGTTAAAATGCTTTAAAATGATGATGAAGGCGATCACTCCGACGATGATTTTGGATACCCGGATGATCAGCGGGATGAATTCGTCGTCCACTGTGGATTCCGTGCGCTGAGCGATGGCTTCGGCGTACCATTCAAAAAACTGCGTCAACAGGCGCATGACCCAGAGGGCTATTACAAATACCGTGAGAATGTAGATGATGCCATCTACATGCTTGAGAAGGGCTGAGCTGAGATAGGGCGAAAATGATTTGACCACGTAATTGAAGCCGGTGATCAGGATCAGGAAGCCCAGGGGCTTTGCGCCGATGCGGATTAAACGGTCATCCAGGGTTGTGGCTGTTCGCCGGGTGAGTAGCCGCAGACCCCGGTTGAGAATCCACCGGGAAATGATAAACAAAACCGCCGTCAAAGCTGCAAAGATCAGAGCCTGAAGTAGACTATTGCCAAGTTGATTCTCCACTTCGATAATCGAATTCAAGTGCCAATCCCTCCGCAATTACTTCTTTGATGCTGCTTTAAGTACAATTCTCATCGTCGTGCCGGAACCGGCAAGACTTTCTTTCAGAAGGAGCTTACCGCCGTGAACCTCCTCTATGATATATCTGGCCAATGAAAGACCCGTCCCGTAAGCCCCGCGCCGAGTTGTAAAGCCCGGCTGAAAGATGAAAGCTTGATCCTGCTCGGCGATCCCTGATCCCTGATCGCTCACCTCAATGATCACCTGAGATTCCTTAGCGGATAGGGAGATCGTTATCGAGCCGCCCTTCTCCTGAAGGGCATCAACGGAGTTCTTGACCAGGTTTTCCAGTGCCCAGGATAGAAGCCAGCGGTTGGCGTGAATGAAGTACTCCCCGCCCAATTCATCGCGGATTTCGATGCTGGAACTGCCGGACGGCAACCTGCTCTCAAAGTAAGCTCTCACTTCCCGAACGATTTCCCCGGGAGAAAAGGTTTCGAACCGGGTCGGCGGGCCGATCTGGTTTAATCGCTCCAGCAAATATTTCAAACGATCCAGATTCTGATTGATTTCCGCTGCAACCTGAACGGGATCTTTGGCCGTCGGCAGGAGTTCCAACCAGCCCATAATAGCCGACAGCGGCGTGCCCATCTGGTGAGCGATCTGCTTGGCCATCCCAAACCACAGGGTGCGTTCTTGTTCAGCCTCCGTCATCTGTCTCCTTATTGGATATGCCTGCCGATTGATGCGACCGAATAAACGAGGAATTCTATCGCTTCACCGCCACCGCCAGTATGCCGCCACCCGTTCGGTTCCTGGCCTTCATGTCCAAATGCATATAAATCCAGGCGAGGGGATAGGCGAAGATATAATAGAGAAAAACCACAGGTAACAGCCAGATTCTCCCCGATAACCAGCTCATGGGCCATTTTTGCAGCAATTTCCAGGCGATATTTCCCCAGGGGCCGTAGGTGATGGTAAATTGCCGTAATTCGAGATTCGCTTCATGCAGTTTTTCCTTTGTTTCCCCCTTAGAATACCCCGGACGGACATGTTCGTCCACGAAGACTTCTTCGGTGCTCTTACCCTCGAAGTAGGGTGTGGTGAAAATAAAGATCCCGCCCGGTTTCAGGGCACGGCTTATGTTGCCGATCGCCTTGCGATCCTCCTCGATGTGTTCCAATACGTCCACGCAGAGGATCAGATCGAAGCGGCCTTCGTCGTCCATTGTCAGCAGGTCGCCCCTCTCGAATTCGATGTTGTTCATCCCTGATCTGTTTACGAACAGATTGCCCGAATTGACGAGTTCCTGCTTCAGGTCGAGCCCGGTGATGTGAGCGGCTGGAAACATTCTGCCTAAGCGAAAACTATACTGCCCAAATCCCGAGCCGGCGTCCAGTATCTCTTCAGGTGAGAAGCCCGATCTTTTCAACCTGCCGATTTCGCGGCGGATATAGCGCGAGCGCAGGAATAATCGGTCCAGCGCCGCAAAGAAGAGACGCCGTGCGGCGGGCGAATCCCCGATGATTTTTTCCAGCCGGTCTTTGACCTGATCGTATTCCACTACGCTAGGTCCGCTTTGCTGCCGGTGAACGCAACAAGTGTATGATCGTCAAAGCAAATATGGCCAATATGATGGTTAGGGCAATGTACTGGAGGACATTCCCGATAACCAGGCTTTTCGGCTTGAAGGACAACTCGACCCGGTGCTTACCTGCCGGAATTTCTACGCCGCGGAACAAAAAGTTCGTCTTCAGAATGGGTGTATCCACTCCGTCAAGGGAAGCCTTCCAGCCGGAAGGGTAGTAGACCTCCGACAGGAAGAGCAGCTGCCGGCCGCTGCTCTCCACGTCCAGCGCGAGATAATCGGGCGTTCTGGAGACCCAGGTTACGCTGCCCGTTGAACCCTTATCCAGCCGTAAGGCTCTTACGAGCGGCACTGAAAGCCCGTGTGGTTCTTCCAGAACCGCCGCCTGACTGAAATCAAAGGTACCGCTGCGGTAAAGATCGAAAACTTCCGACGGCGATGCAGCTCGTACCGCCTGATCCACGAGAAAAGCCCGGGGTAGTTCTCGCTTGTAATGATAGACTCGTTCTCTTTGCCCTACAAAGACTTCCTCCAGATCCCCATGGGTAATGGGGCGGTCACTGATGAGATAGCGCACGTTCATGAGCTTTAGAAGGGCGGGATTGTTGAGCCCCACTGAATCAACGGCCTCCTGGTAAATCTTCATGCGCGTGGCGGAGTAGCCCGAAATGGATTCAAGGCGATGAGGCATGTACCAGTTCGGGTGCTTCCCTCCGGTCAGATGGTAGAAACGGAAAGGCGCCTCATCCTTCTTCAGAAACTGCACCACGTCATCAGCGGCGAGATATTGTTCGACCGCTTCCTTCGGCGTACCGGGCCGAATGAGTTTTTTGTCAAAGGTGTAAGTTTCCAGGATGAGAAAGAGCGCGACGGGTATGGCGATGAGCGTGTAATTATATTTTTTATTTAATATGAGGAAAATGCTCCCGTAGATCATGCCCCCCAGAACGAGTAGCCGCAGGATGTCGCCGGTGAACAAGCTCATCGCCGCCTGGGCTCCCTGCGCCTGAAGCCTCGGCTGCATCGCCAGAGCCCAGCGGATCAGCGATTGCCGCATAGCACCCTGCAGAATGAGAAGCACAACGCACGAAATCGCCAAAATGATGCCGACCCGCAGAATTATTCGACCGATAAGCTGCCGTTTTTCCGCATCAGCATTCACCTTTTCGAGAATAACCTGCAGGCCTCGACCTGCCAGTATGACTGCGGGAAGAAAAACTAGAATCTGGATCAGCGACGGGACTCGGAATTTATCGAAATAGGGGAGAAGCTCGTATAAAGGCCAGTAGAGGACGGGTAGAAAATTTCCGAACGAGACGATCCAGGCCGCGGCCGCCAGGATCACCAGGTACCAGGTCAGCCTGTCCCGCTTGTAAACGACAGCCCAGGGGGCGAAAAGCAGAACCAAACCTCCCCAGTAGTAGGGCATATCAGTGAAGGGCATAAAGCCCCAGTACGTCTCCCGCCCGAAGCCGAAGAAGGACGGGAAGATATAGGTCAGCGATTCCAGGGGGTGAAAGGACCACTGCGTGGCGTAATCCCAGGCGGCGCTTCCAGCACCACCGCCTCCTCTGATAATGTGGGGGTTGTATTCCAGAATCTGAAGGTAAACGGGCGCGGCGAAACAGAGACCGATGAACCCCGCGGCGGATAACAGCAGGGTGGACTTCACGTTCTTACCGATTTCCGCCTTGCCACCGGCGATAAAAGCATAGATGGCATATAAACCCATCATCATGACTCCGTAATATACGATCTGCACGTGCTGCGCTCTGAGCTGCCAGCCGAAGAAGAAGGCCAGCCATGCAAACCAAAGTAAACGCGGATTTTCATACAGGCGAATGATGAAGTAGAGCAGCCACGGCAGATAAGCCATGGTCATCACCTTCGATCCGTGGCCGACGTCCGCGTAAACCACCATTGTCTGGTTGTAGGCGAATAGGATTCCGAACAGAAGGGAGAAAACCCAATTCACCCGCAGGTATTTGAGAAGACAGAAAATACCCAGTCCAGCGATCATAAAGTGGATGAAGAGCCAGCCGAAATCGCTGCCCAAAAAGATAATTGAAAAGAAAGTTTTGATGACAGGGTAAAAGGCCCAGTAGTAATGATTGACGTAGATCAAACTACCCACCAGCGGCATGCCGCAGAAGATGTAAGGGCACCAGTTGGGCACCTGGCCTTCTTTCTGAAAATCTTGCCCCATCCTGGCGATGGCCGCCGCCGAGAGATTGTCGCCGCTCAAGTTGAAGTGATTGTCTGCGAAGATAAAATTATTGAAGATCAGCAAGGCGCACATCCATAACACCACCACGGCGATTCCGCATTTCATCCAATCAGCGATCTTTTCCTCACCGAACAGGTCTATTTTCGTAGTCGCCTTTTCTGCGCTGATCTCTACATCTTTTAACTTTTTCTTCTCGGTTACTTTTCTCTTCTTGCCCAAGATGACCTCTCGTTAGAGAACGACTTCCCCTTCTATAGAGTCTTTTGAAATATCCACTATGATGTCATTCCCGCGCAAGCCCGTGAGGGCCCATGGTGGCGGGAATCCATTCAGCCGTTTTATTTAGACTTCTGCTTTTCCCGAAGGATCCACTTCGTGGCGCGGGAGTGACAGTTTTGGCGATCTTATGCAATATTTCAGAGCGCTCTTCTATTGGGGTGAATGCGATACGATCCAGAGTCGCCGGTAGGGTGAAACTCCGGGGAAAGCCCCCCATTCGGCGACTCGCCTGGCCAGATCCGGCTTATCACGAATGATTGACGACCATAGATTGTTCAAAAACCTGGTCGCTATCAGCAGACTGACCAGGAAATGTGTAAAACAGCTTTCCCCCGGCATTTCGCGCCAATTTACCCCTTGTTCCTTTAATGTGTTCTGAATTTCGTCGGCATCCGGTATTCCCTTCCGGTTATGTTCCTCCAGCCAGTCGGGCACGGGCGCCGACAGAAAATGGTAGAGTCGCATCAAACAATCATCTGTCCGGCGAGCCTCTTCACCGCATGGACAGGCTAAGAAAAGCGTCCCCTTTGTCACTCTAATCAGCTCGGCGATGGCTCCCGGTCTCTCTTCCTTGCTCAGGTGTTCCAGCATATCCGAACACACCACCCGTTCCCCGCAATTGTCCCGCAGCGGAAGCGCAGTCGCTGATGCCTTGATCGCCAGAACTGCCGGATGCAACTCATCCTTGAAGTCGGCATCAATCCCCACAACTGAATTACGAACGAAGACCGCAATACCCTTTGTCCCCGATCCGATTTCCAGGATATTGCCGCTTTTTTCGAATTCAGGTTGCGATAGAATCGCTCCGTAACGAATTGCCTGATCCAACATCAGCGCCATCTCAGGATTGATGCACTTACGCTCAGACCGCGTCGCAGGATGCTGACGGGTGTAACTCTCGTCTCACGGCGCAAGTAGTAAAGTGTAATCCCCGCCAGCGATGCCAGCGTTCCCAGGATCGTCAAGGCTCCACCAAATGCCCCGAAGGCCGGCATCAAAATGACCGCCAGAATCACGAAGAGGATGATGGACGTCCACATAGCCACCAGGATAGCCCGAGGTTTCCCGATTCCGTAAAGGACGTTCTCGCTGACCATGTAGAGCGGTTCGAAAAAGCTTGCCAGAGCGAAAATCCGCAGTATGTTGGCGGCGTCGGGGAAGATACCGCGATAGACCAGCGCCATAATCAGGTCTGCTCCGATCAGGATCAGGACGTTGATTAACAGTAAAAATCCCAGGTAGCCGCTGAGAACCTTTTCAATCAATTCCTTCAGCTTTCCGATTTCTCCGCGGGCGAACAGGTTGGAGCTGGTGGGGAAAATCAGCAGATTGATGGCCTGAGTAGCCGCATTGTAAAAGCGAAAGAAATTTTTTGCCGCAAAGTAGAGCGCTACTTCCGATGCGCCCATAAACAAGCCTAACAGGTGATAGTCCAACTGGGTGTAAATTGTATCCCCGATGCCGATGCCCAGGGAATCCCGCCCGTATCGAGCCATTTTCGACCAGGCGCCCTTTACTGCCCTGCCCCATCCGGGGATGCGTCCGTAACAGAGTACCGGCGCCGCCGCCGTTGAAAGCGCAGCTCCGGCCAGGTTCAGCGCCAGCACTTGATCAGCGTTTTTCAATACTCCTGTTACGGCAAAATAGACAATCCCGGCAGCGGCAAAAAGAAAGTAGCAAGCTTCAAGGAAGAATAATCTCCACACCTCTCTGCGGGATTGCAGCAGAGCGGATGCCAGATCTCTGGGGATGAAAGCCAGGATGATCCAGGATGCCCAACGCATTCCGTCGTCCAATCCCGGTGCGTGAAAGAGGCCGGGCGTCAGCGGCGCCAGAATCCAGATGAGGAGTGCACCTGCGATCTGTGTGCCTACCCAATAATACACACCGGCTTTGAAGGTTCCCGGCTGCGAGTCGCCCTCGGCCAAGAATTTAATCAGGGGATAAAGGGCGAAGCTCTTGCCGATCAAGGATACGACGAAAAAAGTGGCGATGGCCAGCGAGTAAACGCCGAGTTCGCTCTCGCGGGACAGGTAGGTGTTGACGAACAGGATCACCGTACCGCCGTAAACCAGGGGCAGGAATTTAACCGCCAGAGCGCCGAAGGCTTTGGTTCGGTAACGCAGCAGTTCCAGTGGCTGGGCCCTCCCTTCGGGAAAGGACTTTATCGCAATGGGTTATAGGTAACGGCAAAGTATAAGAAAAAATGAGCATAAAAGCAAGGGAGATTCAGGCCAAGCGATCAAGGAGAGCAAAAACGCCGGACATGCCCGGCTTATATTCAGCGAGAGAGGAGGACAGACATTCTTGTCTGTCGTTAAGAAGATTTACAGAGTTGGATTATCGTTAATTTATTTGCGCAGTTTTCAGTCGTCGTCAGGTGCCGCCATAACCGCTTCGGGTGTTTCAGTATCGCTGTCCTGCTCTGGTGAATCCAAGGCCCCCAGAATTTCCAACTCCCGGTGGAAGATTTCACGCAGACGCCTATCGGCGTTGCCCTTGAAATGCCCTTCCTGCAGCAGACGGAGCACTCCGTTTTCACCCCTTAATTTTTGCTTTTCTTCTTCTTCCGCGGGGATCGGCTGAACCGGCGTTGACGCGGGTTCATCTTGTGGAATTTCTGGTGGAACTTCCTGTGCAGGAATCTCTATCTGGGTGTAGCTCTGGACGTATTGGAGTGATAAACTGCTGTTATAAGCGGTTACAATCATGCCCCCTCCGATTTTGATCCGAATCAAATAGTTGGATGCCCCTTATCTATTTATCGGATCATTTTGTAACCACTTGAGCACCTAAGGCTGAAATTATGATTCTTTCGGTGAATTGGGGATTTTTATCCTTCGTGAGTACTCTACCTTTTCAACAGCCTGACTTTGCCGTCTTCTATACGAATCCGCACGCGAGCCTTGCCCCCGGGGAGACTGTAGATGGCAAGCCCGTCTTCCTCCTCTGCCTCCTCGAATTCGGAAGAAGCGCGCACCCGGCCGTCATCGTAATCCACCCGGAATTCGCCGCCTCCAGCGAGAACGGTGAATTTAATCCAGCCATCCTCGCATTCCAATGCGTAGATGCCATCATCCGCGATTTTGGTGGCGATTTCCATATCACCGTCTTCGACTTCGGCGCGAATCTCCGAGAAAGCCCCCTTCGAAATCGAAATCTCTCCGTCCTCGCAGGCAACTTCCAGGCTGCCGCTTCCGCCCCTCATTTCGATGCAGCCGTCTTCCGCTTCCAGATCGTAGAATCCCCCGTTGCAGTCTTCAATAATCGCCTCGCCGTCATCGAAATCCATGGCAATCTTACCCTGCACGTTACGAATCTGGTACTCATCGTCATCGCCGCGCACAACCAAGTTAGCACGAATGGGTACTTCGAGGAGCACCTTATACTCGATACAAGAAGAACTGATCAGGATGCCGATCCGGGTCACGTCCCGGTCCACCTCTTCAATAATCAGATCTCCTTCATCTGGGGTAACCTCGACTTTAAACGGCTCGCCTCCGGATTCCCAGAATAGTCCTGAAGTGCGCCCCTCATAATCAATGGCGACGTGAACGTCGTTACGCTCGCTGCCGATGATTTTTACCTCGGCGTCGCCCGTTGATAGATAAATAGTCCCATCCTTCGCCAACGGATAGACTTCATCGAGGTGGAAAACTTCCCGATCTCTCTTGGCCTCAGCATCCAGGGAAATCGTGGCCAATCCGAGTACTATCAACGGGATGAACAAACATTGGAACCTTGATTTCATTATGGCGCCTTTCCTGCAGAAGGTTTTGCTTATTTGTTAGACGCCGATTCCATTGCCATGGTTGCAGGGAGACGCCGAATAATATTGTTCATCGGTGGGTGAGCGAGCCAAATCCACAGACGGAACATTATGTGCATAGGATAACCCAAAAATTCCATCTCTGCGATGCCGACGAGCTTCGTGCGACAGCCCTGAAAATGCTTGATCTTTTGTTCTCAAAAGTGTATATTACCATCAGAATCCGGTCATAGAAATCGGATGCGAAATAAAACTCCAGGTTTGAACCGACGAAATCATGAGCCGGTCAGCGAAAGTCTATCTGGATGCTTACGGCTGCCAGATGAACGTTTATGATGGGGAGTTGATCACCGGCCTCCTGGAAGCCGATGGTTTTACCATGACTTCTCATCCGCAAGATGCTGCCGTGATCCTCATCAACACCTGTAGTGTGCGTGAGCACGCTGAACAGCGGGCTCTGGGACGGTTGCGCAGCCTTGGCGCTCTGAAGGCCAACCGACCGGATCTCGTCATCGGAGTATTGGGGTGTATGGCTGAACGGCTTGGGTCCGCCCTTAGAGAAGAGGCGAGCGAAGTGGACCTCGTTCTGGGGCCGGATGCTTATCGCAGTCTGCCTCATCACCTCAAAGCTCATTTGAATGGTCGCAACGGTTGTTTCACGTACAGTCCCGGCATACCCGATGAAACCTATGATGGCATACGTCCCAGCCGGCGAAACGGCGTCAACGCCTACATTGCCATTATGCGCGGCTGTAACAATTTCTGTACGTATTGCATCGTGCCTTACGTCCGGGGAAGAGAGCGAAGCCGAGCGCCCGAAGAGATCCTGGATGAAGTTCGGCGAGCTGTGGAAGATGGATTTCCGGAAATAACCCTGCTGGGGCAGAACGTTAATTCATACCGGTGGGAAGAAGTTGATTTCCCCGAGCTGCTGACCCGCGTGGCGGAAATTACCGGTTTGCAGCGACTCCGCTTTCTGACCTCACACCCTCGGGATTTGAATGACCGGTTGATCGAATGTTTATCTTCTGGAGGGGTGATTTGTCCTTCACTTCATCTGCCCGCTCAATCCGGATCCGATCGCATTCTCGAGGCGATGGGGCGGGGTTATACTCGGAGTGAATACTTGGACAAAGTCAATAGATTACGAGAGGCGGTGTCCGATCTATCGTTGACGACGGATCTCCTCTGCGGTTTTCCGACCGAAACCGAAGAGGATTTCGAGCAAACCCTCGATTTAATGTCCAGGGCTCGCTTTGATGACGCGTTTACCTTCAAATATTCCCCCAGGCCGGGAACGGCCGCCGCCCGCATGAGGGATGATGTCCCCGAAGAGGTAAAAATTGAGCGCTTGGAACGCATGATCGCTCACGCCCGGCAATTGGCCGACCAATCCCGACAGCATCTCATCGGCCGGGAAACTGTAGTGCTGCTGGAGAATCCCAGTCCCAAGAATGCCGCAGAGTGGACCGGCCGGACGACTTGCGGGCGGATCGCACTGGTTCCTGGCACCTTTAGGCGGGGCGATCTAGTCAGAATCAAAGTTGAAAAGGTGAGGGGCTTTTCACTCTGGGGGAAACCCCTGAAGAGTTCTCGAGGTTGATATTACTGAATCAGTAAATCGTCAAATACACCTGGAGGTACCATGTGGATTATCCGCTGGGTTTTAATTACAATTCTTGTTCTTGCTCTGGTGGGTTTCCTGGGATTAAATCAGGATGAATTGGTTGACGTGAATTTCTTTTTCTGGGAGACTCCACCCATCGCACTGGCTTATGCCCTGTTTGTCGCTTTCGCACTGGGTATGGTCGCACAGCTCCTGATCTCAATCGTAAGTCAGTTTCAACTCCGAGCTCACATCAGTCGTCAAAAGCGGCAGATCGGCAGGCTTCAGGATGAGCTGGAAAAACTGCGCAGCCTGTCAATTGAGGAGGAAATCCTTGCGCCCGAGGACAGCACACCCGGGATTCAACATCAATCCGGAGATTAACGAATGGGATTGACCACGCTAATCATTATCGCTGCTCTGGTTATTGTGGCGGTCGTTTATTTCTATTTGAGAGTGTACAGGCGACCCAAGGAAGATGAGCTTGAATTGCCTTATACTCAAGGGTTGGCTTATCTCCTCGAGGGCGAAATTGATAAGGCAAGAGAAAAGTTCCACGAAGCCATCCGGAAAGATTCTGAGAATCTGCCAGCCTATTTGAAATTGGGTGCGATTCTCCGGCAAAAAGGGCAAGCCGTTGCGGCGATAAAGGTGCATCAAAGCCTGACTGTGCGTCCGGATTTAAAGCAAACTCAGAAGATCGAAATTTTCAAGGAGCTGGCTCAGGACTTCGAACAGGCCGGAGCACTGAAGAGGGCAGCGGAGACTACCGACCAGATCCTGCAACTGGATGGAAATCATCTCTGGGCACTCTCGTTTGGCACTCGAATAGCAGAGAAACTTCAGGATTGGACTAAAGCTTTTCATCTCACGCGTAAGTTGGATGCCATCGAGAATCGCAAAGACACCGAAAGACTTGCTCTTTATCGCGTGGAAGAGGGGCGGGCCCTGATGGATCGAGGTAGGGGCAAGGAAGGTCGCATCAAGTGCCGCGAAGCATTGCGATTAGATCGTTCCTGCGCCTACGCTTATCTGACCCTCGCCAAATCATATATTAAAGAGAAGCGGGAAGAGGACGCCGTCAAGGAATTGAAGAACTTGATGGATGTAAGCCCGGAAAAAGCGTATTTGGCCTACGATCTCCTGGAAAATTTATATTTTAACCTGGGTCGCTTCGGCGAAATCGAAAGGCTCTACAGGGAGATCATTTCCACCCAGCCGCAAGATCTGCACGCCGCCAAGGCGCTGGCTCGTTTATTGGAGAAAAAAGGTGACGTCAATGGGGCGCTCAAAGTTTGCAGCGAAGCCCTGGAACGGCACCCCGACGATCTCTGGACCCGCCGCTTCATGATTCGAGCCTTGGTGGACGCCGACCGTATTGAAGAAATCGGCCCACTGGTCATCGAGGTGCTCGATCGCGTCCTCATCGAACAGCCTCGTTATACATGCTCTCATTGCGGATATAATACCAGTGAACCGCTCTGGCGGTGCCCGAAATGCTCATCCCTGGCGAGTTTCGATGTCTAATGAAGCATCCATTATCAAGGCGGTCAAATTAGTACGCAAGCTGATTGTGCTCGTCATCGGTTTGACCGTACTACTGCTTGGCTTGGTTATGATCGTTGCGCCGGGACCGGCGATTGTTGTGATCCCTGTCGGTTTGGCGATCCTGGGCACTGAATTTATCTGGGCGCGGAAGATACTGCGCAAAGTCAAGAATGAGGGGGGAAAATTCGGCTCAAGCCTGCTGGAAGCCACCCATCTAAAAGGCAAGAAATCGCATGATAATAGTGCAGCCTGACCGGTTGGATGCTCTGAACTTCGTCGGCCGGGCCATCCGATTTAAAAAAATCTTAGGCTCGGTTATTTTAATCTTTGGGATTCTAATCTTCAATGCCGGAGCTCAGGAAGGCATCGAAGCTTATAATCGCGGCTTATTAACTGAAGCCAGAGCTTGCCTGCAGGATAGTCTCTCCGATCCGGATGAGACCGATTTTCTGAGAGCGGCTCTGTCCACCGATGCGGACAGCGCTCTCGTCATCTACCGCCAAATTGTTCTCCGCAGCCCGGAATCGAGTATCGCAAAGAGAGCATTGGACCGCGTCCGCCAGTATTATTACGCCCAGGGTCTGTACACTCGAGCCGAAGAAATCGGCGAGACGCTCGGGGATTGGAAACCGCCTCGGCGCCGCTTGAGACAACCGGAGTCCACGCCTCCACCGCCCTTTCAGTTGTCCGCCACGTTACCTCCACAACCTGAAATAAGAGCTCCTGAGCCGGAAGAGACCATTCTTGAACAGCCTGCAACAGAAAAGTCGCCGTCCTACGCCTTGCAGGTGGGCGCCTTTTCCAATGCCGCAAATGCGCGGAGGCTGAGGGACAATTTGGAGAAAGAAGGATACAAGGCTATCGTTCTTGCCCCTGATGAAAACCCGACCAATCTGCACGTCGTGCGGATCAGGGGCTATGAGAGCGTCGAGGCTGCTTTAACGGCGGCGGATAAGTTGCACCGCCAGTTCGGGGTAAAGCCCATTGTCGTGCCGGCTGATGAAGGTGAATAAGAACTGTCGTACCTTCTTTTAAAACTTCTTGAACTTGAATAGGTGCTTTTGACCCGTTGTCAATAAAACTAAATAATCAATCCCTTCTTAGGGCTCTAAAGAAATTAGATCATACCGATAGAGAATGAATTCATGGCAAACCTGAAACTGCAAACCGGCATGGTATACGGCCCAGTGGGTTCACGCCGCATCGGTCTTTCTCTGGGCATCAATTTAAGCCCATTTAGTGATAAACTCTGCACCTTCAACTGCGTTTACTGCCATTATGGATGGACAAAAATCCTGACCTTAGACCCCGAAATCCACAAGGATAGGCTACCCGATGTGGATGATCTGGGTCGTCAACTGGATGAATATGAGGTTGATCGCTTTCTGCTGGATCATATAACCTTTTCCGGCAACGGGGAAGCCACTCAGCATCCCGACTTTTCCAGAGCCGTGGACATCATCACAGAATTCCGGGATCGTTGCGCACCGCAGGCGAAAACGGCCATCCTGTCCAATTCTTCCATGGTGACAAATCCGAAGGTGCGTCAAGCACTGCTGAAACTCGACCGGCGCATCATGAAACTTGACGCCGGTGACGAGCTGACCTTCAGAAAGATCAATCGTCCGCCTTCCGAACTGAAATTGCAGGACGTCATCAGCGGTTTGAAGAAACTGGGCGATTTTGAAACTCAGACCATCTTCATTGACGGCAGTGTCACCAATGCCGGCCAGGAAGCCGTTGATGCCTGGATGAAAGTGATGTTGGACTTAAAACCGAAAAATGTCCAGATTTACACGCTTGACCGTCCGCCTGCTGATACCCGCTTGAAGGCCGTGGATCGGGAGCGGATGCGGGATATCTTCTACCAGGCGAAGAAAGCCGGTCTGCCCGTCAGTTTGCACTGACAGCCGCGTAGGGGTCGGTCTTGCCTGCGCCTTTAGTGTGCCGACCCGCAACTCCTTACACCACAAGGTAGTCGGGGTCGCCCTCGACCCCGACGATCATGCGAGTTCAATACGTTCATAACCTCATGAAAATCATTGATCTTCGCTCCGACACTGTAACTCGACCGACACCACAGATGCGAGAGGTCATCGCTTCGGCCGAGGTGGGTGACGACGTCTTCGGAGATGACCCCACCGTCAACCGACTTCAGGAGAAAGTCGCCGAACTCCTGGGCAAAGAAGCCGCCCTGTTCGTTCCCTCCGGAACCATGGCCAACCAGGTTTCGATCAAAACCCACACCCAGCCCGGCGATGAGGTCATTCTCGAGGCCAATTCGCACGTTTTCAACTACGAGAGCGGCGCTCCGGCACTGCTGTCCGGCGCGACCGTCCATACCATACAGGGTGATCACGGCGTCTTCACGGCAGAACAGGTTGAGGCGGCCATCCGTCCGTCCGATCACCACTTCGCTCGATCCCGATTAATTGTCATTGAGAACACCCATAATCGCGCCGGAGGCACCATTTTTCCCGTCGCGCAGATGCAGCGCATTCGCGAGGTCGCGACCAAACAGGGTCTCTCGATTCACCTCGACGGCGCCCGCCTCTGGAACGCCTCCGCGGCCACGGGACTGGATCTGCGCGCCTGGGCGGATCTGGCCGATTCCGTTTCCGTCTGCCTGTCCAAGGGGATGGGCTGCCCGGTGGGTTCGCTGATTGCGGGGACAAAGGAATTCATTGACCGAGCGCACCGCTTCCGGAAAATCTTCGGCGGTGGCATGCGTCAGGTGGGCTTACTCGCCGCAGCGGGGTTGTATGCCATCGAAAATCACCGCGAACGCCTGGTCGAGGATCACCGCAACTGCCGCATTCTGGCCGAAGCCATCGCCGAATTGCCGGGTGCGGTTGTTGATCTCGATTATGTACAGACCAATATCCTGATCGTCGAGTTGACCCCGCAAGCGCCCTTCGACGGCCCCGGCTTCTCAGCCGCCATGAAAGAGGTCGGCGTCTGGTTCCTGCCCACGGCTGCCAACAAAGTCCGCCTGGTGACGCATCTGGGCGTCAGCGGCGAAGACGTCGAGGAGGCCTGCGCCAGGATTCGGCGGGTGTGGAGTGTGTAGTCTGGATTTCGGGATACAGGATTCTGGATTCAGAGGCATCATGCGTGTCTTTAGTGCGCAATATCGCCAGCAGCACCCGCATATTGAATAAGAAGTCAGCGAGCAAAATGCGAATTGAAACAAACTTCGAAAAATGTATTCTCTGCATGGAAAGGCCCATCGATTCTTGGGAACATATAATACCTGATTTCCTAGGTGGTCGCTTGAAAGCCTGGATTCTATGCAAAAAGTGCAACAATGATACCGGAAGAAACTTAATCAAGACCCTGAAAAACGATTCGTCCATTCATATAGCGATAGAAAATCTGAAACCTCAGTTACCTGAGCTTTGGGATCGTGTAACCAAGAGGTTACCTTACTATGGTGAAGGAGATAATGGATCTGTTATAGAGTTTGCGCGAAAAGGAAAAGGATTGAAATTAATATCCTCTAAAGGTGCAAAGGGATCAAGAATCTTGGGACCCTCACATGGAGAAAGAAAATTAGCCTCGGATATTAAAAAACTGGGTCTATCTTATTGAGAAGAAAAAAAGCTTTTAGAGTCTTTTGTGAATTGTCCACTGAATTCCCCTTTTATCTTGTCAGATGGAAAGACTTTTATAAAACGCGAAGTAGGGGAAATCAAGCCGCAAATCAAGGGTTGTTTTGTTGATGAGAGAGCCTTAGCATTGATTGCCTATGAGTTCCTATCCCTGCTTATAGGTCACAAGATTTATTCTGCGCATTTCGATGAATTAAGAGAATACATTCTAGAAGGTACTCCATCAGAACGATTTGATGTATCTACTCTGTGTGGTCGAAAATACGAACCTTATCATGTAGTTTTCATTTTGCCCAAGGATGGTTCATTTACCATAGTCATCCGTTTTTTTCAATGGCTTGTTTATGAAGTAAATTTCCATAGATTTCGGTATGAGTGGTTGAACTTTGTTTATTTAGAAAACCTCAAAAAAAGGCAAATCTGGCTCGCTGAGACAAGTGAAGATGCAAGGAATAATCTCTGGTATATCTTCTGAAAAATACTTCAGCATATTTCCAGGGACAACCATTAAACGATACCGCGTAGGGGTCGGCCTTGTGCCGACCCGAAACACCATGAAACAAAAAACCGCTTATCCCAAACGTCCTGATCGACTGCGTTTATCTGGCTTCGATTATTCCTCAAAAGCCACATATTTTCTGACAATCTGCACCAGGGATAAGAAGCCAATCTTTGCGGATAAAACAAAAATAAGAATTGTTAATAACGTTGCCGACCTTGTTGAAAAGCGATTAAACATACCCATCTTGGCGATGTGTATAATGCCAGATCACCTGCATTTAATCATTCATAATCTCGGCGATAATTCAATTGTGTTAGCTGATTTTGTCAAAGAATTCAAATCGCGGATTTATAGCGAATTTAGAAAAAAATTCGGCCTTCTAAAGTCGTTCTGGCAGCGATATTATTACGATCATATTATCCGGGATGACAGTGATTTTGATGAAAAATTCCATTATATTATGCAGAATCCCGTTAAGGCTGGATTGACGAACGTAGTGTGTGATCCCGATTATGTGTATGTAAATATGGAATATATATCGGGTCGACGCAAGGTCGACCCCTACGCGGAGGGATAGTCAGTAAATCGGCCCATTGCCGACCCGAAAGGACTCAATAATATTTTCCGGGAGGGCCCATGCCCCAACCCACCACCAATAAACTGCTGCGCGAACTGACCGAAGGCGAACGCTTCGTCGGTTTCGTGGCCATTCGGCGCATTGACGTCCGCCAGAAAAGGGACGGATCGCCCTTCCTGGCCCTGGAATTTTCCGACCGCTCCGGACGCCTGCCCGGTAAGCTCTGGGAACAGGTCGAAGAGTTCCGCAAGGTGCTGAAAGTGGGATTGATCGTCAAGCTGCAGGGCAACCTCACCACCTACCAGGATCAGAAGGAAATCGCCATCGAGAGGCTGCGCCCCGCCAACCCGGAAGATCCCGTTGACCGCGCCCGCTTGATCCCTTCCAGCCAGCGAACCACCGACGAGATGCGCCGTCACGTACGCCGCCTGGTAGAGAGCATTGAAAACGCCGATCTGCGCGGTTTTTTGCGCCGTTTCTTCGACGAGCCGGAAATATCCACGGCTTATTTCGAAGCTCCGGCCGGCAAGCAATGGCACCACGCTTATCTGGGCGGCCTGGCCGAGCATTCCCTGACTATGGCTGAGATTCTCTTGAAAATGTCCGAATTTTACCCTAACGCCAATCGCGATCTACTGGTGGCAGGAGCCCTATTGCACGACGTCGGTAAAATCAGAGAACTGACCTGGGACGTGGCGATTGATTATAGCGATCAGGGGCGTTTGATCGGGCACATCGTGTTGGGTCAGGAGCTGCTGAACGAACGCCGCAAGCTGGATGCGGACGTGCCCCAGGAGCTCTGGGACCAGTTGATGCATCTGGTGATGTCCCACCAGGGAACCAGGGAACAGGGATCTCCCGTCCTGCCGATGACGCTTGAAGCCGTCTTATTGTACACCGCGGATTTGATGGATTCAAAAGCCAATGCCTTTAACCGCATCATCCAGCGCAGCCGGGAACAGGGCGAACGATGGACGGAATGGGTGAAGTTAGCAGAGACTTTTCTTTATACCGGCCCTGAGAAGAAATCCACTGAGGGCGAGCCACCTGCTGAAGAGACCTTATTCTGACAATATAATACGCTATCGAGTTTATTGCTCGATACTCCCAATAATATCAAGGAAATAGAATGGAATTTATCGGCCTGCTGAAAGCCCTGTGCGAAGCCTTCGGGCCGCCGGGCTTTGAAGATGACGTGCGTGCCATTATACGCGAAAAAATAACTCCTCTGGCCAACCGCATTGAAGAGGACGCCGTCGGTAATCTAACCGCCTGGGTTGACGGCGAAAGCGACGTCGTCGTCATGCTGGACGCTCACACCGACGAAGTCGGTTTCATGGTTTCCCACGTGGATGACAAGGGCTTCATCCGCTTTGCGCCCCTGGGCGGCTGGGATGTTCGCCAATTTCCCGGCTCGAGAGTCGCCCTGCGCGGTAAAGACGGTTTCGTCAGGGGCGCCATCGGATTCCCGCCGCCTCATATCACCAAGCAGGAGGAGCGCAGCAAGGCCATCCCGGCCGAAGATCTGACCATAGACATCGGTGTGGGATCCAAAGAGGAGGCTTTGGAATTAGGCGTCCTTGCCGGGACGCCGGGCGTGTTGGAAGGGCCTTTCCAGGTCCTGCCGGAGAATCGTTTACTGGGCAAAGCCTTTGACGATCGTGGTGGATGTGCGGCAGCCATCACCGTGCTTGAATCGCTCAAAGGGAAAAGGCTTCCTTACACTCTGGCCGTCAATTTTGCCACCAGTGAAGAGCTGGGCTTGCGAGGCGCCAAAGTGTCAGCTTTTCGTATCGCTCCGAAGGTTGCGCTCGTTTTAGAGACGACCACCGCCGGCGATTTCCCCGGCGTGCCCCCGCACCAATCGCCCTGCGCACTGGGATCGGGTGTGGCCATTACCATAGCCGATAGAACCATGGTGACCTCACCCAGAATGCTCCGCTTTCTGCAGGAAATTGCCCGTGAACGTAACATCTCTCACCAGCTCAAACAGCCCCTCTTCGGAGGCACCAATGCTGGTGAAATCCACCTTTCCAGATCAGGTGTGCTGACCGGAGTGCTGGCCACGCCCAGCCGCTATATCCACGGCCCTTCCTCCATCATTGATCTTCGGGATCTGGAATCCCAGATTCAGTTGGCACTGGCAGCCTTAGAAGAAATCCCCAAACGGCTCCTCTAACGGCGAGATTGTATTCGCAAAATGAGAATGCCTCCGTGTAGGAGGCATTCTTTGTTCTAAGTATTTATTGTAATATCTATATCTTACGCATCTTACGCTCCATCCACCCTTCTTCGCAACTCTTTTAATCTCGAGCGGTGCTCTTTTTCCTTGCGCCTGCGTTCCCGAACATAAGCAGGGACAACCGTTCTTATTCGGGGGCGCACCGAGCGGTGACGATTCTTAAGCTTGGCTAATAATCTCTCCAGTGCCAATTTGCGGTTGCGGTACTGGGATCGGTGTTCCCGGGCGACTGCGGTAATACCCGTTGGGATGTGGATAGCCTTTACGCCTGAAGCGGTTCGGTTGGCATGTTGTCCTCCAGGACCTCCCGGCGTGAACGTTTCGAACCGGACGTCCTTTGAAGAGACACTTGTCATTGTTAAAGACAAAATCCCCATCTTTCAATGCGCGTCGCACTGAAACCTGCTGCTGCCGGAACGAAGGCGGATGTTAAAAATAACCCACCACTAATACTGCTTGATGGTATCGATCAGCGGCGTATCCAGAATGATCCGCTCATCGGCTTCCCGCTCCAAGTCCAATCCGCGCGGCATTTTGGGGCAATACGCCAGATGCACGACGACCGATTCGTTCTTGGCGATGCGTACCGCGGGGCTGAAATCATCGTCAGCCGCCAAGACGACTGCGTGGTGTATTTCCTTGCGAACAGCTAAGGTAATCAAATCAATGGAAAGTTGTACGTCCACGGCTTTTTGAACGTAATCGGCATTCCCGTGGTCGTCGTAAACCCGCAGAACCTTACCTTTTCGGACTTCAAAGCGGGGGTGAAATTCGAGAGCTTTCAGGAAGCGATGCTTATTGTCGTAGCGCTCTCGGTCTTGAGGATTGGGTGTTGTAGGTAGGTAGGGGAGTGCTCCGTAATAGTATGTACGAAGCAGAGCGACATTTTCTGTAGAGACTTCCCTTACTTTTCGCCACAGGTAATCTGAAAGCTTTTTAAAGTCAATTCTGACATTGGATAGGCGAAGCTCACGAACCTTTTCCAGGTATTCTCCATCAATGAAGATAGCACAGCGCACGATTGTACCTCATAATAGTTAAATATATCCCGGATGAGTCTTGAAAAATATACAATAGTGTCCGGGTTTTTATTGACTGTTAATCTTAGTTGAGCCAGATCAATGTATTCTTTTGTTTTTTAGGGCTTTACAGTATAAACCATCGCACTGAAAACCCCTATTATATATACGCTTCTAATTTAGCTTTGTTTCCCCGTTTCAAGTGTATCTGCGTTGTCGGGGCGACTGGATTTGAACCAGCGACTCCATGCTCCCGAAGCATGTGCGCTACCAGGCTGCGCTACGCCCCGTGAAAAAATAAATCAAAGGAAAGAGCCTATCTCCCTCGTCGGGGCGATCCCGACTGTATCGGGACGACTCCATGCTCCCGAAGCATGTGC
>CAZHMN010000007.1:30592-52159 GCA_964533705.1 uncultured bacterium
TCGTCGGGGCGATCCCGACTGTATCGGGACGACTCCATGCTCCCGAAGCATGTGCGCTACCAGGCTGCGCTACGCCCCGTAAAAGCTGAACTAAAAGTGACGTTTAGGTGAAATGAAAAAATATTGATTCTGGTATTTTTAAAACATACAATATACAAAGATTATGATTCGGATGCAAGTATGAAATGCGATTATGACTTAACTTGAAAAGTCCCTGAATAAAATACTATCAAAGCCCGAGAATAGCCCTGGCTGCCGTCGAACCACCCATAACGATGGAGGTCACCAGAGTTCCGGCGATGATGACGCCGATTATGATCGCAGGTAAAGCCAGCCTAAAGCGAACGCCGAAGACGAACGCGGCCAGTGCTCCCGTCCAGGCTCCCGTCCCCGGCAACGGTATGGCGACGAGAAGGATCAACCCCAATGTTTCGTATTTCTCCACCATTTTGCCCTTGCGCCGCGTTCGGGCGAAGAGCCAGGTGAAGAAGCGGT
Source organism: uncultured bacterium (assembly GCA_964533705.1). Taxonomy (GTDB): domain Bacteria; phylum Electryoneota; class B3-LCP; order B3-LCP; family B3-LCP; genus CAZHMN01. The sequence continues at coordinate 31,088 of CAZHMN010000007.1, forward strand.
CCAGAAGCTTCCATCGGCTTAAAAAATTCGAAACCGGCTCGAGCAGAAGCAGGATGGGAACGATGGGCACGAAGTTGCCGAACAGAGACCAGATAAACGCATCTTGCCAATGCATACCGCCGACCAAAATCGCCCAGGGGATGGAACCTCGCAATTCCAGGATGGGCAGCATGGCTAAAAAGAAAGTGGTCCAATGCGCCGGAATACCGGATAAATAATTCGCTATCTGTTCAGCCATTCGGCCAGCCCTCCCGTCCAATCAGGGGGACGAACACACAACCTCCACCGCTTCGTATGTCTAACCCGGATTTAGTCTTCGTGATCACTTTTAAATCTTGGTGTGCTCGATCCCCGGCGGGTACCACCATGATGCCGCCTTCACTCAGTTGCTTCAGAAGGCTTTGGGGAACGTCCGGTGCGCCGGCGGTGACGATGATACGATCATAGGGCGCAAATTCCGCCCATCCGATGGTTCCATCGCCAACCCGCAGCAAGACGTTTGTATAGCCCAGATTCTCGAGATTTTTCCTGGCTTTTTGCGAGAGAGTAAATGAGCGCTCGATCGAAAACACCTTTCCGGCGAGTTCCGCCAGGATGGCGGTTTGATAGCCCGATCCCGTGCCGATCTCAAGGACCTTTTCATCGCCTTTTAATCGCAGGAGCTCGGTCATCAGGGCGACCATGTAGGGCTGGCTGATGGTCTGTTCTTCCCCGATTGGAAGAGGTGAATCTTCATAGGCTCGCGCTCGTAGCGCTTCGCTTACAAAGGCCTCCCTCGGTACGGAGTCCATCGCCTTTAGCACCCGTTCATCTACGATGTCCCGGGCGATGAGCTGTTCACGAATCATGCGCGATCGGGCTCGCCACAAGCCCTGTTTTCGGTTGTTTTGTTTATTCATAAAAGGAGCGACCCAGGAGTTTCAGGAATCGGATCGTTTCGGGAAATTTCTTGATGTGGCTCGGCTCGCCCTGATATACGGTCGGGATCGGCACCCAGCCGATTCGACAGTGCAGACGCCAGGCTTGCAGGATCATCTCAGCTTCGATTTCGTACTGCCTCGACTTCAGGTGCATCCTGCGCAAAACCTCGGTTCGTACGGCGCGGTAACCGCATTGAACGTCGGGCAGTCTCATTCCGGTTCTCAAGGAGACCAGGTATGAGCTGAATCGATTCGAAAAGCGACGAATGAAGGGCATGCCTTGGATATTCCCGATCCGGTTTCCTACGATCAGGTCGAATTTTCCCGATTCGGCAGCTTTCCGAAAGCCGGGAATTGCCGCGGGATCGTGCTGACCGTCGGCATCGAGGCAGATGATCCACTCCGGTTCCCAATCGAGCAATCGCTTAAAACCATCCCGCAATGCCAGACCCTTTCCCCCGTTCTCGCCACGGCTCAAAAGGCATGCTCCTGTCTCTTTTACAGCTTCAGCCGTGCCGTCACTTGAGCCGTCGTCCACCACAAGGATACGCTCAGTTGGCAGAAATGTACTAACGCCCTTAACAACTGAGCTGATCATCGCAGCGGCATTATAAGCGGGGATCAGGGCTGCCCAGGAATTCGAATTCATGAAACAAAAACTTGAAAATATAATGAATATTTGTACCCTTGTCAAATTTTATTTATTTCATTTGCTAATTATATTAATCTATGTTTTTATTAAAAATATAGACGTATTGGCCGATCGAGAGTAATTCACCCTCTGTATATGGCATCTATAATTTCTTGATTGGCCAAACCCTCTTCTCCCGGGATCGCTACAGGTTGAAGCCCTCGGATTGCCTGTGAAAATGACGTTATCAAATCACCGTACATGTTTCCCGTATTCACGGTCAAGCATTTGGATTGTTCTTTCGTTTCCAGGTGCAGATCAAGATCAGCCCAGGGCAGAGTAAAGGACTCCGCATAGGCTCTGCCGTAACTTCCAACGACTTCCAACCTGCTGCTATAGGGTATCTCATAGGAGCAGAAGATGCCGCCCGTCACCCCGGATGCAAATCGAAGGACTACTTCAACCGTTCTTTCCACGTTGTTTTTCCTTCCGGCTGGAGTTACGATGGCTTGAACTTCCGACACGTCACCCATAAGGAACCTCAACGTGTCCAGACAATGCACGCCGACGTCCACCATCGGGCCGCCACCGGCGACCTCGGGGTCGAAGACCCAGTTTCTCGGTGATTCCTCCGCCCGATACGAAAAAGTCGCACGAGCTGTGACGATTTCGCCCAGTATGCCTTCCGCAATCCATCTTTTTATCTGCAAAACGAGGGGGGAAAAGCGCAACGTTTGAGCTACCATCAGAAGCACTCCCGCAGAGCGGCAGGCAGCGATGATTCTTCGGCAACCTTCGGAGCTGGTGGCTAACGGTTTTTCACAGAGAACGTGCTTACCGGCTTGCGCCGCCGCAACGGCCTGTTCTTCGTGCGCGCAGTTGGCGCTGGTGATGTAAACTGCATCAACGTGCGGATCTGAGAGAAGACTCTCGATGTCACCGTAACCCGCCGGAATGCCGTACTTCTCCGCTTCGCGCCTGGCCTCATGCCGGTCTCTTTTCTGCAAAGCAACGATTTTCGATCCCCTGATTTGCTGAAAAGCGGGAAGGAGGCGCCGGCGGCAAAAGCGTCCAAAACCCACCAATCCATAACCGATTGACTTTAGAATGAGAGAGGGATCATTCATTAATGGATTTAGAGCAGGACAATTTGCTGGAGATAGTAAAAGCAACGGCTGTTTGCCGATGCCTGAACGCGAATTCGATTTTGGCCTACTCGCAGAAAGGAGTTGACGGGAAAAACCTCCGATTGAAGAGAAGTATTCCCCTGGACGGGGATGGTGGGATGGTAGCCTTTTTTTACCGGTCTTTCATTCACGAAAACGTCAATCTCCGCTCGGCCAGCCAGGGCAAACGGGTATTTTCGGTCGGAGGGATACCCGTAAAGATGCAAATCCAGCGGCTTGTTTCCATCCCAGTTCTCGGGTAGATCAAAGATCATTTCAATATAATCCTGGCCGGGTGGATTGCGGTTGGAGAAAGCATATCCGATCTCCCAGGCGAAAACGCCGATTTCATCCAGCAACTTTATCCCCGGCCCTGCCACAGGATCCTCTGCAGGAGCAGATTGATCAAGTACATATCCTTGTGTGAGTTTGCATCTTTGGGTGATCACGCGGCCGGATTGATCCAGATGGGCTGAGATGTAGATGATGGGCAGGTAAATTCCTTCTAAGCTGGCGTACGGCCAGGACTGTGTCAGAAAGGCCTTCTGCGAGGCGGGAGTGCGATACCCCTCGACCTCCCCGAAACGAACGACAACTTCACCTAAGTTCAGATTCGTTTGGGTGACTTTTCCTCTGCCTGCGAAAATGTCATCAATGAAAATGCCGCCCTCAACCGGGCGAGTGACCACCTTGAGCATACCATGCAGAATTTCGCCGGCTTCTTCGCTTTGTTTTGTTTCTTTTGTATTGTTTCGAGCTTTCGAGGACTGCTGGATCGAAGGGCTGATTGGTTTTTTGGAATCCGGAGGCTGCGAAGAAATACGGTCGAAATCTTCGGGTTTGCTCTTGGCGGATTCGTCCGCTGCGGGCGTTGGCTTTTCTTTTTGAATTTTCGGTTCTGGTGGAATGGGAAGAAGTGAAAAGTTCACCTCTAAGGTTTTGCCCTTTTCAATTTTAACTACCCTATTGGGTGGATCGGGTTCATAACCGGACAAGCTAACCGAGACGTCGTAAATGTCCGATCTGAGGCGTTTCAGGGGCGTTCCGACTGGTACGTCCGTAACCGAGCCGTTCAGCACGATGTATGCACCAGGTCGGTTTGCCTTGACCAGCAACGTACCCTTTCGCTCGCCCAAGATGGAGAGTGATAAGATCAGTGCCAGGATGCCCCCGGCAACAAGCAGGAGTATGCCGTATCGTGTGCGGCGGCGAATGGTGATCAGGTTTTGGTCTCGGCCGAGCCCCGTTTGGCGGCTTAGGAACATACTTCGGAAACTTATTGCTGTCGCTAAAAATTAAAACTTAAGGTTATACCGTCTTTCGTCGGCGTTACCCGTAGAGTGTTTTGGATGGGAACTTTTTCGTAGTGCGGGGTCAATCCTACGATAAGGCAGGCTACCGCTCCAGCGACGCTGATCTGTCCCCAGGTTCTCTGCTTCTGCGATCGATCCCGGGTAGAGTTGAATTCCAGACCTAAATCCTCCAGGTATTGAGATTCCTTGTAAGTGTCGGCGCTCTTTATTAGCTGGTTTACACCGAAATAACCCAGTATCGCCGTTCCGCCCAGCAAGGGCCAGAAGGGAAAGCGAACAACTTTCCGATATTCTCCGGTGGGCTGGGGGAAAGAAACTTCGTGAAGGTCAATGTCAGGTTCGCCGATTGCAATCTGGGATGATTTAAGTGCGTTCTGCTGTTGAACGCCATCGTACAGAATTTGGCCGCTATCATCAACCGCACGGAAGATTTCACTGTTTTCGAATACCAACAGCTCGCCGTCCGACAGCTCTACCTGGAAATGAGTGCTATCCAGGCGTGTAACCTTGCCGTCGTGAACACCGCCTCCCTTCAAGTAAATCACGTCTGCCTGTGACGCCTGCGTGATCAGCAGACAGAAGGTGAAAACAGCTATCCCCCTCATACTCACTCCCGCATCCAACGAACAATCCCGAATTTTGTTCAGGCTCTAAACCCGATTAGCTACCGAATCGAAGACGGGTCACCATTTAAATCATAAGTTAGAGTTAGACGCTAAAAAAGTCAAGAAAAATCATACCGATCCTCAGGGGAGAGCTCCAAAGTTTAAGTAGCTCTTTAATGAACCTTAGAACGAATGATGCGGATCGTCCAAATAGGAATTACTGAAGGATTCTACTGAAGCGAGTTGGCGGATTTGATTCCTAATTTTTTCATCTTCAAGTAGAAGTTTTGTCGCGGGATACCGGAGGCTTTCGCGGCCGCGCTGACGTTGTAATTCGAGGCTTTCAGAGCGGAGAGGATAAACTGCCGCTCGAATTGGAGTTTTGCCTGGTTGTAGAATTTTATCTCAGGCCGGCGGATTTTCTCCCCTCGTTCATCGTGGATGCAGCTCGGCAGATCTTCTATTTTTATCAGTTCGTTCTCACACAATGCAATAGCGCGTTCCAAGACGTTCTGCAGTTCTCTGATATTTCCGGGCCAGCGGTATTTTCGCAGTTGTTCCATCGCTTCCGGATCGATTTTGGAAACTGGTTTTCTCATCTTGGCGGCGGTGATACGCATGAAGTGATTCGCCAGAGCGGGGATGTCTTCATCTCTTTCCCGCAGAGGCGGCAAGTCAATGTTGATGACGTTCAACCGATAGTAAAGATCCTCGCGAAAGTCACCTTTGTTGACCATTTCGCGTAGATTCATATGAGTGGCGGCTATTACACGGCAGTCCACTTCGACGTCCTTTTCCCCACCGACGCGCCGAAAGGTTTTTTCCTGCAATATACGCAGAAGCTTCACTTGAAGATTGGGTGGCATGTCTCCGATTTCGTCAAGCAGGATAGTTCCATGATTGGCTTTCTCAAAGTAACCGCTGGTGCGCTTGACCGCGCCGGTGAAAGCACCCCGCTCATGCCCGAACAGTAGCGATTCGAGAAGCCCCTCCGGCAATCCACCGCAATTAATGGCGATGAAGGGTTGGCCGGATCGGTTGGATAACGAATGAATTCTCTTGGCGATGACTTCTTTACCTGTGCCCGTTTCGCCTGTGATCAGAACGGTCGTATCCAGAGGAGCCGTCTGTTCCACTATTCGTAGAACTCTGGAAAATGTATCTCCGCCGATCAGAACGGGCTCTCCTTTTAGATTTTTAAGCTGTCGGCGCAGTTCGCGGTTTTCCTGCTCGAGGCGGCGGGCTTTCAAAGCTCTCTTCACCGCTAACGCCAAGACCTCGGGATCCGGCAGTGGTTTTTCGATAAAATCCTCCGCTCCCAGCTTGATGGCCCGCACCGCCGCCGAAATTGATCCCTTGCCGCTCATCAGCAATACGCTGGTGTCACTCCTCTCGGCTTTGATTCGCTCCAGTAAATCCAGTCCTGAAAGTCCCGGCATAACCATGTCCGTTAGAACCAGGTCAAAAGCCTTGCGCCCCAGCTCATCGAGAGCTTCCTGGGCGTCGGAACACATGGTGATATCGCGCTCCGGTTCCTGGAGAGTTACCCGGCAGAGTTCCCGGCTGGACTCCTCGTCGTCAACGATTAGAATGTGCTCCTTCAAACCAGTACCTCGGCAGAATAGGTTTCGCTCACTTCGGATTTGCTATTTTTGATATAAGGAATGTGAAGTGTCATACAGGTGCCTTTGCCAGGCTCACTGGTAACCTCGAATTTGACGTCGTACGGTTCCAGTACCTTTCGAGCGATTGCCAGGCCCAATCCGGCGCCGCTGGGGATTCCTTCTTTGCGATCGCGGCGCTTGGTGCTGAAGAAGGGCAGGAAGATTTTGTTCAAATTTTCAGGGGGTATGCCGACGCCAGTGTCTTCAATTTCAATCCGTATTTCTTCCTGGCTGTACCGAGTCCGCAGGAATAACTTGTGGATGGGACTTTCAGATAGTGCGTCGATTGAGTTGATGATGATGTTCAAAATTGCGTGGCTGAAATCGCCGTACACGCCCTGGATAGGGGGCAAGTTGGGATCAAAATCGAAGTGCTTCTCCACGTTGTGTTTGTAAAAGAGATCTGCTTCCAAGAACTTTATCTCATCCTGGATGATTTCATTCAGATTCAAAGCTTCTTCCCGATGGATTCCCGTGCGGTGCCAGCGATGCCCCAGGTTGGAAACCTGTTCCGCCATGCGTCTCGCGTCCATGTTGATGCGCTGCGGAAGTTCAGATTCTGGCTGTTCCTTGCAGAGCAAACTCGAAAATCCCATGATGCTGTTCAAAGGCCCGTTGATATTGTGGATGATTCCCTGTGAGTACAGGCCTAAGAAGGCCATCCGAGACGCTTCGATTAATTCAATTTCAAGATCATTTCGCTCCGTTATATCCACGAAAGTTGATAGAATTCCTGTCACTGTTCCAGGTTGGTCTTCCAGATATCCTGAAGTTTTCAGAGCTTGGATTCTGCGTCCGTCGCAGCGGACCCATTCAACTTCTTCCGTAATAAACCCCCTTTTGTCCTCGAGGCGCTGTCCCTTCGTCGCGATCATGCTGTCGAGCTGAACGGGTTCATCGCCACTCGATATTTCATCAAAACTGATTCCGAGGAGTTCTTCCATTCGGGGATTCATATAGACGACTTCGTGGGATGTATTCTCGATTAACACCCCCTCTTTCATCGCCAAAATCATGGTCCGAAAGGTGAGAAGTTCGTCGCGCTGGATGGAGAGCTGCATCAGCATTTGATTAAATGAACGGGACATCGAAGCGATCTCGCCGCCTCCGGTAACCGGAACTCGACGTGTGAGATCCCCCGTGCGACTTACCTCTTCCATCGTTTTCGAAAGCCCGCGTATGGGGCGTTCAATCCACAATCCCAGAACCAGGGCTGTTAACAATACCAATGTCAAAAGCGGCAGTCCAAAATATAGTAATACCTCGCGGATGGAGTCTTGGATGACGTGTGCCGGAGACTTGAAATTCGTCCAGCCAACTGTTGCAATCTCAGTCCCATTTATATCTCTCAATCCCTGAAATCCAATTATCCGATTTTGATTTTTGGCTTCGAAAAAGTAAGTGCCCTGGCGAGTGACCAAATCTGAAAATATATCACTGGGATCAATCAGGGGGAGTGTACTGGTAGTATCCGTCGTAGCTAACAGGCGGCTCCCATAGTAGACCATCAAGTCAGCCTCCTGGCCGGCCTGAAGCTCCAACAAGAAGCGGTGTGTCAACCTGCGTCCGAACACCAGGCTGCCCAGCGGCGATCCATTCCGTGTGATATCCGCCTTGGCTAATAGCCAGAGGTTCCTCGGAGTTGATATCCATCCGGAACTTGCTGTATACCCGGGTTCGAACAGCGGTATGGGAAGATCGCTTTTTAAGTGCTCATTTTTGAGCCAACTGTAGAGAGCGTTCCCCTTTGTATCGTTCAGAGCCAGGTAATCCAGATTGTAGCTCTGCGGTGCCCAATCCGCCAAATTCTCTTTTGCCCAGGTTGAATCGGGATTTGTGAAAAAGTTGGTCAACTCTTCCCAGCCTGCCACTCCATTGGCTGCTTCCATCAGTCGATGCTCCACAGCATCGAAGGAGCGAGCGGTATGTTCGAGTCCATCACGAATTTGAGCATCACGCAGCGTCCGAAAGCTGCTGCTCCCCAATCCTATCAATACCTGATAGCATAAAAGCAGAGGCAGAAGACTGACAACGCAGAGAAAGACGAAAAGCTTGACGCGGACGGGAAGTTGTTTACGTTTCTTCTTCATTAATAGCTGAAAAAGGGAGATAGGACTTCAGCTTTGATAATAACGTCAATTGACCCACAAGTCAAGGGATTTAAGCTATGCTGAAAGGGGGAAGGCGTTTAATGGATTCAGGAGGTCTTTTTGACCCCCCATTGTTGAGAAATCATGGCTGGCAGCGCACCTGGAAGAAGCGGTAGGTTTCCGGTGCGGAAATTGTAACCGGAGGAAGCGTTACAGTGGTTAGAGAGTCTCCGGCGAGTCTGTTGTGGAAGGGTAAGTCTGATGCGTAAACCGTGTAACTTGAAACGGTAATCGGCCGACCGAATACGTCCTCGGTGACTGGAGACCAGTTGAGGAGCACCTGGTCAGCGCTCAGCCACGATAGCGTAACCACAGGGGCTTGTGGAGGCCCCCAATTGTTCATTTCAGCCAGAGCCCAGGCAGCCAAATCGTTCTGGACAGTCTCAACCGTCTCAGGTGAAGGTAGGCCGGTAGTCCGCCATTCGTCCAGGGCGGCATTTCCGGCGAATGCAGCGTAATTTTCCAGCGAATCCAGAAAGGGCAGCAAGCCTTCGCCCCGTTCATCTATCAACTTCCAGGTATCCATGGCGTCGCTGGCCCATTGAGTTTGGTAGAGGTAATCGCGAAATTCCTGCGCTTTGAAGTTTAGCTCGGAATGATGAGCACCGTCAAATTCTACCGGCGTAGAACCGGCGTGCACCCAGAGCGGCAAGGCGATAGTGCAGATCGGTTCACCGACCAGAGCCCAGATAGTAAATAACAGGGGATCTTCTCCCGGCAGAATGCCCTGGATGGCAAAACCCGATCGTGTGATGTCTCGATTGATAGCGTCGTGCGTGTGAATCAGGCCGTATGGAAGCAATTCTTCACGGCCTTCGAAGGGCAGCGGGTAGGGGTCGTTTTCTTCGTTGACGATGTCCGTTAAAATGCTCTGGGTTACGAATAGATGCGAGATAAAACCGCCGGCATAGGCCGAATCTAATAGGGCTAAAACGCGGTCGTGACGGTGCTGGCCCAGATGGTAAGGCCCTCCTTCGTAAGCGAAGTTGGCCCGAACCATATAGCCGTTTGGAGCGGCACTGCTATCGTCCAGATCGAAACGGAAGTGTTCGTATGAGGCCGCTTCGAACAGCGCCCCGGCACCGCTGGCGTCTATAACGCCGTAAATCGCCGGCAGAGTGCGGCCGCAGATGTCGGTGGAATCCATAATGGCCTGAAAATCTTCCACCGTCTGGCAGGTTCTAAGAGCCAGATCCATGATATAGCCGTCATCATCCGGGCCGGGCACCTGGTCGTCAAAATTCCAGGCGTTGGCGTTGTTAATAGCGAAGCCGACTTCATTAACTCCGCCCCAGGCTTGATCTTCAACGCCTGCGTATGATACAGAAATATAGCGGTACGGACCGTTGGCGTTGTAATAGAATTCCTGGTCCGGGTTGGAAGAATTATCCCGGTTCTTGAACAGCAAGGGGCGGCCATCCACCGTGGCGCTACCGCTTACCATCGCGATCGTGGAAGCTAGACTCGGCGGACAGAGCTGCACCAGTGAAACGGCTATTGAGAGTATGATAACCGGAAGAATCCGATTGCACCCACCGTGCATTAGAGAGTTCCTTATGATTCTCTGCCGTGCTAATCAAATTAATATAACACTATTACTGCTATTTTGTCAATAGAGAAATGGCAAATATGCAAATTATTTAATCCTTGTCTATCCAAAGAGTACTTTTTGCTGATCATCCTTTGATTTCGATGTAATATCTCGTTTTTAACTCGTCCAGCCATTCATTGTATTTCCGTTCTTTCTTGGCGTTTAGAACGTGGCCTGAAATCAATTCCCAATCCTGTTTCAGTGAGAGGGGCCGCGCTTCCCGCCTGTTCAAGAGTTTTACGATATGATAGCCGTACTGCGTCTTGAAGGGTTGACTAATTTCGTTTAATTCCAGGGACGCCACAGCATCTCGGAAATTTTCCGGCATGTCTTCCAGCGAAAACCAGCCCAGGTAACCTCCTCGGTTGGCGCTTTCCAAATCCTGGGAGTATTCCTTCGCCGCATCTCCGAACGGTGTCCCCGCTTGAATCTGCTCCCTGATACTCGTCAGAAGATCAATCACAGGACCTTCGTCTTCCGCCAATACCTTCGGTCGGATGAGAATATGGGAGGTATTGATTTTTTCCTCGCGCCGCTCTTCCAATCGGATGATGTGATACCCATAGCGCGTTTTAACCGGCCGTGAAATCTCCCCTGGATTTAAGGAGAAAGCTACGTTTTCATAGCTGCTTAAGAGATCACCGCGCTCCGTCCAGCCGACATGTCCGCCGTTTTTTGCCGTGGTCGTATCTTCCGATAGTATCGCGGCCAAGCTATCGAAAGAAGCGCCTCGCTTTAATGCCTCGTAGATCGAATCGGCGCGAGCTAAAGCTCGTGCATCCGCCCGTTCGCTGCTGCCCGTTTCACGAAGGATATGGGCGATCTCTACGGCATCCTTCATCTGGGGGAATTCGTCGGGATGATCGCGGAAATACTGTTCAATCTCCGAGCGAGTAACTCGTATGTTCTTTAAATAGTTATACTTTACCCTATCAACAAGCAAACCCTCTTCGACGACGGAGCGAAAGTCCCGGCGAATGCGCCTAATTGAATAACCATACAATTCCTCCAATTTTTCCTCTGAGCCGACGTTCTGAATGATCTGTTGAAGTCGGTTCTCAAGCTCGGCATCAACCTCACGCGCCTCGACCACGATGGAATCTTCCCGGGCCTTGGCTAACAGGATCTTTTGATTGATCATTTCACGCAGAACGTCTTCCCGCAACTTTTGAAATTTCGCGGGATCGCGTAGAATATCAGCGCCTTGTTGCAGGGCAATGGACTGCGCGTTTTGGTAAACCTCGCTTTCCAGAATGATCTCATCGCCTACGATGGCTATCAGACGGTCAATCACCTCGTCCTGTATCTGCGCGCCTGCCGGGACTGAGGTCGCTATGAACAATGCTAAGAAAGTAATCGCGAGATGGGCTGAGCAACCGCAAACGCCTTCTGCTAAACGAGACGCCAAGCAGTTTTTTCTTTTTGTCCTATTCACTTGAGTTTACGAATATTTGGGGATTGTATGATATCCAGAGGCGATTTTTCAAGGCTTTTTCCGTTTCCAGTTTCTTGCGCAAGATAACTCGCCCGCGTATGTCCTCTCTAACTTCCTCGAGGGGGAGCACCGTTCCCGCCTGCCGTCGCTGGTGACACTGAAGGATGATGTATTCGCCCGATTCTATTTTAATGGGATTGGAAATGGTGCCGGGTGCCATGGCGAACGCGGTTCGGGATATCGTGGGATTCAAATCATTCGCTGCGACCCATCCCACGCTTTTTCCGGAAAGTTGAGCGTTTTGAATCAAAATGTCTGTCAGTGCAAGTCCGCTGCGTAGTTTCTGCCGGGCTTGATTGGCCAGCTCTCTGGTTGGTGCGACGATGTAGGTGAGATCCACTTCATCCTGGGCGGATGTGTACTCCTCGCGATGTTTTTCGTATTCCTGGCGAATCTCCAGGGAATCAACCGCTATGGAGGTGTTGGATTCTTCAAACAACTGCCCGATGAGAATCTCCCGGCGGATGTTTTCCAGGCGAATCTGGAAAGTGCTATCCCTATCCAATCCCCGCCGCTGAGCTTCCTGAATGAGGATTTCTTCCAAGGCCCATCTGCGGGCGGCTTCAACGAGTATGGTCGTGTCAACTTCGCCGCCGCCGGTGAGAAAATCCTGGTCCAATCCGTATAGATTGATCAGTTCGGAGCGGGTGATGGTAGCTTTCCCGACTCGCGCTGCTATGGGATCTTCAGCGTTCTTCCCGCCGCATCCCCACAGGAAGAGTGGGAGGAAGATAAAAGTCAACAGGGGACTGACAAGCCAAAGGGAAAGAAGGCCTCGCCCGCGACCGGCAAAATCCAATGAACTTGCCCGACCCCGTTGCTGACTCAACGATAGGAAACGGAACCTATGAGGAGGACGCAGCCTCCAGATCACTTGTTGCCCTTTCCCTTATCGATGGGAGTGATTGACTTTATTTTGAGTTCTTTCTGCGGTTTGGTTTTAAGGGTATCTTCTGCGGCAACCTCAGGCTGCGGCAGTATGGACATCAGCTTATCATCATAGGTGATGACGGGATAGCGTTTCTGTAAATCCGCCATCCATGCTTCGCGCAGTTCCTCGCTTCGTTCCCGCCTGAGCTGTCGCTCGACCTGGGCTTTAGCCTCTTCGAAGGGTTTGAGTTGAGCCGGTGTCTTGTCGAGCAGTTTGATGACGGAATATCCCCGCCGTCCCATCTTAATTGCATCGCTGATCTCACCGATTTCCAGTTTAAAAGCTTCTCTTCCAATGGCGCCGTACTGTTTGCTGGTCAGCGGACCAATCTTTCCGTCCCGCTGCTGTGTTGATTTTCGATCATTGTATTTTCTAACCAGCTTGGTGAAGTTCTCCCCTCGCTTGGCGCGATCGGCGAGTTTTTGAGCGAAATCTTTGTCTTTGCCCTTCTCCTCGTCAACGAGAATGTAAATTTCCTGAACTTCCACGGTGGAATCCGTCATAAAGTCCGTTTTATGTTCATTATAGTAAGCCAGGAGTACGGAATCGGAAACGTCAATTTTTTCATCGATCTGGATCGCTTCGATCCGCCGGATCATATCGCTGTCCAGATTCTTATTGTAGGCCTCCATCACGTTTTTGCTCTTGTAGAGTCCCTTTTCTTTGGCACGGGCGGCCAGGAAATCGGGAAGAACCATTCTCTCCACCAATTTAGTAATGGCTTTTTGATCTCGCCAGCGGGGGGGGCTGCCGGCTTTAGCGATTTCCTCTTCCAGGTCCTTGACCGTGATGGTATCCGCATCGTAGGTGGCTACCACCCAGAGCTTCTCCTCCTCGCTGAAATTGGCGAAGTATGAGTTATTGCGGGGCACGGAAGGATCGCTGACCTTGTCCAGGATTTTTTGAATGTTGGCATAATCGAAATTCAAGTTGTGGGCGTCTTTGAGTTCTTTCAGGTAACCTTCCGCCGTTTCGTTTAGCTCTTCCTGATAGGTTTGGCGCAGGCGATTGCGGATGTTATCTTCCTCTTCTTCGAAGGGTTTAACCGATTCGGAAGGCCTTCGATCTTCCAGCTTGATGATGTGATAACCATAGGATGATTTGACCACGTCGCTGATCTGGCCGATTTCCAGGGCGAAGGCCGCCTCCTGGAATTCATCAACCATCCGGCCCCAGGAGAAATATCCCAGATCGCCACCTCTATTTGCTGTGGTCACGTCTTCGGAAATTGCTCGGGCGAGCGAATCGAAATCCGCGCCGGCTAAGAGCTCGTCGTGGGCTTCTTCGGCCTTTTTACGGATTGCTTCCAATTCCTGTTCCTCGGCATCCACAGGAGTCTTAAACAGAATATGGCGGGCGCGTATCTCCTCTCCCAGCCTGTCGTAATATTCCCGCACCGCCTCCGGAGGGATGACCTTATCCATAATTTCGACTTTGTACAGCTCCTGAATAGCAGCCTGTTTCTGAACCTCAGCGGCTTTCGCTTGCACAGTGGAATCCTTTTCCAGGTTCATGCGGCGGGCGTCTAACAGTTTAAGTTTGCTGTCAATTAAATTTTTCAAGACTTGCTGGCGGTCTTCCAAGCTCCGTTTGGCGGCGAATTCGGGCGTCCTGTAGTTCATAATCATGGCATCTTTGAACTCGGCTGCGGTAATCACTTCACCGCCGACTTTGGCCACGATGTCCTTCTTCTTGCCGCATCCGGCGGATAAAAGGACGATGGATAAGAGTAACGGTGCAAACAACGGCAGCACTGTTGAGAGATGGGACCTTGCAGTCTCAAAGTGAGGTGATAATTTCAATTGGCGCGCGGGCGAGAACATACGCTAATCCTCCTCTATCATTTGCTTTATTCTTATTTGTGTATATTTACCCTTTCTTATACCTGCGTTTTCGCGTAATGATCCCGATGAGTTGTTGATTATGGAAGCAGCCCGTCAATTTATTTTTCTTAGTATCTGTTTCGTGTAGGTGATTTTCTCTTCCCATCCATCATTTGAATTCCAGCGGATTATGATCTGTGGCGGGTTGCCGCCTGAGAATTCCACCGGTTCCTCATCGAGTTTCTCTACGACGTCTTTCAATAGCTGGCTCCAATCATGACCATCCCTGCGGCCGATTTCCGCCAGCAGAAATTCTTCTTGCAGTTCCAATCTGGGAAGATTCGCATTTATGCAACCGAGCTTGATCTCCATCAAATCGAAAAGATAGCCCGCCTGCTCGGGCGGGGCTCCGTAGCGATCAACGGTCTCTTCGAGAAGATTATTCAAGGTGTCGTAATCACGGGCGGCGGCCAAGCGGCGGTAGAGCTCGACCCGTTGTTCCGGTTTTTCAACGTAATCCGTCGGCAGAAAGGCATCGAAGGGGAATTCGATTTTCGGTTCAAAATCAACGCGGTCAGATGTGTTTGTCCTCGAGGAGAGGTTTGCGTCCTGCTTGAGTTCGTTGATCGATTCCTCCAGCATCTTTTGGTATAGATCAAAACCGACAGCATGTATGAATCCCGACTGCTTCGCTCCGAAAATCTCGCCCGCGCCCCGAATTTCCAGATCGTTCATGGCCAATTGAAATCCGGCGCCGAGGTAACTACAATAACGAATGGCCTCCAGTCGCTTGCGCGCCGGGTCAGAAACCGATAGTTTAGGTGGAGTCAAAAGATAGGCATAAGCCTGTCGGTTGGATCTGCCGATGCGGCCCCGCAGTTGATAGAGTTGCGCCAGGCCGAAACGATCCGCCCGATTGACGATCATGGTATTGACGTTGGGTAGGTCCAGACCGGACTCGATGATCATGGTCGAAACCAGGCAGTCGTATTTCTTATCCAGAAATTCGCTCATGGTTTTTTCCAACTGCCGTTCTGGCATCTGCCCGTGAGCGACCGTGAAACGAACCTGCGGAAGCCAGCGCTCCAACATCTCCTTAATCGCTCTGATGGATTCAATGCGGTTATGCACGAAATAGACCTGGCCGCCCCGATCCACTTCTCTGAGAATCGCTTCGGTGATTAGATCCCGCGAAAACGGGGCAATTTCCGTTTCAATCGGCAGGCGATCCTGAGGAGCGGTATGAATCAGAGACATGTCGCGCGCCCCGATGAGGGCCATATGCAGAGTGCGGGGGATGGGTGTCGCCGTCAACGTCAGCACGTCAATCAGTGATTTCATGCTCTTAATCTTCTCTTTGTGCCCCACCCCGAAGCGGTGCTCTTCATCCACGATCAATAGACCCAGGTTATGGAATTCCACGTCTTTTGAGAGAAGGCGATGGGTGCCAATGATGATGTCAATGCGGCCTTGCTTTAATCGTTTTAGAATATCCTTCTGCTGCTTCTGGGTGCGAAATCGGGAGAGCATCTCGATTTCAACCGCCGCCGAAGCAAGTCTTTTGATGAAATTCGCATAGTGCTGCTGAGCTAAAAGCGTGGTCGGCACCAGCATACCCACCTGTTTCCCGGAAAGGACGGCTTTATAGGCGGCTCTCAGAGCGACTTCGGTTTTCCCATAGCCGACGTCACCGCAAACCAGGCGGTCCATCGGTTTCGGTTCCTCCATGTCCTCTTTGACGCTCATAATCGCCTTCAGCTGATCCGGCGTCTCTTCGAATTCGAAGCTCGCTTCCATTTCTCGCTGCAATGAGTCGTCCGGCGGGAAGGCATAGCCCTTTTGAGAGGAACGCAGCGCGTAAAGCTTGACCAGGTTTTCCGCCAGTTCGGAGACGGCTTTTCGGGCGCGCTTGCGGATCTTTTCCCAATCGCCGTGCCCGATGCGTGTCAGGGGCGGCGTAAATCCCTCTCTTCCGGAGTACTTTTGTATTTTTTTCAGCGATTCTAATCTGACGTACAGGCTGACGTTGCCCCGATATTCAATCTGGAGGCATTCTCGAGTGTGGCCACCCACCTTGATTGTTCTCAATCCCAGAAAGCGACCGATACCGTAATCTTCGTGGACGACGTAGTCCCCCTTTTTAAGCTTTTCGGCACGTTCTATGGGGCTGAAATTGCGCAAACGAAAGTAGGTTCTCCGGTGGCGGGGACGGCGGAAAATCTGGTGATCTGTGTAAAGAGCGGATTCCCCGGCCGGTAAGCGGAATCCCCCCGAAAGGCGAGCGACAACGAAGTGGGGCAGAGGGTCGAGGGAGCGATCAGCGAGAAGCTCCTGAAGGCGTTCTCGCTGGCCCTCGTTATCGCAGGCGATGTAAACGGTCGTCTTGGATGCAGCTAATTGTGTCAGATGATCGGAGAGCCGGCCGATATGACCACCGAAATCCTCCTGGGGAAGAGCCTTTAAATCGACGCGTGGAATGTCCTGGCGGGGGTATCCCCAATAGATGATGTTGTCATGTTGCAGGATTTCTTCCCAGGCATCCAGATTTGAAGCTCTCTCGGCGCTTAGCAGAATATCATCCGGTTCCTCAATGAGGAGTATGTCATTCTTCCCCAGGTAAGAAATCAGACTGGCGCCGCTTTCCCCATCTGCCTTGGACAAAAACAGGTTTTCTTCTTTCAGGTGTTCGATGGTCCGCTGGGTTAAAGGGTCGAAAGAGCGGAGGGATTCTAATTGCTCGCCCCAAAACTCCAGTCGTAGTGGGGTATCGTGGGTGTAAGGGAAGACGTCCAGAATATGGCCGCGCAGCGCGAATTCCCCCCGGTTTTCGGCCATGTCGCAGCGGCTGTAGCCGGCTTGGTAGAGTCGTTCTGCAAGCCGGTCGCGTCCCAGGCTTAATCCCGGCTGCAGGGCAATTCGGATCTTATCCAGAGCCTCGGGAGTGGGCAGTAAATTTAGCCAGGTTGCAGTGGGTTCGGTGACCAGAGCGAACGGCTTGGGGGAGGTCCAATTCTGCAGAGCCCGCGCCCGAAATATGCGCGCTTCGAAGGGCGTGATGTCGTCCCTGGCTTCCGGTGCTGGGAGCAAACCTACGCTGTGATCGGGCAGGAACTGGGAGAGGTCGGCGAGAGCTTCTTCCCGGCCGGAGCTGCGCGGAACGATCCAGAGCACTCTGCGGCCTGAGTCAACCAGGAGGGCGACAACGGCAGCTCTCAGGCAGCCCGGAGCTCCCTTGAGAACCAGTTCTCGACTTGATTCAAGTTGAGTTAGAAGCCCCGCCAGGGGTTTATAACGGTTGAGAGCGTCTTTTAATCTATCAATGGAAGGCACGGTACGCTTGGTCGGGAGAATAACGGCATTCTCACGAATGTAGATAATTCGAGAGGATTCTATTCGAACCAGGAATTATTCAAGGTTCAGATTAATCGTAAGGTGTTGCAGCGTCAATAATCAATGATTCTGTAGGGAACGTGGCAGTTTTCCAGGGCCAGCTTGACGTGGTCAACGTTAATGTGTCCCAGATGGAGCACATATTGGCGATCAAAGATATCCCATGTGAATTCGATGTTGTGCTTTTCGAGTATGGCAATCACTTTTTTCAGATCGTCAAAGGAATTAAATCGTATCTTTTTCATGGCCGGCGGATCCCAGGTAAGATAATGGCTGATGATGATCATGTAGGTTTGTTCTTTCCGTTCGAAAGAGAAAGCCGGAAACCTACTTTTTTGCGAAGATTCAGGCAGAGAGATTTAATCTTATAATATACACAATTATAATCGGGAAATCAAGAGGGTAGGGTTACATTCTCATCGTCCGGCTCAGTTTGCATGACTTTGCTATCCAGACGATTTGTGTCCTCGTCGGTCCAGACTCGGTTTCGACCCCGGTTTTTGGCTTGGTATAGATTCCTATCGGCGTGCAGAATCAGCTCTTCTTCACACTCGAGTTTGGAATCCTTGCTCAGGGTGGCAACCCCCAGAGAGATCGTGATGCGGATGGATCGGCCTTCAATGTCGAATACGTTTTCTTCCACCGAACGCCGCAGCTTTTCCGCGATGAAGGCAGCGGCTTCGTGATCTGCTTCCGGCGAAATGACGACGAATTCCTCGCCGCCGTAGCGCGCCAGAGTGTCACTTTTCCGCAGATTGGCTTCTAACAGACTCGCCACTTCTTTTAGAACTTGATCGCCCACTAGGTGTCCCTGAGTGTCGTTGATGCGCTTGAAATGATCCAGGTCAATCATGATGCAGGATAGAGGGTGGCCATAGCGGTTGGAGCGGTAGAATTCCTTGGTGATTAGATTCTGGAATACCCTGCGGTTAAAAATCTTGGTGAGCCCGTCGAGGTTGGCCATTTCCTCGAGTTTGCGGTTTGCCTCAGCCAGTTGCACGGCCAATTCTTCGGCGCGGCGTTTGGCCGCCACTAATTCCCGGTTCATCTGTTCGTAGCTGAGATTGATTCTGCCGAGTTCTATATTCGCGGCCATTAACAATTCGGAGTAACTGCTGGTCCTCACCAGTGGTAAGCCGAAAAACTTGGCGACTTCCTTGACCTCATCGGCGAGGTTAGCCAAGAGTTCTTCGATGACCTTGGGCTTTACGTTCAGATATCTCTCAGCTTGCCTTGTGAGCTTTTGAACCCGGTCGGGATGGTATTCATCGTAAAAGATCGCGGAGGTGAGCTGGGAAAGATGGACGTACTGAGTGAACTTCTCGACTTCTTCGGCGGCCTCAGATGGGTCGCCTTGATGAACCGCATCGGGATCGTGATGGCGGAGAATGGGTATGGTGAGACTGCGAGGCAATTGCCATTTGTTGGCTAAGAATTCGCCCAAGAGGGTGTGGTTGATGCCGAAGTTCTGATCTTCGAGGACGATTAGGTCTGTGGCGCTCTGTTTGGCTTGTTCGAGTGTACGGGCGTATTCCTCCGGAAAATATTTTATAAAGACCAATACCCCGATGTCTTGCAGCAAGGCTGCCATGAAGACTTCTTCCTCTTTGGGATACTCCGTGAGGATTGCTAACCTTCGGGCCGCCACGGCGGAAAACAAGGAACGCTCCCAGAATACTTTGAAGTCGCTTACGCCCCTTACTTTTGAGGTCCCCTCGACAAAAATTTCGAGGATCGACATCGAGAGAGCCAGATTCTTTACCGCAGAAAGCCCCAGAATAACCATGGCCTGGGAGAGGGTGGAAATCTTGCGCGGAAAGCCGTAGAAGGCGGAATTAACGACTTTGAGAATTTTAAAACTCAACGATACGTCATTTTGAATGATGTCAGCCAATTCCTTGACTGAAACCTTCTCGTCACCGATGAGCCTCAGAACCTTCTCAACCACAGGCGAAAGAGTGGGCAGCTCTTTATCCTGGTCGAGAATGCGAATAATCTCGCGTATGCGTTGATTGTTGTCTGAGGCCATTTTTGAAACCTTTGCCGGCAGGCCGTGTTCAATTTTTAATTGGACGCGACGATTCCACTATGCGAAGCGGAGCTATTCATCGCACGGGATAGAAAAACTGAAATAATAAACGCAAAAAACGGGCCGTGTAATCTACAGGTAGATTTATTGGATTGATTCTACGCATGGAATTGCCTGCAAATTGGGTCTGAGATGTGTGTAATCTTCACGTTATAAGATCAGCCTGCGGATAATATGCTTTGACCTGCATAAAAATGCCGAAACGTTAATGATTTAATCCTAAATTCGAATCCGACTCAAGGCGAAAATCAAATTTAGCCCTTGATTTTCTGTGCCATAATAATTACTTTGGGTGAAATTGTGATAGGCCATATTTTATAGATTTAGTATTTGCCAGACACCAGGAAAACACCGAGATGGATGATCATATGAAGCGTGATTTCTTAGCCATCACCGACTTGAGCGGCGAAGAACTACCCCAGATGATACGTTACGCCCAGGAATTGAAGCGGATGCGCCAGGCGGGACAATCTCCGGACCCCCTCAGAGGCATGACGGTCGGCTGCATCTTCCACAAACCCTCGTTGCGAACGAGAATCAGTTTTGAAACGGGTATCTACGAATTGGGAGGCAATTCCCTCTATATCACCAAAGACGAAATTGACCTGGGCAAGCGGGAATCCATCGAAGACGCCGCCAGAGTTTTATCCCGCTATCTGGGCATGATTGTGATTCGCACCTTTTCCCATGATGATGTGGTGAAGTTAACCCAGTTCGCCTCGATGCCGGTCATCAACGCACTGACCGACCTGCTGCACCCCTGCCAGGTGATGGGCGATCTGATGACGGTTAAAGAGAAATTCGGTGCAATCGAGAGAATCAAAGTCGCCTTTCTCGGTGATGGCAATAACGTCGCCAATTCCTGGATAAACGCCGCTCGCCGCGTCAAGTTGAATCTAACCATTGGAACCTCCAAAGAAACCCTTCCCAATCAGGAAATCCTCCAAGCCGCACAGGAAGAGGGTTTATCCGATGTGCGCATCGTCCACGATCCCATCGAAGCGGTTTCAGGGGCTCAGGTGGTCTATACCGACGTTTGGGCCTCTATGGGGCAGAAGGACAAGGCCAAAGAGAAAGCCAAACTACTGAAAGCCTTCCAGGTCAATGAAGAGCTGTTAAAACACGCCGATCCCGACTGCATCGTGCTGCACTGTCTCCCGGCCGAACGGGGCCGAGAGATCACCGACGAAGTCATGGACGGCCCTCATTCCGCCGTCTTCGACCAGGCTGAAAACCGGCTCCACATCCAGAAAGCCATCATGTCCCGTTTAATCGAGTGGTCGAGGTAGTCAGATAAAATCTAT
>CAZHMN010000007.1:52259-54978 GCA_964533705.1 uncultured bacterium
CGTACTCTACGGATCGAATTTGGCTTCGGGCGTGTACGTCTATCATCTGAATGCCTGACACTATAAAGCCAGCGGCAAGATGGTGTTGATGAAATAATCTAAGAGAATCTGCAAATGTAGGGGCGGTTCGCGAACCGACCCTACGAACTCACCCCATAAGTCACAAGGCATCCCACCTGCAGAGGATGCCCTCTTTATTTTCCCCTTGCTTTCCAGTCTGGTATTCGCTATATTACACCTATGCATCGCTTACTTCTTACCCTTTTTTTATCAATTCTAATCGCCTCTGCCTCCTTCGCTGACGATCTCGTCCTGTCCGACGATTTCGAAGGTGGAATCGGCTTCTGGCAGACCAACGGCTGGGGGCTATCAGAGAATTTCTCTGTATCACCGACGCACAGTTTTACGGAGAGCCCCGACGGCAATTACCCTCAGAATGCCACATTAGTCGCCGGCACCATCGTCGGCGCCAATCTGAGCGGTTACCTGGGGGCGCGCCTGGAATTCTGGGCGTTTTATGAAATCGAACCCGCCTTCGATTTCTGCAGGGTGGAAGCCTCCATGGATGGCAATTTCTGGGTGCAGCTTGGTTCGCTGACCGGGTTGAATCCCTTCTGGCAGTTTCTCTCTTATGATTTGGGTGGTTTCGCCGGTCTGCCCGACGTGCGCCTGCGCTTTCGCTTCTTCTCCGATCCCCTGACCACTTACGACGGCATTTACATTGATGATTTAAAGGTATGGGGTTCGTCCGAGGACAATTCCGGCCCGTTGATCATCCACGAAGGGCCGGAGGGATTTGAAGGATCTGCCGCCGCTATGCCCATTTATGCCGACGTCTGGGATGCTTCCGGCGTATTCGAAGAGCGTCTCCATTATCGTCTGGACGGTCGTCCTTTTCTCGAAGCCGAACTGGACAGTTTGGTGGGGGAGAGGTATTACCACACCATACCTGCCCAGGAAGCCGGAACGCTGGTCGAGTATTATTTCGAAGCCACGGACGCATCACCCCAGTTGCACACCTCCGTCAGTGATACCTTCGCTTACCTGGCTGGCCGAATGTTGATCTACGACGACGGAGTATCGGAAAACATCCTGGAATCTCAGCCCGGGACGATGGCAGCCGTACATTTTTCGGTGCCAGCCACAGGATATATAACTTCTGCCCTGATGCGCATTTATACCGATTCCTCGCATCCCTTAGATTCGATCAATGTGTACGTCTGGGATGATGATGCCGGCCTACCCGGAACGGTATTGGCGGGGCCATTTGAGGTTTTTCCATCCTCCACACCGGAGGATCCCGAAGCCTGGACCTGGATTGACCTGCGCCCGGCTCTGCTGTCTTCCCCTGGCGAATTTCATATCGGTCTGGAGTTTTCAGCCACCGGAACGGTTCCTTTCATGGCCTTATCCTACGATTCGCCGCCGGTTTTCTTGCGATCCAGCATGAATCCCGGATCGGGATTCCAATCCGTGGACTTCGCAGATTTTCACATCCGCGCCGTGGTCGGCGAGTTGACTCCGGATAGTCTGTTGGCACCACAAAACCTAACGGGCTACGGAGAAGATGACCTGGTCCATCTGTCCTGGTCGGCGCCTGAAGGGCTTGATGATCTTTTGCGCTACGAAATTGAGCGGCAGGGGAGTATCGTGGGGCAGACGGAATATCTGGAAACCAGCTACATTGATACGCTGACGGGACTACCTCAAGGGATTTACACCTACCGCGTCCGGGCGAACTACAGCACCGGTCTCAGCCCCTTCTCGGATCCCTGGGATTATTATTGGGATTCCACCGGTGTGCAACGGGATGATCCTCAAATGTTGCCGAATGATGCAAAAATGACGATCTTCCCGAATCCGACCAACGGCGAATTCCGAGTGTCGTTTATTGGAGGCTTGGTAAAAGGAAAGTATTCGCTGGCCCTCTTTGACCTTTTGGGCAGAGGGGTAGGACGCTGGGAAAAAGAGTCAGATTGTACTCAGACGGTACTGAGCATTCAACTCCCGTACACTTTAGCGGCAGGGATTTATATATTGGAGGCTTATCAGGGTGAGCATGCGCCTATTCGCCGTAAGGTAGTCTATTTACCTTAGGCGAATAAGCGAAAGTATCATCCCAATGACGTCCTGCCCTGAGCAGGAAGCTTCGTCTGTCAAACCAGTGCTAGGATCTTTTGTAAATCTACAATCCCATTGAGGCCGGCGCTGGAGAGTTCGATATCCAACGGCTCCGCCTCGACTTCACTCACTTTTAGTACCATTAGACCGATCACCTGGCCTTTAGCGTCCACCTTGATCATCGCGTTTTTTGAGGGCGTTGGTCGAAATTCCCCCGGTTTTTCGGAAAACATTATCTCCAGGAGATCACCCTCAGGATCGTACCAGATTTTGAGTTTATCCATATTAGTTCCCCCAGTTGAGCCCCCTGCCGAATAACGCCGTGACGATCAGCATGTCGTACCCTCGGACCTTAACCACCACGTGAAATTTGAGGTCATCGCCGAGATTCCTGGTGTAGATCCGGTAGTAGAGCCTCAATTCGGGATGATGGAATGCTTCTTCGGTTTCGTCCGGTTCGCGCAGAGTGTCCTTAATTGCCGACAGCCATTCATCGGGATCGTCCCTTTGGGCGATGTGTTGCTGTCTCTCTTCGGTTAGACGAATTGCGCGATCTTGAAAATCCATCAAAACGGTCATAGGCCTTTCTCCGGTAGGG
>CAZHMN010000008.1:0-54659 GCA_964533705.1 uncultured bacterium
CGGAGCAGTTTGCCGCAGGCACTCTTGACGAATTCGTTATCGTCGCGGCGATATTCCAGCAGCTTGCCGACGTCGTGCAGGATGCCTCCGGCGATCAGGTAATCGAAGTTGATTCTGTAATGATCGCCGTACTGTTCCTCCATGATTTTGGCGCAGGCCAACGCCATCCGGGTTACCGCCCTGGTGTGCTGACGAAAGCTGACCTTCGTTCCCCTGATGAGCAGCGTAAAGGGGATAACGTCCAGGTCTTCAAGTGACCATCCCCCCAATTTAACGGCGTCCTCAAGGGTGTTCAGGGTTTTTTCCCGGATGTCGGCGTCCTCAATCTGGCCGATTTCGGGAAAGAGTTCAAATAACTTTTCTTTCATATTCAAACTGTGTGTGTAATTTTATCTGTTAGCTATTCTTGCCGTATTTCGCTGATTAAAGCTGCCCGGCGAGCCTAATTTTATTCCCGTTATATCGGGGTCTTCGCCGTAGTCCAGTGCGTCCAGCAGGTTGTCCTCTGTGTCCAGCAACTCCAGGCGGTAATCATAAACGTCCAGGGTTGATCCGGCTGTGATGATGAAAGACTGGGCGTCCTGGTTGCCCAGGCCTTCAATTTCATAGGTGTAAAAAGGCCAGACGTTGGTCACGATACCCGCGGCATTGCGTTCTCGCACTACGACTTTGACAAGAACCGCATCAGGGTGAGCGTCGGCATCCCACCACAGTTCGATGGATTCGAAGAAGCCGTCCGGATTGCCTGCCGGGAGTTCGTCCACGCCGTTGGCCGTCCAGGCATCGTCGAACCAGGCGAAGAATCCTTCCACGTCTTCCAGTTTCACCCCGGTGAGGCTGGGGATCGAGTTATAGGGGATATACTGAAGTATGGTTCCGTCCGCTCCGTGCAGTTCGACCCGGATGTTATAGGTATCCTTCGTCATGAGCGGCAGGGTGAAGGAGAGGGTGTCGTCCTGGCCAACATTTCTGGTCACCAGATCGGTGCTGTCCAGCACTTCAGCTCCTCCGAGCACGGGAATAATGCCGATTATCAACCTGAGATCAACGGAGGCGCCGGAAGTCAGGACCGGCTGCCAGTGGACATTGAACTGCGACCAGAAGCCGTCCTCATCGCTGTCAATTAGGCCTTCGCCGTAGACGTCCAGATCTACTTCAACGGATGCAGAGTAAATGGCAAAGTCCCATTTCGCCGTATCGGAATAAGCTTCGGATGAATCTTTGGCCACGACTTTGAAAAGATAGGAGCTTCCCGGATTAAATCCGCTGAAGCTTGCCGTCGTATCCGTCGTCCAATTAAGGTTATCGTCCAGACCGGCGTAATATCCCGCCAGATTGCCGTCGGGATCTGTGCCCTGCCAGGTGAAGGTCGCCAGATCCGAAGCGAAGATGCTGTCCGGAGGGCCGGAGAGTATGGTTACATCGGGGGGAATGTTCTGTGCCCCGGCCAGAACTTCAAAATGCCGGATGGAGGTGTCGGAACGAACGCCATCGCTGTCTATGGCGAAAAGCTGGAAGGTGTGTGAGGTCCCTTGATCGAAGTTACCGTAAGAGGTAGAGGTCTCCGGTGTGAAGTTCAAATCATCATCTAAACCGGCGTAATAACCGGAGAGATTTCCATCCGGATCGTATCCCTCCCAGGAAAACTCGATGGTCTGGTCAAAGTAGATGCTAGCCGGAGTATCGGAAGTAATCATGACGGCCGGAGGCCTGTTCCGGGAAGAGGTGCTGTCGTCATCACACCCCCACAGAAACGCCAAACCGACCCATAATCCGCAAAAAGCAATGCGAGTCACCGCGCCCATAATTTCCCCGTATTTTTCCTTTTCTTAGCGATCAATCAAGTATCGCAGATCTTCAATCGCCTTGGGTAGTCCCACCATGACCGCCCTGGCGATGATGGAGTGCCCGATGTTCAATTCCTGTATTTCCGGGATGGCAGCGACGGCCATTACGTTGTGGTAATTCAACCCGTGCCCGGCTGCCACGAACAAACCCATTTTGGCGGCCGCGATGGCGGCGGAAGCCAGCTCATCCAGCGCCATCTCCCGGGCTTGTTCCTCTCTGCTTTCCGAATAAGGACCGGTATGTAATTCGACGGCATCGGCGCCGATTTTCGCCGATTCTTTCACCGCGTTCAGGTTGGGATCAATAAAAAGGCTCACCTCAATGCCCGAGGTTTTCAGCGTCTGAACGGCGTCCTTCAGCTTGGATGATTGCCCGATAACGTCGAGACCGCTTTCAGTGGTTCTCTCCTCGCGTTTTTCCGGCACGAAAGTCACTACTTCGGGTTTGACCAGCAGGGCTTTTTCGATCATCTCCTGAGTGGCCGCCATTTCCATGTTCAGCCGGGTGTGAACCACCTGCCTGATCAACTCCAGGTCGCGATCCTGGATGTGGCGGCGATCTTCCCGCAGGTGACAGACGATGCTGTCCGCACCGGCTTGGAGGGCTAATATTGCAGCCGCGACAGGGTCGGGTTCCACGCCGCCCCGCGCCTGCCTGATCGTGGCAACGTGATCAACATTGACGCCAAGTTTCATATTTTCGTTCCTGAGCTATAATCTATTTATTGCAGATAGCGTCAAAAGACAGTAATCGGTGTTAGTTCGCTGCGAGCGATTCAGTTCGTCTTCGCGGTGATCAGAAATAGGTGTTGTCCTTCCAGGTGATGAGGCGAAACTGATCACCTATTTCCTTGAGAACCGTGAAACGCGCCACACCGTAAAGATCGTACGAAGAAGAACCGTCCGAGGTATAAAGTGAAAGATTGAAACTCACGTCGAATTCCATACTGGAATCTTCTTCGGCAAATTCACTGACGGCGCCGGGGATGGCGTACCAGGTCAAGCTTATCTCGTCGAAATTGCGGAAGAGCCCGCCGGTCGCCTTCAGGTCGGTATCCCGTCCCCACTGGTCGTCGCGGGCGTTCTCCACGTCATAATAGAGGAAAACGAAATTGTCATCCAGGCAATTCGAGTAGCGCAGCGAATCCTGGAGGACGTAGGAATTGCGGAAGTTTTCCAGCAGTTCCCCGACGGTCTGCTGGTCGGTCCAGAGCGATTCTGAAGGATCCCCGGTAACCGGCGCGAAGGGATTCAGGCAGCCGGAAGAGATCACACACAGTGAAATAATAATAATTATTTTATAGCTGCTGTTTTCCATTTCCCAGCCTATGCAGTCTCTGTGATTATATAATCACCCGGCTGTATAAAAGGCTAATACAAACCCGCCTTTAATTCCGTCCAGGAAGGCGATCCCTCGACGTCCTCCCAGCGGTAGATGGCCCAGTAGCCGATGTCGGTTTTGGCCAGGTAGAAATCCGCTTTTCCCGATACTTCCTGCGGGAGCGTGGGATCGCTGACCGGTACCACCAGATTGTATTCCTGCGTGACCCGGACGGAATCTTCATTCCCGTAAACCAGAGGCGCTTCAACCTGGCTGAACGCCAGAAATCCCGGCGATTCTGGCGTCAGCAGGGAGAAGAGGTACTCTATCGTCTGTTGCTCTTCTTCATAGCCCCAGGGTTCGGATACCGGCCATCCCGTCACGCTGGGATTGGGCACGAACAGGAACGGCAGATCCGAGTTGTCCGGCGAAAAAAAGCAGCGCAGGTAGTGGTCGCTGTTGAGTTCAGCTATAGCCTGAATCATATTCTGGAAGACAATCTCCACCTGAGTGGGCTGGATCCAGGGCGAACCCGAATCGAGTGGGGATTCCGTCGAACGGGTGCTGAAGAGATCGCAGGCAACGAATAATATTGCCATCATCCCAACGGTACCTGTTATCGCCGCTACCCTCATCCTCATGCCAATCCACCTGATTTATTTACAAGATAAGCAACTATTATAAAAAAATCAAGCGGCAAACGCCGCTTTTTAAATGCTTTATTGAGGTTTCGACCGCTTATCTATGCACCTAAGATCTATTTTTATGCCCGGATATTGCCTTTTAGTTCCCGATAGACGGTCAGAAGCGCGTCGGCGAGAAAGTCGAAGTCCTCGGCAGCGATATTGGGGTAATGCCCGATCCTCAAGTACTTTTCAGGATCGTTGCCCAATCCTTTTCCGATGACGATTCCGTAGTTTTCCTTCAGAAAGGATAGCCAGTTTGAGGCATTGTTATCGGCAAGTTGCAGAATGGTGAAGCAAGGAGATAAGAAAGCAGGATTGCCGAAGATTTTTAAATCTCCTTGAGAAATCTTATTCCTGAAATTGAGCGCTTTTTCCTGCAACTTCCCGAAATATTCGTCCTGCCCTTCTTTATTTATGTCATTCAGTACCTGCGTTAAGCAGTGAAGGGCGAGTAGATTGGGGCTCCACAAGTACTGGCTTTTCATAGAAACGGAGATCAGCCTCTCCATGTCGAAGAAGTAGGACCATTTACGATGGGCCTTTGCAACGAAGCGGCTGTCCGCAACGATGAAACTCAATCCCGGGGGACATAGAAGAGATTTATAGGTGGAAGCAATGAAGCAATTGATCCCCCAATCCTTCAATCTGCATTCGACCGAGCCGATGGACGAAATTCCATCAACGATCGTCGTGGCCTTCAACGATTTGCCGACGTCTCCGAACAGGGCTATGTCATTCAGGACGCCGGAGGACGTTTCCAGGTGCGTGCAGATCAGCACGTCAGCGTTTTGCTTGTTAGCGAATTCGACGAATTTGTCGGAATGAATAATGCTAAACGGTTCGCCGAAGGGGAGCTCAAAGGCGCTGACGTTTCTAAGATGATAGCGAGCCACCTCAAAAAGCCGCTCGCCGAAGTAGCCGTTGCGGACGACCACGGCCTTAGTATCGCCTGGAAGCGCGGCGATGGCGCACTCCACCGCTCCGGTGCCCGCAGTCGATAACAGTAGAACGTTTGCATCCGTTTGGCAAAATTCCTGCAACCCGACTGATACGTCTCGTATCAACGAGGAGAATTCTGCATCACGCGGATACAGGTAGGGTTTCGTCAAAAACTGTTCCCAGGAGCTTCTGGCGTCGGCTGCGCCGGGGGAGAAATTACGGTAGATTGGATTGGTCACAATTTGGGCTTCTTGAACTTACAATGATTCGGTCATCTCTTTATCGAATCTATTCAAAAGACTGCGAATGTCAAGGAACGATTTGACGAGATCTCGTAAATTCTTCAGGGGGTAACAGACCACTGAATCGCAGAGCGCCTCGGCGGGCCTGACGTGAGTTTCGACGAAAAGACCATCGGCGCCAACGGCCGCGGCGCACCGGGTCAGCAGCCCTATCGCTTCCGGCGTCCCTCCCCCTGGATCATCTGAGCGCCGGGAGACATTCCTGACGGAGTGGGTTGCGTCAAAAATGACGGGATAGCCAAAGGATTTTAGGATTGCAATGGAGCGGAAATCCACAATTGTATCAGCATAGCCGAACTGATTGCCGCGCTCGGTAACGTAAACATCTTCGTTGCCACGCGAAGCGACTTTCTCAATTGAATAGTACATGTCATCTGCCGTCACGAAATGGCCTTTTTTAATGTTGATCGTTTTTCCCGTATCCCCGGCGGCATGCAGAATATCGGTGTTTTTGCAGAGCAAGGCCGGTATTTGGATGACGTCCAGGATTTCGGCGGCTCGCTCAACCTCGCGGACTTCGTGAACGTCAGAGGTCACCGGCAGGTTGAATTCACATTTGACGTGATAGAGCAGTTCCAGTCCCTTTTCAATTCCGACCCCGTGGAACGAGTTCTCCCGCGTGCGATTCGCCTTGGCGTAAGATCCTTTGAAGATGACAGGGATGTTGAAGTCTTCGCTCAGGGATCTCAACTCGGCGGCGATCCAAAAGGTGATCTCTTCTGTCTCCAGAGCGCAGGGGCCGGCGATTAAGAGCGGCAGTCCAGTTATACCAGGCATGCTTTGGTCGCCTTATAAGATATGAATTAGCTGATCTAATTAATCACGACTGATCTGTATGATCGTTTTTCCGTACTGGGAAGTATCCAGATTGGTGAAAACGTCGTTTATTATTGACAAGGATTCGATCGTAATCAATTGATTATAATCCTCGCGCCAGTGCGACGCTAATAATTGAATCGCCTGGGTGAACGGACTTCCGTCTCCGTTTAGGTTGGAGAATTTAATGGTGCAACCTTTGGGGGCGATCTCCTCGGGCAGATGCACATTCTGTCCCCGATAGCGGCTGCTGACGATGATTCTGCCCGCGTTTTGCACCGCTGCTACGGCGTAATCAAAGCCCTCGGCCTGACCCGAGGCCTCGAAGACCAGCGAGTATTTCGCCAGGGTGGGTGGATTCGAAAGAGGGGAGATCGTTTCCCTGAGAACGGAGGCTAAATTGCGCAGTTTATCGCGGTTGGGATCATAAACCTCGATCTTCAACTTCGGAAAGAGCCACGATAGCGCCAGGGATAGCAAAGTTCCCTGCCCCCCGCCTCCGAGGATGAGGATGCGATCAGATCGCTGAACCTTTGATAACTTCAAGGCGTGAAGTGCGCATGAAAGGGGTTCGATCAATGCGCCCAGGTAAGAGTGCGGAAAATCCGGAATTTGATGGAGGTAGGAATGGTGAATGTCAACGTAGTGGGCGAAACCCCTCGGGTTGAACAGATTGACGCTGTTCGATACGCAGAAGTTGGATAGACCGCTTTTGCAGAATTTGCATTGGCCACAACGGTAGTTGGGATCGACCGCCACTTTTTCGCCGCGGTGAAAACTGCTGACGCTCTCTCCAACTAAGGCGATTGATCCGCAGTATTCGTGTCCCAGGGTGTGGGGATAATTGACGTCCGATTTTCCCTGAAACGTTGCTAAATCGCCGCCGCAGATACTGCAGAAGTCCACTTTTAAGCGGACGAAATCGGGCCGGGGCAGGGTGGGCGGCAGTTGTACCTCCCGTATCTGAATCAGCCCGGGATGCTGCAACAGCGCGTAGCGGTTTGTTTGTACGCCAGACATTGAACCAGATCTAAAATCAATTACGGATGAACAAAGGCTCGGCCACTATTTCAATTTAACTGCCGTTACGGCGACCTCTACCAAACAGCCCTTTTTGGAAAGACAATTGACTTCCACCAGGGTTGAGACTGGCTTGCATTTCGCGAAATATCGGTTGCGTACTTTGCTGATAACAGGAAAATCATTCATATCAGTTACGTAGATTTGCGCTTTCACGATGTCATTAATCGTAGCTCCTGCTTCCGCGAGAATTTTGCGAATGCTTTCGAACACGTATTCCGTTTGTTTCTCCGGATCGCCGGGTGCAACGACGTTCTCGTTCGAATCCATCGCCTTCTGACCTGTGAGGAAAATCAGGTCCGCGCCCGGAAGGGGAACCTTGATCCCGTGCGAATATTCGCCCATCAGCGCGGTGAAATCCCCTTCGGGCTGGAGATACTCAAAAGAAGCCATCTCGATTCACTCCTTTATACTACAAGGGCTTTCTTTTTTACGTATCGGTTAAAATTACTTTTCTACGGGAACCAGAATTGGCCTGTCTGCGCAGAAAAAAATGCGCCTTTTCAGGGATCAAACGTGCAAAATATAAGCCCAGTCTCTTCCGAGATGGGCTTATTGTGAAAATCAACTGAGGATGTATCACAACGCTACACCATACCTGGCTACGGTTTAATCATGGCTTATAGTTTTTCGACGATTGCTTGAGCCATATCGAGGGTCTTCGCCTGTCCGCCCATATCATAGGTTCGTACTTTTCCCTCGGCGATGACTTCGGCCACGGCGTTTTCCATTTTTGCCGCTTTATCCGTCTCACCCAACCAGTCCAGCATCATCTTGACGGATAGGATCGTAGCGATGGGGTTGACCTTGTACATGCCCGAATATTTGGGAGCCGACCCGTGCGTCGGTTCGAAGACGGCGTAATGGTCTCCGATGTTCCCGGCGCAGGCGAAGCCGAGGCCGCCCACTAATTGAGCGCAGAGGTCGGAGAGGATGTCGCCGAACATGTTCTCGGCGACCAGGACGTCGTAGTCCTGCGGATTCTTCACCAGCCACATGCACTGCGCATCAATGTTGGTTTCCCACAGGGGAATTTCCGGATAGTCTTTGGCGATTTTCCTCGCCGAACGGATCATCAATCCGCCGGTTTCTCGCAGGACATTGGGCTTGTCCACCACCGTTACTGAACGGCGATGAAACTTTCTGGCGAATTGAAAAGCTTGAGTAGCGATGCTCTCACAGCCTTTACGGCTCATGATTCGGGTGCTTAAAGCCAGGTCCTCAAGGGGATGAACGCCGAATTTTTTCATCTTGGGGTGGACGCAAAGCGCATCGAATACCGACTGGGGTAGAGGATGGAATTCAACTCCGCCGTACATCCCTTCGGTGTTCTCGCGAAAGACCACCAGGTCAATGTCATCCCGGTAGTTCAGGGGATTCCCTTTGTAAGCTTTGCAGGGGCGCATGTTGGTGTGCAGGTTCAATTCCTGCCGCAAGCGCACAATCGGGCTGAAATAAGAGTATCCCTTACCCTGAAGAGACGGATCCAGCTCTTTGGCGGCCTCGTCCTTCGGTTTGGATGTAATGGCGCCGAACAGGGCGCAGTCGGTGTCCTTCATCAGGGCCAGCGTTCTGTCCGGCAACGGGTTACCTTCGTGTTTCCAGAATTCCCAGCCAATGTCTCCGTGGACGTACTCTGCGTCGAATTGCAGCGCATCCAAAACCAGCCGCGCTGCTTCCATAACTTCCACGCCCACGCCGTCTCCCGGCAGCCAGGCGATGCGGTACTTGGCCATTTGTTCCTCTCGTTCTTCTTTATATTTCTTTCAAAAATTCAAGCTGAATGCGAATCTGTGAGCCTCCTCAAAATCCTCGGCCAGAGGCTGGTAGGCGTAATCGAAAGCGTACCTGTTCCAGGCGAGGCCCGCGCCGCCCGAAAATGAGCGCAACTCGCTGCCCGTTTGGTAGCCGGCCCGCAGGAAGAAATGATCCTGCCAGGACCCTTCCAATCCTATATGTGCACGGATGTCATCATCGAAGAAATATTGCGCGTCCCCTAAACCGCGCAGGCTGAAATCGCCTCGCTTCAGGATTAAACCATCAACTCCGATGACCGCATTCCCGGGCAGCGGTGATTCCTCTTCATCGAGGGAATTCATGGCGCCCAGGCTGCGTACGGCGGCGGCCAGGGTGATCTCGGGAGCATTGAGGCGGTATGCAGCTCCAATGTCGGCGCTTCCCCCGGAAGCCTCTTCGACGTAAATCTGCTGCTGGATAAATCGGGCGGTCAGGCCCAGTGATAGGTTATCGCTAAGCCGGTAGGCGAAGCTCAATCCTGCGGCCACGTCGTGTGCAGAGAAGGTTTCAATCGGTTCATCCGAAGGCAGCACCCTCCGTTCTATGTCGGGAGTAGTGAATGCATTAAAGGAGAGCCCCACGGAATACTTTCCATATGAAAAGAGCAACGCCCCCGATTGCATGGTCATGTCGAGCAGCCAGTCACTGTAGGCGAAAGCGGCCTGGGATTCCTCGGCGAACGCCAGAAGTGCGGGATTGTGGAAAACGGCCATCGCCCCCTTTGATCCGGCGGCGCCCGCTTCGCCCAGGGCTGAGGAACGAGCATCCGGGGCGACCTTCAACAGGGGCAGCGATCCCGGCGTTTCAGCGTAAGCTGCGCTGACGAGAAACAGGCACAGAACGGTGAGATAACCGGCTTTATTTCTGATCATTAAAAGCTCACGGAGAAGGATATTACTTGCGAATCGTAAGGGGGCACGTCTTGAATTTGATAGGCGTAGTCCAGTTGCCCCCGTAGCTTCCAGACGAGGAAGCCGAAACCGAAGCCGAAGGCCAGGTCCTTGTCGTCGTAACCGGCGCGCAGGTCGAAGCTGTACGGGCCAGTCGGTTTAAAAGAATACTCCGCACCGGCGTGGATTTGGTTATCCTCTTGATCGCTGGTCTCGAATTCGCCAGCCAACAGTAGCCCGAAGTCGAAGTAATAGGCGGCACCGCAACGGTAGATGCGGGGGAATTCGTCCGTGATGGTGGTGCCGTCATCACCCCAGATCGTGGAGGTGTCCCAGCGGTACTGGGCGTTAATGTGCCGGGCTTGGGCTCCCAGATATAATTCCCGCCAGGGATTGACCAGTATTCCGGCGTCAAATCCCAGGCGGGTAGCGGAGAGGGATTCTTCCTCGGTCAGATCAGGGAACGAATTATACAGTACTTTGGGTGAAAATCCCACGGCAATACGATCCGCCAGCCGAAGTGCAAAGGAGAAGTAAAAGGCGTTCTCGGAGTTTTCGAACGTACCGATGGGATTGCCATCGGTGTCGCGCCCTTCCAGTTCGCCGGGGCCGGCGTTGATCCAGCCGATTCCCAGACCGGCGGACAGCGTTTTGCCCGATTCCGCTGCCGGCGGGTGCAGCGGGGTAGCGAAACCGATGAAGTTTAAGTGCCGATCCAGCGAAAGGTAGTTATATGTCGTTAGAACCGTTTTCTTTTCAAGATAGGGGAGAGAGGCCGGATTATAGAAAATGCCGTAACCATTGCCCGGAATGGCCACGCCCACGTCGCCCATCGCCAGAGCGCGGGCTCCCAAGCCCATGCGCAGGAAAGCTCCGGCGGTACCGGCGTTGGAACCTGCGTTTGCGGCGGGGATCCATGCCGCGGAACATATACCCATTAAAAGGCAGGCCAGCAGTCTGTTTCGGAGGATTTTTAAAGCTGCAATTTGCATGTTCTAGTTGAAATTTTGACGTTAATGAATCACCGCGAACTTACCCCAGACCGGATCAGCGCTG
This sequence comes from uncultured bacterium, assembly GCA_964533705.1. Taxonomy (GTDB): domain Bacteria; phylum Electryoneota; class B3-LCP; order B3-LCP; family B3-LCP; genus CAZHMN01. Next base: position 10,735 of record CAZHMN010000008.1, read on the forward strand.
CTGCGCTCGACGCTGTAGAAATACACTCCCGTCGCCACCGGTTCGCCATTCCCCCGCAATCCCGTCCAGGCTTCGTAGTTGTCTCCGGCGTTTCTGTATTTGTTCTGAACGACCGTGGCCACTTCATCCATGGCGAAATCGAAGATTTTAACGGTAACTCTTCCGGCGGAGGGCAAATCGTACTGGAAGCGGATGACGTCGTGCAGGCGCGGCGAGAAGGGATTGGGATAGGCGTAGGTGGCCGGTTGACCGTTCTGGTTGGTGGGCAAGTAGGCCCTGAGACCCATGTAAAAATACCAGTTGTTGCCCAGGTCGGGACTCAGGGCGATGCCATCGGCGGTTCCCACGAAGAGCAGGTTTTCATAAGCCAGGGCGCTGTAAACTTCCGAACCATAAAGCAGATCACCGCTGGCCGAATCGGCGATTTGCGGGAAGATTTCCCACGATTCCCCTAAGTCAACTGATTTGAATAAGCCCAGGTTGGTGGCCACGTAAACGATGGAATCGTCGAAGGCGAAATTGTGAGCTTTTAAAGTCTGATCGGGATCGGTGAGCACAACCTCCCAGGTGATCCCGCCGTTTTCCGTCTTGCTGACTCCGTAAAATTCGCCGGATGCTTCCGCTTGCCAGGTTGCAGCCCAGAGGATATCGTAGGAGCCCCATTGCTGCCGTCCCAGCGCAGTGACGAAGTTTCCGGAGATACCGTTCTCGCTGTGGTTGAAGTTCTCCCAGGTCTCACCGCCGTCGGTGGATTTGTTGATCCCCGCAGCGGTTCCCACCCACAGTACAGAATCATCTCCGGTGACGGCGAAGGCCCGGTGGTTCAGGTGATCGAGCGAGGAGAATTTTTGTTCATCGGGCGTGACGATGTGCCAGGTGCTGTCGGCAAAGCTGTATTTGCGCAGTCCACCGCCCCAGGAGGTGATCCAGACCTCCGTCGAAGTAACCTGAAGATCATAGGTTACGTTCTGTACGTTGGTCGTGGTGGGTTTGTCAATCAGGAGGCTGTCCGGATCTTTGCTCTGGTCGGCGGAATCCACGGGCTGGTCGAACCAGGTCCAGATGTAACCGCCGTCGGTGGAAAAGCCGACTCCACCGCCGGCGGGCAGAGGCCCCTGCGAAGTCGAAGCCGTGTAGGCCGTGGCCGCCCAGATGACGCCGTCTTTGGCGTCCAGCGCCGATACCGATCCTTCACCCATACCGAAATCCGCGCTAAAAGAATCCCAATCCTGATCCTGAATGTGCCAGACGGAGAGGCCGTTTCCGGTGCCCATCAAAACGTCCGATCCATAGGGCACCATATCAACGATCGAATTGGAGAGCAGCCTTTGCCCCGGTTCACCTCCTTCAGATGCGAATCGGAAGCCGGTCTTCCCCGGCGTTTGGGCGAAAGCGGTTAAATAAAAAAAAGCTGCTGCAACGCCGCTGAGAACAATTCGTGTCGAGGTTTTCATTCTTATCAAGGAACCACCCACAGGCTGTCTACGATTTCACTTTGATTTCCCGCTTTATCTTCTCCCTTGAAATGGAACAGGTAGAGCCCCAGATCGTTCGAAGGTGAGATGCTGACGATTCGGGTATAAACCGAATCTCCCGCCAGAGTATCCCCGTATGCGCTGATATTGCCGTCATCGAACAGTTCGATCACAGAACCCCAGGTCAGATCCGGTTTCTGGGCCTGTATGGTGACGGTCAAAATGTCTGCTACGGTCTGATCGTCCCAGCATTTGACCGCTAAGGCGAATGTGGTGTCCTCCAGCGTTGGTCGGGGGATGGAATCGGGCAAAACGGAATCATTCAAATAGGGAGCGAGGTTCTCCATATAGACCGACTTGCCCAGCGAATCGCTCATCGTTTCGAACGTATCCAGCGCCCGGAAGGCGAAAATGTAATCCCCGCTGGGGCGAGCCACGGCGAGATCAGCCTGGAGCGTCGTGCCGTAACGGTTGCTGCCCAGGGTTTCAAGTGCGATGGAATCCAGAAACGCGCTTTCGGGAGAATACAATTTCATATAAACCGCGGTGACCGAATCCACGCCGGGATCGTCGGGATCAATGACCTGCAAGCTGATCTGTTGCGGGGAAAAACCAGAAGACAAGGTATCAGGGAAAATCAAGCCGGATAGTTCCGGGGGCACGCTTTGAGCGACAATCACGGTGTCCAGAGGGCTTTTTATAGAACCTTCGCCGTGCCATACCGTCACCTGGAAATTATAACTGCCCGGAGACGCACCGGCGAACAGGGCGTTGATCCGGCGGCTGAAGATGCCGTCATTCGCAATGACGTCGCCGGAAAACTTGCTGCAAAAGATGGTGTCCGGCGTATTGTGCTCGTAGAAGTTGGCATCGTCGAAGAGGGAAAATTGGGCGACGTCTTGCCCCGCATCATTGGATATAGAAGCCAAAACCGAATCAATATCCGCTGCTGGCATCCCCTTGACCTCTGCTCGGATCGGGAAGTAATTATCAGAACCGGTCAGCAGATTGGGCAGGGTGGTATGCCAGTCAACGCTGACGGGTTCCTGATAGCTGCTGGTGGTAGTTTCTTCGCATCCAAGCGATAGGAGAAGGGCAAGCAGGGAAACTGCGCAGGGAAAAATTCTATTAAATGGACGAAACATCTGCAAGGCGGTACATCGTTAAAGGACTTCAGGATTTGAACCTTATACCCCAAATTTGGGGCTAAAGATCCCCCTAATTTTGCCAAATAAGTTAATGTAGAAGAGGGTAATTGTCAAATGCTTTCCAGCTATTTTGCAGCGTAGCTCAGCTTTGTGATTCGGGAAAAAGCGGCGGATTTCGCTTGACAATCTTGACTAAATGAGCTATTTTTATAGTGCAAATTAAGTGCCGAACAATGGAAGAAATTTCTGCTGGATTGATTAAACGGATAAAGCCGATTCGACTCCTACTCATGGACGTTGATGGGACTCTTTCGGATGGTCGTCTATATTATAACGACGAGTGGGTTGAGAGCAAAGCCTTTGACGTGACGGACGGATTCGGGATCAGTCTGCTTCATTCCCAGGGTGTGAAAACGGGGATCGTTACGGGCCGGGAGTCGCGCATCGTCACCGAGCGCGCCCGCGAACTGGGCGTCGAGATCGTCTATCAGGGGCGCTTTCGCAAGGATGACGTTCTAGCCAAAATATTAAAGGAACAAAACCTGGACGAAGGGCAGGTGGCCTTTATCGGGGATGATCTATTCGATCTGCCGATTTTACTGCGTGTCGGATTTTCCGCGGCGCCCGCCGACGCGCACCCGGAGGTGAGAAAGCGGGTCCACTTCGTTTCGAAGCGCAATGGTGGCCGGGGGGCTGTGCGGGAACTCTGCGAAGTCATCCTTAAAGTTCAGGGCCATTGGGAGAACATTCTGCAGAATTATTTGCAGGAATAATTCGAAATTAAGCATGATTTATGGGTCACAATCTTCCACCAAATGCAAATAATTCCCTCGGAGAATGCCGCCGGGTGATTCAAATCGAAGCCCGGGCGGTGGAAGCCCTGCTCGAGCGGGTGGATCAGAGCGTGACCGGAGCGCTGGATCTGATGGAAGGCTCAATTTCCCGGAACGGCCGGATCATTCTGACGGGAATGGGCAAATCCGGTTTGGTCGCCCGAAAAATCTCTGCAACGCTTTCATCAACGGGCACGCCATCTCTGTTTTTACACCCGGCGGAAGCCATTCACGGAGACATGGGCGTGGTCAACCCCAACGATGCGGCGATCATCGTTTCCAAAAGCGGCCGCACCGATGAACTCGCCACGCTGATTCCGGCTTTCCGCTTGCTGGGAACCCCCATTATCGGTCTGTTGGGGGATGTTGAATCGCCGCTGGCACAACTATGCGACGTCGTCATTGACGTATCCGTCGCCGAAGAGGCCTGCCCCATGGATATTGTGCCGACGGCTTCGACGACGGCCGCCCTGGTCATGGGCGATGCCCTGGCCATCGCCCTGTTGCATCGCCGAGGTTTTACGGAAGAGGATTTCGCACTGTTACATCCCGGAGGAACGCTGGGCCGTAGGCTCCTTCTAAAGGTTGAATCCATCATGCACACCGGCGATGAGATTCCCAGGGTGTCAATGGGAACCTCACTCAGGCAAACGATCGTTGAAATGACCAGTAAGAGGTTGGGTGCCACCTGCGTCCTGGATGAAAACGATCAGCTTATCGGTATCATCACCGATGGTGATCTACGCCGCTTGATGGAAAGGGAAGCCGATTTATCCAATATTAGAGCGGCTGATATCATGACTCCCGATCCGAAGACCATTTCCCCTGATACGCTGGGTACGCGGGCCGTTCACCTGATGGAAAAACACGCCATCACCCAGTTAGTTGTGGTCAGCCGAGAAAAAGAATTAGTGGGTATTTTGCACCTCCACGATCTACTCACGGCGGGCATTACTTAAAATGCGCTATATGATATTCATATTCGGGTGCTTTCTTATTCTGGGCTGTTCGAGGGTTGATGAGTCCGGCCCAGTCGCCACCAATAACGAGATTGTGCCCGATCAGGAAATCTGGGGCGGGAAAATTGAAATAACCGACAACGGCAGACTTCAATCCATCGTTCAAGCGGGTTATATGCAGTCTTTCCAGAAGAAGCAGATGACCCTTTTGGACAGCGGCGTAACGGTTGATTTTTTCAACAAGGAGGGGCAGCATACTTCCGTATTGACGTCGGAACGCGCCAGCATCGAGGAGAAATCCGATATTTTTAAGGCTCAAGGCAACGTCGTAGTGGTTTCGGATAGCGGCGCGGTGCTGCGAACAGAGAGATTGTACTGGGACAAAAAAAAGCGTCGGGTGAGTTCGGATACGCTGGTCATTTTGACGACCGATCTGGATTCCCTGCGCGGTTATGATTTTGAAGCGGACGAAAATTTAAAGTCGTGGAGTTTGAAGAAACCGACCGGCCGGACATTTCGGCGGAGGCAATGACGGTGCGGGTGATATTGTTTTTCGTAACGGTTGCCGGTTTGCTGCTATGCAATGATACGATTAGTCTGGCACAGCAGTCTCCGATCGTCCTGGAACGCGCCGATCTGCTCCGCACCGAAACCGGGCCAAACGGTCCCATTCGTTATTTGGATGGCAACGTCTGGATCACCCAGGATACGCTTTCGGTCACCTGCGAACACGCCACCTATGAAGAAGAACCCGGAAGGTTGTTCTTTAAGGAGGACGTGCATTTCGTCGAACCGGGGCGACAAATCTGGGCGGATCAGGCCATATACTATGAGCGCGACGGTCGCGCCACCGCCGAAGGAAACGTTCGCATCGCGCAGGATTCCCTGTTGATTTTCTGCGATAGAGTGGTTTACACCGAGGCCCGAGAGGAAGCCCTGTTTTACGGAAATGTTGAGATTCATTCATTGCCTGAAAATGCGGTCATGACCGGCGATCATGGGATTTACAATCGTCCCCGGGAGCACGGCGTGCTGACCATTAATCCGCGCATGATCCGCCGATTTGATGAGACGGATTCGCTGGTCATTTCAGGCCTTTGCATTGAGTACTTTTTCGCTGAAAAGCGCGCCGTTGTCCTGGACAGCGTTGAGGTGGAACGCGGCGCATTTCGCGCCTGGGGGCAGGAGCTATATTACTGGGACGACCAGGAGCACGCCCGGCTGCTCGGCGACCCGATCATCGAACATGGACGAGATGTGCTGACGGCCGATACGGTTGATGCTTATTTCAGCGATAAAGTTTTAGATAGGATTATTTTAACCGGGCAAGCAGTGGCGACCTCGCCGGTCGATTCATTGTTCCCTCTGCCGAAAAACATAATGACCGGTCAGCGGATCGAAATCAGTTTCATCGGAGATGAGGTTGACAGCATCCACGTGCAGGGGAACGCCACCAGTACCTATTTCCTTCGGGAAAAGGGCGAGAAGAAAGGCGCCAACCGGGTGTCCGGCGATATAATAGACATCTGGATTTCTGAGGGCCGCATTGCCTGGATCTACGTGGAAGGCGGAACTGAGGGCGTTTATTATCCTCAGCATTTGGAGCGCCGCGCCCTGGCAGATGAGGAAGGATTACCAGTTTTGGGAAGAGAGCCGTAATGCATATTCTGCGCGGTGAGGATCTGGTAAAAATTTACGGCCGCCGCGCCGTGGTTGATCACGTCAGCCCCGAAGTGACGCAGGGGGAGATCGTCGGTCTCCTGGGGCCCAACGGCGCGGGAAAGACCACCACCTTCTATATGATAACGGGGATGATTCGCCCCTCGCAAGGACGCATTTTTCTGGATGACCAGGAAATAACGGACATGCCCATGTACCGCCGGGCTCGTCTGGGCATTGGCTATCTCTCGCAGGAGCCTTCGATTTTCCGAAAGCTTACTGTAAAAGAAAACATACTGGCTATTTTGCAGATGTTGCCGCTATCAAAAAAGCAGAGAAAACAGAAGCTCGAGGAATTGTTAGAGGAATTAAGCATCAGCCACCTGGCGGATCGTAAGGCCTACACCCTTTCAGGAGGGGAACGGCGCCGGGTTGAAATCACCCGCACACTGGTGACGAATCCGAAATTCATCCTGCTCGATGAACCCTTCGCAGGAATTGATCCCATCGCTGTCGGCGATCTGCAAACGCTGGTGCGGGACTTAAAAAAACGAAGCATCGGGGTGCTGGTTACCGATCACAACGTCCATGAGACCCTATCCATCACGGATCGCGCTTACCTGCTTTACGAAGGCCGCATTTTGAAATCGGGGACTTCGGATTTCCTGGCGGCCGATCCGGAAGCAAGAAAGCTCTATCTGGGAGAATCGTTTAAACTCGATCGATGAATTTGCGATTACGATAATTATGATTCAAACCCTAAGACAGGACCTCCGCCAACGCCTGGAACAGACCATCCAGCCGCTGCAAATCCTAAGATCCGAGCTCATACAGCTCCCTCTCCTGGAACTCGAGCTGCGGGTAAATTCCGAGTTGGAAGAGAATCCCTTTTTAGAAGAAGTTGAAGAGAAAGAGGTGGAATCACCCGAAGAGACCGAAGAACTCCCGGTTCCCAAATCCGCTGAAGAATTGGATGAAGAAGATAAGGAAGAGACGCCGCCGCAGACGGAAGCTTCAGAAATGGATTGGGAGTCCATGCTTAATGACGAGGATTATTACGAGTATCGTCCTCGTTCTATCCCCTCGACAGTGGAAATTCAGGAGTTTCCCCGCCCGGTGACGACGACTCCCGCTGAATATCTAATGTCGCAGTTGCGCACCGATCGGCTAATCGGAGATAATTTTGAAATCGGCGAATATATCATCGGTAACCTCAATACTGATGGCTATCTGGAGATTTCCGTCGAGGAGATCGCCGAAGATTTGGGCGTTGCTCCTGAACGAGTGAAAAAGGTCTTAAAACGCATCCAAACCTACGATCCTCCCGGCATCGCCGCCCGGGATCTGCGCGAATGCCTGCTGATTCAACTTCAGCAGCAGCCCCAACCTGACCCCATCGCGCTGCGAATGTTGCAGGAATGCTTCGATGAATTCATCAATAAGAGGTTCGAGATCATCGCCAAGAAACTGGAGATCACCCTGGAGCAGGTTCGCGATGCCTTTGAGGTGGTCACCAAGTTGAATCCCAAGCCCGGTGAAGGTTTTCTCGACGAGAAGCAAAACTACGTCATTCCCGATTTGATCGTCACCCAGGTCGGCAATGACTTCGAAGTGTATTTGAACGATGGTAACATCCCCAATTTTCACGTCAATAATGAATACCGTGAAATGGTGCTCTCAAAGAAGAAGGTGGACAAGAAGACCCGGGAGTTCGTCCATAAAAAGCTGGAATCCGCACGCTGGTTCATCAACGCGATTCATCAGCGCCGCAACACCATGCTGCGCACCATGCGAGCCATTGTGAAGAAGCAGGAGGATTTCTTCCGCTTCGGCAAAGATCATTTGAAACCCATGATCTTGCAGGACATCGCCGATGAGATCGGAATGGACATCGCCACCATATCCCGCGTAACCAACGGCAAGTACGTCCAGACCGATTTCGGCGTTTTCGAACTCAAATACTTCTTCAGTCAGCGCATGGAAACCAATGATGGAGAAGAAGTCAGCACCAAGATCATTAAGGCCAAACTGAAGGAAATCGTGGATAATGAGAATAAGGCGAATCCATATTCGGACGAAAAACTGGCGGAGCTCTTATCTGAAGAGGGTTACACCATCGCACGCCGCACGGTGCAGAAGTACCGGGAGCAACTGGGCATACCGGTGAAGAGAATGCGGAGGGAGATTGTCTAACGACTTTTGTAAACCTCCAGACTGCCGCCGGGTTTCTGCAGCCGACAATAAGGAATAACCTTACCACAAAATAGATTGATGTAATAGTTTCAAGGAAGAATAAGTCACATACAGGAGAAAAAAATGGGACTCTTAGACGGTACGGACATTCCTCTGGGCACTCCCTGCCCTGACTTTGATTTGCCGGCAATGGACGGCAATCGCTATAGACGGGATGATTTCAAGGATAAAGACGTCCTGGTCGTCATTTTTACCTGCAATCACTGCCCCTACGCCCAGGCCGTGGAAGACCGCATTATCCAGTTAAGGCGCGAGTATGAGGGAAAGAGCGTGCAGTTGGTCGGCATTTGTTCCAATGATCCCAATTTCGTTCCCGAAGACTCTTTCGAGAACCTGCAGAAGCGCTGGCGGGAGAAGAACTACGGCTTTCCGTACCTGCACGACCTCGAGCAGGACGTGGCCAAAGCCTTCGGCGCCGTCTGCACGCCGGAGTACTTCGTCTATGGCCCGGATCGCAAGCTGGCCTATCACGGCCGCATGGATGATAACTGGAAAGAACCGCACAAGGTCACGCGCCGGGAACTGAAAGAAGCGATTGATCTTATCCTCGCCGGGAAGACGGTTGATTTCAAGCAGATACCTTCGATGGGATGCTCGATTAAATGGAGATAGCGGTTAATTATTGGGAAGTCAGGGTGTTTAACGTACCCTGACTTCTACTTATTATTAAATCCTTATTCTCAACAGCGACATTTCATTAGTTAGTTGGAAGGCCATCACCTTGCGTGAAAAGCGCTCGAAGCGATGAATTCAGCCCTCGAAAAAGTCTTTCGTCTGTCTGAGCATAGGACCAATGTAAAAACCGAAGTGCTGGCCGGGTCAACGACCTTCATGACCATGGCTTATATCATTTTCGTGCAGCCGGCGGTTCTCTCGCAGGCGGGCATGGATTTCGATTCCGTCATGATGGCTACCTGCCTCTCTGCCGCGCTGGCTTCTATATTAATGGGATTTTTGGCTAACTACCCCATAGCTTTAGCTTCAGGTATGGGGCAGAATTTCTTTTTCACTTTCACTGTTGTGTTGGCCGTGGGCGTTTCCTGGCAGACGGCTCTGGGTATGGTGCTGATTTCGGGCATTATCTTTTTGATTTTAAATCTGTTCCGCCTACGGCAGGTATTGGTGGACGCCATACCGGATTCCCTGAAATACTCCATCGCGGCAGGTATCGGTTTTTTCATAGCTCTAATTGGACTGATGGAGGCCGGCATCATCACCCGCAATAATGACGCCTTGGTTCCAGCCATTTTTGAAGGCGAATTAAATCCTGATGCCCTGATCGGCCGCCTGAAACTATACGAGTACGCTTCCGGGCCGTTGCAATTAGGGGATTTGTCCAATCCTGCCACGTTACTGTCACTCTTTGGATTGGGAGTGATTTTTCTCCTCTACATCAGGAGAATCAAGGGTGCGATCCTGTGGGGAATATTGCTCACTTTCTTACTGGCTCTGATCACCGGGCAGGTGAAATGGCAGGGTTTAGCCGCGGCCCCTCCATCGGTGGCTCCGACCTTTTTCAAGGCTGATTTACTGGGCGCTTTTCACTGGGAGTTGATCCCCATCGTGATCGTTTTTTTCTTCACCGACTTCTTTGATACGATAGGAACCCTCGTTGGAGTAGGAGCCAGAGCTGGGTTAATTAAAGATGGTAAACTTCCCCGCGCCGCCAGAGCCTTGTGGGCGGATGCCACCGGCACGGTGGCCGGAGCTCTCCTGGGGACTTCGACGGTTACCAGTTACATCGAATCCGCCGCCGGCGTGGAAGAAGGGGGTCGAACCGGTTTGACGGCTATCACCGCAGGCGTCTTATTCCTGTTGGCGATTTTCTTCTCGCCGCTGGTCCGCATGATCGGCGGGGGGATATCCGCCATGCCGGAAAGCACGTTGCTTCTCTACCCCATTACCGCTCCCGCCCTGATTGTGGTCGGCTGTTTAATGATCCAGTCCGCCGCCAATGTTAAGTGGTCCGATGCCACCGAAGCGATACCCGCCTTCCTCGTTATGATCGGTATGCCGTTAGCCTACTCAATTTCAGATGGATTAGCGTTCGGTTTCATTACCTATGCTGTATTAAAGCTATTCTCAGGCAGATCCAGAGAGTGCAGCTGGCTGGTTTATATCATGGCGATCATCTTCGCGGCTCGTTACATCTTCTTGTAGGAGAATCAAGTATGTATGAACAACTGGACAAGCTTAAAGCTCAACTGGATGTCCACCGACCCTTTAGCGCCGAGCAACAGGCGAAGTTAGATAGCGAGCTTATTCCCAGAAGGGTTTACTATACCAACGTCTTTGAAGACAACACCCTAACTCTCGAAGAGACGCGCTATTACATCGAGAACAACCGTATGACGGGCGGGAAACTGGAGAGAGAATTTCATGAAGTAAAAGGTTTGGTGGAAGCGATCTTCTATCTGCGGCGCCTACAAGAGGAAAGCCGGGATTTGGATGAAGACTGTATCAAGGAATTGCATAAAATCCTCACCGCCCCCATCGAACAGGAGGAGCGTTATTATCCCGGTGAGTTCAGATCGCTGGATAGCTCCATTTTGGGGGCGGAAGGATCTAAAATAAACTTCGTCTCCCATAAACGCGTCCCCAATGAGATTGATGCGCTCTTGAAATGGTACCATGAGAGATCCGCATCTCTCCATCCGGCTGAAAGGGCCACCCGATTTCATTACCGTTTCTCGTTGATCCATCCCTTCGCCGACGGCAACGGCCGAGTGGCCAGATTACTGGATGATTTTATCCTGGAAAAAGCGGGTTACGGCCCCATTATCATTGAAGATCGTACCAAATATTTTGACGCCCATCGCCAGCCGGACAGCGCACTGCCATCCAAAAACAGATTAGCAGCGAGTGAAGATGTTGACCTGTCGGCCTTTGTCGCTGCGATTTGCGAGGCCTCCTCGCTGAGTATGCAATTGATGTTGGATATTATCGAGGATCGCTTCAAGCCGACACCAGTGGATTTGAGCACCAGAATGAAGTTATTCGATCAAACCATTTCGGGAGATACGGCTACCGAAGCTGACCGGCGAGCGCAGGAAGAAAAGGAGGCCACCAAACTGGCGATCGGGAGAGAAATAAGCGAACTTTTAAAGGATCGGGTGCAGAGCAAATACGTTCAGTTTGGATTGAGCGGACCGGCGAAGTTCCAGCAGAATAATCACCAGTACAGTCCCCTGATCGCTGAAGTCACGGCGCGGCACAAGTTCACGTTTTCACCTTCGGAAGGATTATACGAGTACCATTTCGTCCCTGATCTTGAGGGAGTGGAGAAGGCGGGAATGCCCTTAGAACCCTTTATGAAACTCATGAGCTTTGCAATTATCAGCCACGATAAGACCGTGGGTGTTTTTTCTGGTCTGCTGACCTTCGAGTTCGGCCGGGTTTACATCAAGCAGGAGAATAGAGAAGAGATTGTGATGCGGTTGGATAAAGACAGCATTCGCGAGTTATTAGGCCCGACGTCTTACACTGAATGGGATACCAAACAGCTCAACAAATTCGTCTATAACAGTTTGGATTATTACCTTCACAGGATCGAAAGTGAATATCAGGAAGCGCGCAATCAGAGTGGTTGACGGATTCAATTTTAAGGAAAACTTTTAGTTACCCAAATGATGAGAAATTTTTGCACTCCAAATTGTGAATAACTTGCACGAAATATTATCGGGTGAGAAGAGGCGGGTGAAAATTAAGCTTGATAAGCAGGAAAATATAGAGTTATGATAAAAGCACACCGGGTAGAAAAATTGTGGATAACTTGTGAACAACAACGTAAGTCCAATCCCTTTGCTTTAATAAGTTGATAATGGAACTGAGAGAATATTCACTGCTTTCCAATAGCGAGCTGCAAGAGAGAATCGCCAGGGCCAAGGCCGATAAAAACGCGGTGTTGCTGGTTCACAATTACCAGCGTCAGGAGGTTCAGCAGATCGCGGATTTTTTGGGCGATTCGCTGATGCTGGCTCGTGAAGCAGCGCGAACGAATGCGAGCGTAATCGTCTTTTGCGGCGTGGATTTTATGGCCCAGACGGCCAAAATCCTCAATCCCGATAAAAAAGTCCTTCTGCCGGACGATCGCGCCGACTGCCCCATGGCCAGGATGATTGATGTTTCATCCCTCCGGAAGATGAAGGAGAAATATCCCGATGCCGTGGTGGTAACCTATATTAATTCTACGGCTGATGTCAAGGCGCTTTCGGACGTATGCTGTACGTCAGGTAACGCCGTAAAAATCATAAAATCCCTCGGAGATCGGCAGATCATCTTTACGCCCGATCGCAACCTGGCGGAGTACTGCCGTTTGCAGACGGGGGCCGACATCATTCCCTGGGACGGATACTGTTACGTGCACGATGAATTTCGCCTTAAGGACGTTGAAGACGCCAGGCGCCTGCACCCGGAGGCAATTTTCATCGCCCATCCCGAGTGCAGGTTGGAGATACTCAACCGGGCCGACTGCGTAGCGTCCACGACGGGTATGGTTCGATACGTTAGCGATCATAAAGAGGAAATCGGCCGGCGCGGACTCATCGTTGGAACCGAGATCGGTCTGGTGGAGCAGTTGCAGGTGAATCACCCCGAGTTACCCATCTTTCCTTTGACCTCTTCTGCAATCTGTGCTACTCAGAAGCTGACAAGCCTGATAAAATTGGCCTGGTGCATCGAGACGGAATCGAATGAAATCGTCCTTGACGAGGAAGTCAGAAGTCGCGCCTACGGTGCAGTCAAGCGGATGGTCGAAATTCTCTGAAAGGATTTCTCATGTGGCGGAAAGTCAGGCTCAATCTGGCAGCCGGAATTTTGGTATTGCTTCCTCTTTACCTCACCTATGTTATCTTAGTTAAGATCTTTCTGCTGATTGACGGCATTTTCAACCAATTGGCCACCAGAGCCCTGGTTTCCGCGCTGAACTTGCCCCTGAGCGAAGATCGGGTTATTTACGGGTTGGGCGTTATAGCTCTCTTCGTCATCGTCTTTTTCACCGGCTGGATTGCCAGAAATTATTTTGGGAATCGATTGTTGGCCTGGTTCAATCGTCTGTTGGATCACATCCCCATTGTTAGATCGGTTTACAAGACCCTGCGCCAGATTTCCGAAGCCATCTTCTCCGGCAAGCGGGAGGCTTTTCAAAAGCCGGTCTTGATTGACTATCCGCGTAAGGGCCTATATACTTTGGCGTTCCAGACCCGCAGTTCAGGAGAACCTGTTCAGGACTCGATCGGTGAAGAGTGTATCACCGTCTTTCTGCCTTCCACTCCAAATCCCACCACCGGCTTTCTCATTTTTGTGCCGAAATCGCAGGTGCACAACGTTGATTTGACCACCGAGGAAGCCATGAAGCTGATCGTTTCAGGCGGAGTGATCACCTCTGATAAGAATTCTACCTCACAGGCCGGCGATCCGCCCGAGAAAACCCCATCCCCAGTAACGCCGCCGCATGAAGACGTGTAGGTGTTACAAATGGCCGCTCCGGGTAGTGTTCTGCGGCCTTCTTCTCATCATCCCATTTGGAAAATGCATTTCAGCCGACGCGGATTCGCTGCAGCTTCGCATGTATCACGGTCTGGATGAAATCGGTGCGGGTACGGCTTTTTATTTGAACGTGGAGCGGGGCTTAGTCTGGTCTTTATGGCAGGGAGATGCTAACGGTCTCTACAGGCGACCCACTGGATCTCAAGGAGAGTTGAAGACCAGCGGCGATTTAAAAGCGTCCATTGGGCGGAAATTTCATCAAAACCTGGACCTCGAAGCCGTTTTTCAGGGTGACTTCTACCAGTTTGAACGATTCGAGGGGCCTTCCCCGTTATTTCCGACGACGACACCACCACCAGGATTATGGAAAATGCCCGGGCAACCGCTATCCTCGGCGTATCCTCTGCAGCGGATAGAGCGCTCATTGGTGGGATTAGGCGGTACTTTTAAGCCGGATACGTTGTTGACACTGAGCAGCATTATCGGCCAGCAATGGGAGAGGAGAGAAGGATTTGACGACCAGGGCCTCTCCGCCTCACTGGCCGCCGAGCTGGCCGGCTTTGAATACAAAGGATACCGCAACAATCTGGATTTATATCTGGAGCAAGAGGAACTCGGCGATAGGTCGAATCGGGAGCTGCGCTTTAACTACGGATTGAATAAGGCGTTTTCACAGAATAGCGCGGATCGTCTGGAAGTTTATTATCGCCAGAAGAGGCAAGATTACCATATCTGGGGCACAAGTGCCATCGGCACTCGAATGGACACCGACCAGAGCATCCGCAACCAACTCCGTTACAACATAGAATCCAATCTGGCTTTCTTCTGGGATACTCAACTCCTCGGTTCCACTCACGAAGACCGCTCTCCAACGGCGAATGCCATCCGCGAAGAGGTGAACACAGCCAGTTCGTGGACTTTGCAGGGGCAGAAGGATCATACTTCCGGGTGGGGCAGGGTAAAGATAGATTGGGGCGTGCAGGAGGACGCCACGGGCTTGAAACGGGAGCGCGGCACCTCGCTGGAAGGTGGTTTTTCCTGGTTTCCAACCTATCACGATTCTCTGGCTTTTTTATCCGCAGTGCGCAAGAGACAGTACGATACCTCCGATACCGCCAACTACGACGATCGGGATCGCCTGCGCTATGAGTTCGATCTGCTTTACGGCCACAAGTTCTCGTCGACTTTCCGAGTTTATTCTCATGCGGAAGTGACGCTGGAACATCTGGTGTATATTTTCGGTGAGAAGAGCGATCAGAATCACTGGAATCGCATTTTCAAGCTCAAGCCTGAGGTTTCCTTTGAACCCTACTGGGGCTGGCACAACTGCGCGCGCTTCGAATTAGTTGCCAATAGTACGGATTACGACTTCGAACTGGATCCGGCATTTATCAAGAGCTCGATTTATCGCCGCTACACTGCCGCTGATTCCTTGGCCTGGGAAATAACGCCGGGTTGGGCCCTGAGTCTGGATTATACAATCGGACTCGAGGACGGAGGCCGATTTTTATGGGATGAATGGATCCAGCAAATTTCCGAGGAGTATCGCACGCAACAGATGAGAGCGGTCTTCATTCGCCGTACTCCGGCGGGGATTCATTTTGATGCCGGCGTTTCGCTCTACGAAAGGAAAGGATGGGAATACAAGATAGAACCAGGAATCGGAACGGTCAAAACACCCTTTATGTACCTATCCCGCTGGGGCCCGTTGCTGCAACTGACCTATCCATCGGTTTCCGGCCTGAGTATTCGCGCTGTGGGCGATCTATCCTGGGTGCATGAGTGGGACAAGAATGATTATACCATTGTTAATCTGGATCTGCGGGTGACCTGGCAATGAACAGGGCTACGACAAGAATTTACGCAAACATCATTCTGCTGTTCATCGCTGCGGGATTCCTCTGTGGATACAACGCATTTGCCCAGGTTTCAGTGCAGGATCCTGATCTGTTGAGTCGGCCCATAGATGAGATTGTGATTACGGGCAATAAAATCACGCAGGAAGAGATTATTCTGCGCGAAATGAAGATCAGACCGGGTGAAATGGCCACTGAAGAGATGCTGGAAGCCGATCGCTTGCGGATACTCGGTCTCGACATCTTCAGCCGAGTTGAATTTGTTCTGAATTCCAGACAGGGGCGAAATGTTTTACAAATAAAAGTAACTGAAGAGTGGTATATTTTTCCTCTGCCCTACTGGAATCTCTCCGATGATGAACCGCCCGAAGTGACCTACGGATTCCGGTATCTGCAGAAGAATTTTCGGGGACGGGCGGAGACCTTGAAAGCGAGTGTCTGGGGCGGATATGATCGTGGTTTCCGCTTCGCTCATGTAACGCCCTGGATGAAAGGTACGCCCTCACTGATCAGATCCATAGGTCTTTATCAGAAAACAGAGGAGAGCAGGAACCTGGCGGTGAAGGACCTGGGATTAGAAGCGCGCCACACGGTCGCCCAACTATTTTTTGGCAAGCGCTGGACAGTGGAGACCATCAGTGAGGTGGGAACTCGCTTTCGGTTGGTGCAGGCTGATAACCCGCTGCAGCTTGCGACAGGCGGCGATTTGGATCGGATGCTTGAAGCTATCGTGATTTTTATCTGGGACGGCCGGGATTTGCGCCAATTACCTCGAAAGGGAGCCTACCTGGGTGGGCGTTTCACCCAGGGATGGTTGCTGAGCGGGCGTCAGCGATATCAGCGCCTCGCTCTCGACTTCCGATATTATCATCCCACCAAGTTCGCTTCAATCTGTTCCCGCTTGCAATGGCATCCTGGCTGGGGAAACGTGCCGCCTTATGATTGGATTATCGTGGAATCAACGTCGCCGATCCGCAGCTCAAAGTTGAGCGATGAGGGGAAATCGTTCATAGGACTTTCAGTAGAGGCGCGCTTTGACATTTTCCCGCTGCGCTATTATACCTGGAAGAAGGCACCCTACTTCAAATCTTACTTCAGAAACCTGAAATACGGTCTTGCGGGTGAGATTTTTATCGACGGGGGTGACGCCTATACCGATCCCATCGAGCCGACTTTGAAGACGTTTATGTGGGGATATGGAGTGGGACTGCTGCTACGCGTTCCCTACGTTGACGTGGTCAGACTGGAGAGCTCCTGGAATCCTGATTACTCTTTCTCTGACGTTCGTTTTTCCTGGAAAGTCGGTATATCGTTCTAAGTAATATTACTTTCTGCGAAGCAATGGGGCATCGTTTTAGATTTTATCTCGATCCGGCGGAAATACGCGGGGATAAAGTCTCCTTCAGTGCAGAAGAAAGCCATCACCTGAGCGGGGTTTTACGCCTGGGAGCCGGGGAAGTGGTCGAAGCCACCGATGGACAGGGTTATGTATTCCGCGTTCGTCTTGAAAAGATAGAGAATGACCGCTGGAGGGGAAGGATCGTGAATCGCTCTCTCGAAGAAAAGCGAGCGCCGCTGCCTGTTTCTATCGCTATGCCCTGTTTAAAAAGCGAACGCTGGCAGATAGCGCTGGAAGCAGCATGCGAATTGGGGATTGATTCGCTGTACCCGGTGGATTTCAAAAGGGCTGTGGTGAAGTGGACGCCGACGCGTCTGGCCAAGGCCAGGCGAAAAGCCATCGAAATTCTGAAGCAGTCATCTGGAAGCCGGCTGACCGAGATTAAGGAACCCTCACCCCTGGATGGGATAGAAGAGCTGGATAAATTTAACGGAATTTGGGTGGCAGACCCGGCCGGGAATCCAATGCCCGAGATCCCTGAGGGTGCGCTTCTGGTCGTCGGCCCCGAAGGTGGACTTGACCTCGAAGAGATGGCGCATCTGGATCGCTTCGGAGTGAGACTGTTCAGTCTGGGAAGGCGGCGGTTGCGCTCGGAGATCGCCGCAGTGGTTATGCTGTCGCAGGCGGCGTTGAAGTTAAAAGAACATCGTTAGTAAATGCGGGAGGTATGGACATGGATTGCCTTTTCTGTAAAATTGCCGACGGCTCTATTCCCTCTGAGGTCGTTCACCGCGACAACGATCTGGTAGCCTTTCGGGATATCAGGCCGCAGGCACCGGTTCACATCCTGATCATCCCCACACGGCATATCGAAACCGTTCTGGATTTAAAGGAGGAGGATGACCGCTTGCTGGGAAAGATGGTGATGCTGGCCAACCGTTTGGCGAAAGATGAGGGAATTGCCGAGGATGGATTTCGCCTGGTTCTCAACTGCAAGAGGCACGGAGGTCAGGAGGTGTATCACATTCATCTTCATCTGTTAGGCGGTAGGGCTATGGGTTGGCCTCCGGGATAAATTTATCCTAACAGGTGGGAATAATTGATCGTATAAATAGAATTAAAGGAAAATGCTTGACAATGATAATATGGATGCGTAAATTTAAAGTCTTATAAAAATAGACAACCATAGACTACTGAAAGGAGAGAACCGCAGTTTATGACTTATGTCAAAGTACGCGAAGGAGAACCGTTTGAGCGCGCTTTTCGGCGCTTCACCAAAGCCTGTGAAAAATCCGGTCTGATGGCCGAAATCCGCAAACACCAGCGTTTTGAAAAACCCTCGGACGCCAGGAAGCGCAAGAGCAACCAGGCTCGCCGCAAAATGCGCAAGCTGATGAGGATGATGAACGAATAGCAATTTTCAATCAGAAAACTCCGCACACATACCGATCATTCGCAGACTATTCAAACCGAAGGACATCATCCTTTTCGGTTGGGTTTCTGTGAGTTTAAATCAGGCTTATTGAGGTAGCAAACTATCACAAGGAGGTCTGATTTTTTCTATCGGTAGGTTGTGAATTCGAAAAAAATTGGCTCTCATCAATAAATATGAGAGCCATTTATTTAAACCTATAGGCCGCTATTTTATGAGTACTATCTTTTGTACAGCTTCAAAATCGTTGGCTGTCAACCGGCACAGATAGATGCCGGAAGCCAGCCTGCCGCCTTTAAAAGTCACCTGATGCCATCCTGCACTGTAGTGGTCATTTGCGAGGACGCCGACGACCTGTCCTCGGGTATTATAGATCGTAATGCTGACGTCAGCCACTTCGGGCAACGCGAATCCGATGTTCGTCAGGGGATTGAAGGGGTTGGGGTAAATGGGTCCCAGGGCATATTCATCGGGCAGGTTGTGTGCTATTTTGTCATCTTCCACCGGAACGATGATCTCTCCGGTGACGGCCAGATCGTCAATGTACCATCCGAAGAGGCTGCCCGTTTCGTCAGTGATCGTCCTGAAGCGGAAGCGCAGCTCGTCGCAGGAGCCTGCGCAATAATCGTCGAGCGCGATTTCCCGCAAAAACCACTGGTCTTCCGCACCGGTAATTTCGAATAAGGTTTCCCAGGGGCCGTTGTCGGCCGATACCTCTAACTTCCCCCAGTCAGAATTCTCTTCCAACAGATGTCTTTCCCGGAAGGACAGCCATGCTCTGGTGAAATCGGTGAGATTCCAGGATTGATCCCACCCGGCCCAGGTGTCGGAGTTGGGGGGATACTGGGTGCCCGGGCTGTCTTCGATGGAGTGCGTTCCGCTGAATGATGATTGCGTTGTGATTCCCCACTCCCCCGTAAAAATCCAGGGCCCCAAAGGTCCTTCGAAGTCATCCAGTTGGGCGCTGGCCGCTATCGGGAACATCTGTACCAGCCCGTCAGTGCTGTTCTGCTGGCTGGATGAGTCATAAGCGCGTACGAAGTATTGAACCACCTGATTGAACTGCTGGCCGGAATAAGAGAGCGTCCCCGCGAAGGTATCTGCGGATACGGCGTTCATTTGAACGGACTGCCAATCACTCAGACCGATTTTCCAATGAAGTTCAGCGGAGCCAATTCCGATGTTGTCGGATGCCGCGGCCTGCACCTGAAAAGAAGCCGTTATGAATATCGTCTCACCCAGCGAATCCGTCCAGACGACCTGCGGGGGCACAACGTCCCGTCCCACGTAAAATTGGAAATTTTCCGTCGGTGCGCCTTCCGGCAGAAAAGACGTCATCCCCAGCGTATCCGCCGCGCACAGATAATAGGAAATCAATTGCTCGTTGAACGGCCCGGGGATGATGCCGCTGTATTCGTCGGGATTGCCGGTCGGGGAAAGTGCGACGGCGCTGAAGGGATCTTCGTCAGCCTGCCAGAAGAGCTGCAGGGAAGATGCCTCGAGGGGAAGGTTTGAAGTGATCTCAGCGAAGACCTCGAATTCAGTCTGCAGCGTATCTTCCGTATCGCCCAGAGGTTCGTGAACGATGGTTGGGTAGTAGTTGACAGGATCAACAAATCCCCGTTCTGCGAAGTTTTCAACGATGATCTCCCGGAACAATCCAGCGTATAATTCCAGCTCAGTGACCAGAATGGCTTCGGCGGCGTCTTCCATCAAAGCGCCGTCACCGATCAGGAAATGGTGTTGCAACACGATGCGATCCCAGGCGACGCGGTCGGGTATATCCCACCAGACGTCCATCAAACCCGCCGACCAGAGCTGGCCGGAATCGTGCACTTCGCCTCCCGCGTTCTCGGGGTAATGGTAAGGTGCATTTAAAATACGCCCGGCCCAGAACTCGTTGTGCCCGTCCCAGTTGAACACCCAATCGGGCTGGAAGTTGGGATTAACCGTGAGACTGTACGATCCGGCCAGATAGTCGCCAAAACCTTCACCCATGGCGCCGGTGTGTCCTCCGCTCCAGAAAGGATTAATGTCATCCTGGACGGCGTGTCCGTATTCATGTAGGATGACGTCGGCGTCTTCGCCGTCGTCAACCCCGCCGTAGCCGTAGGTGATAATCCGGCTGAAGGGACTGTACCAGGATTGATCTTCCGGCGTGCCATTGACGTTACAAATCTGCTGGCGGTTGTTGGCGTTGAAGGTCTGCAGCTCGTCCTGGAAATAGCGCTGTTCTCGGTCTATGTGATAATAGACCATAACCTCCTCAAAGCGGTCATCTTCCCGCCAGTAGAGAAATTCGGGTGAAGGTTCGGCGGCTCGGTTACTGGTTTCAGAAGTACTGACGAAAGGGCCGTCAAGGTAATACAAACCGCCTACTGGAGGGTCGTTCAAATCCAGCAGGGTAACGTTCGTGTAAGCTTCTTCGGGGATGGCCGCGTTGGAGTCTCCCTGATCGGTGAGGGAATTGTCCTCCAGGGCCGTCTTGGGATCCGGATCGAAGATGCGTCCGCTCCCATCGGCGAAAATGCGGCGGTCAACCTGCCGCAGGATTGCGCCGGATACGGCATCCACCCATATTTCCCAATCCGCCGGCGGATTCAGGCCGGGTAATCGCAGCCGGTAGATCAGCTTTCCGGAGGACGTGTAACCCAGGGCCGCCTCGGGGTCCGCGCGCAGGCGTTTGGAATCCAGACTGCTGATGGCGATATTCAACGCTTCCCCTGAAGAAACCACGGGGGTCTGACGGGAAAAGGGGTAAGTGGACAGCTCATTGAAGACCGTTCTGACGCGATCACCAGAAACGATCAGGATCAACGGTGCTTCGAAGACTGGAAGGCCATAGGCCCGCTGCTCGAAAACGTACCTCCGACCGATGTTTGTGGAAACAGTTTTCTGCAGTACTATTTCAATGTCAGGATTATCTGGAACGCCCAAAAGGCTGCGATGGTGATGGATAAAGCGCTCAACTCGAACAGATTCGTCATCGCTGCCGGGGAGGGCAATCGCTTCCCAGGAACGTTTTAAAACTCCACCACTTGAACGATAGCCACCGAGCCCATAAGCAATTTGAAGGCGAACCGCAAAAAACAGGATGGTCAGGGCTAAGCCGAAAACTCTAATCTTGCCCATGATATTTTAGGACCTCAATGGTCAATTCCTCCGGAAGTTGATCAGCCCTGATTCTGATTGAACTTGAAGCTCGGCGATTGACGTGATCATAGCCTTCCAGAAATGGAGCGACGCCCTCAATGGGGAATCCTGCAGACAGCACCGCCGTTTTGTAATGCATGGGGATGACAATGCGGGGTGAGAGTGCGGCTACGACTTGTTTGGCTACCTCTGCATCAATGGTATAGTAGCCTCCGACGGGAACCATCAGCACGTCCACCGGTTTCAACTGCTTTACTTGAACGGAATCCAGCATTTCCCCCAGATCGCCAAGGTGCACAAAGGTGATACCTTCAACCGTGAAGCGGATGATGCCGTTGGCGCCGCGCAAAGCGCCGCCGCGGTCATCGTGAAAAGAGGGCACCGTCGAGCAGCTAAAGGCTTTGCCATCCAGATCAATAGACGGTGACTCCTCTTCGCCCTTCAGTTCGGCTCCGTTTACTGTCACGCGAAAAGTCGGTTCCCTACCATTGGCTCGCAAAATTGTCCGGGAGGGAACCAGATCCACGGCGTTGTGATCGAAATGGTCATGCGTCGAGAAGATGAGGTTTACGCTCTCTTCAGGTAGCTGGTAAGGGATTCGGGTGGTATCATAAGGATCGGTCAGGATCTTAGCCCCGTTCTCAAGCGTGAGCAAGAAGCAGGAGTGGCCGTACCATTCGAGGGTAACCGATCCAGGTTGACTGGCCATGGCTTCCTCCGAAAAGATGGTGAACGCTATCCCCAACCCGGCAAGGGTTGCATAAAGGATGAATTTCATGGAGAATTTTCCGTTTGATTTCGTATATTGTACAATATAAGCTATTAATATTGCGGACGCAATCAGAACCGGTGCCATTTCGTTTTTGGCAGCGAAGTTTGACGACAAAGGAGTTCATGGGTGGCGGATCTTCCCGGCATTTTAAGAAAATTCCTGGCTGCTCATAAAATATCAGGCGGTACTGTGCCCCGCATTCTGGTTGCAGTTTCAGGGGGTGCGGATTCGATGGCCCTGTTAGGGGCTGCGGAACATCTGCTGCGAACCGAGGAAATCGAGTTGTGCGCGGCTCATCTCATCCATTCCCCGGCTTCTCATGAAGCCAGAGGGCGCGCCGAATTGGTGCGGGGCTATTGCGCAAAAATCGGCGTACACCTAATTGTCGAAGAACTTAGGGCTGAGAAGGTGAACGCAAACCTATCCCCTGAAGAGAGAATGCGCGAAGCACGTTATCGGTTCCTCGATAGGGCGGCGAAAGCGCAATCTTGCGATTATATCTTAACGGGCCACCACGCCGATGACCAGGCCGAAACGGTGCTTCAGCGCGTGTTATCGGGAACGGGACTGCGAGGTTTGGCCGGGATTCCCGAAGAGAGAGACAACCTGCTTCGCCCCTTTCTTTCCGTTCGAAAATCAGACCTGCTTGATTATTGCGAAGAGCAGGGCATTCCATTTTCAGAGGATCCCACGAATTTCAGTTTGAGGATCCCGAGGAATTTCATCCGCCACAGATTGCTCCCTCTGATTGAAGCGAGACTTAATCCTGAAGTAAGTGAAGCTTTATGCAGGTTAAGTGAGTGGACGAAAGAAGCCAACAGAGTAATTGGTTCGACCGTGGAAGAATGCTGGGAAAAATCACTGTTAAGTTTCCAAAAAGGCAAAATTGTTATTGATATTGATTCTATTTTAGTGTATTTTACATTGATACGGAAATATACGATCCAGAAAGCAATTAATACAGCGGCAGGGCGAGATGTGCATCTCAACGCCAAAGATCTGGATCGCATCATCGAATTTGTGGATACAAGCCGTACCGGTTCCTATCTGGAATTCCCCGGCGGCGTCAGGGTAGTTCGCCACGGACGATCACTGATCATTACGGTCTTGAAGAACCACCAGTTTCGCTGTCCCTTGGAAACGGGAAACGACCGCGTAATACCTGAAATGTCCCTCAGGGCGGTTTGGGAAAAGGCGGTCGCCAAACCTTTTCTGGTGGGGGATGAGTGGGCTGCTGATATGAACGTTGGTCCAGGTGGTAC
Organism: uncultured bacterium; assembly: GCA_964533705.1. Taxonomy (GTDB): domain Bacteria; phylum Electryoneota; class B3-LCP; order B3-LCP; family B3-LCP; genus CAZHMN01. Next base: position 34,363 of record CAZHMN010000008.1, read on the forward strand.
CCAGCTTACGCTTCGCTACGCGGAGGAAGGCGATCGATTCCGTCCCCTGGGTTCACCCGGCGAAAAAAAACTCTTCCGCTTTTTGACGGATCGCAAAGTATCACGGTTTGATAAGCGATCCACCCCGGTACTCGAGCGGGAAGGTGAGATCATCTGGGTGGTCGGACACCGAATTGCAGAGTCGGTTCGCGTTCGGAACGTAACCGATCAAACCTGGAGGTTAAGTTTGTTGCAGCTGGAAGATTAAAGTATCAGAGTATTTCGACTATTACGAAAGTGAATAAGAATAACAACAGACAGGGCAACAAGGGACGCAGACCCAACCCTGACGATAAATTTGAATGGAAGAAGGCGGCCAGAACGGTCTCGTTCTGGATTCTGATCTTCCTCGCCTCCATCGTCATCGCCCAGGCATTTAATTTCGGTGAACGACGGGAAGTCAGCATCCCCTATACCGAGTATCGCCAGCTTCTGGAAGCTGGACAGATTATATCCGGATATATAATTGAGAACGAGTTTCACGGCGAGTATCAGGCCGACGTTAATGATCCTTCTTCCGAAAAAGTGCGCTTTCAAACCATCCTGCCTTTTATCGAAAACTGGATGCTGGAAGAGTGGGATGAAAAAGGCGTTGATTACGAATTCCGGGAAAAAGCCACCAATATTCTGGGCTACTTCTTCACCGCCATCTTTCCCTGGTTGATCCTGATCGGTTTGTGGATCTTTTTCATGCGCAGACTTCAGGGCGGAGGACCAAAAGGGGTCTTTTCTTTCGGAAAGAGCCGGGCAAAGCTATTAACGGAGAACCGCCCTCAGGTTACCTTTGCTGACGTCGCTGGAGCTGATGAGGCGAAAGAAGAGCTGCAAGAGATTATCGAATTTCTCAAGGATCCCAAGAAATTCCAGAAGCTGGGCGGCAGAATACCGCGCGGAGCGCTGTTGCTGGGGCCTCCCGGTACCGGGAAAACGCTGTTAGCCAGAGCGGTCGCCGGAGAAGCCGGTGTGCCCTTCTTTTCCATGTCGGGTGCCGACTTCGTCGAGATGTTCGTCGGTGTTGGTGCGTCGCGCGTGCGCGACCTCTTCGAACAGGGGAAGAAGAACGCGCCCTGCATCATCTTCATTGACGAGATTGACGCTGTGGGCAGACACCGCGGCGCCGGTTTGGGTGGGGGGCACGATGAGCGGGAGCAGACTTTGAACCAGCTCCTCGTTGAAATGGACGGCTTCGAATCCAATGAAGGCGTCATCCTGCTTGCCGCCACCAACCGTCCCGACGTCCTGGATCCGGCCCTGATGAGGCCGGGTCGGTTCGACCGCCAGATCATCGTGGATCGGCCCGACGTGCGCGGCCGCGAAGGCATCCTCAAAGTGCATACCAAGAAAATCCCATTGGACGAGGATGTTGATCTTAAGGTTCTGGCCAAGGGAACCCCGGGGCTGGCCGGCGCTGAATTAGCCAATCTGGCCAATGAGGCTGCTTTGCTGGCAGCCAAACGTGATGCCGATCGCGTCACGATGGAAGACCTGGAATTGGCCAAGGATAAGGTCATGATGGGGGTGGAGCGCAAAAGCCTGCTGATCAGTGAAGATGAGAAGCGAACCACGGCCTATCACGAAGCAGGTCATGTGCTGGTCTCCAAGCTGGTGCCCGGCGCAGATCCGGTTCACAAGGTTACGATCATTCCCCGGGGCCGCGCCCTGGGACTGACGTCCTACCTGCCCATTGATGAGAAACACAATTACTCCAAGGAATATCTCCAGGCTATCCTAACCCACCTTTTAGGTGGGCGAGCGGCGGAACTCATCGTTTTCGATCAACTGACCACGGGTGCGGGTAACGATATCGAGCGCGCCACCGAGATCGCTCGTAAGATGGTCTGCGAATGGGGAATGTCAGACAGACTGGGGCCGCTTACATTCGGAAAGAAGGAGGAGGAGATCTTTCTGGGGCGCGAGATCGCCAAGCATCGCGACTACAGCGAGCAGACCGCCATCGAAATAGATGCAGAGGTGCGCAGGATTGTGATGGAAGCCGCAGACCGCTCTCACCGTATCCTCTCAGAGAATAAAGACAAACTTCACAGGTTGGCTGATGCCTTGCTGGAGAGGGAAATTCTCGATGGCGATGAGATTGATCGAATTATGAAAGGTGAAGAGTTTGTAGCGAATGCATCGAAGAAGGCGGCTAAATCAAAGGCGGTAAAGACAAAAGCCGCCAGGATAAAAAAGAAGAAAGCGAAGAAAGAGGATTTGTCGCCTGAAGGCGGAGAGGAGCCTTCACCGGCTACTGCTTAAAGAAAGAGGAATATGGCAGATCAAGAGCAGTATTTGGATGACGAGGAGTTAAGGCGCCAAATTCGCGCCGAAATTGAATTGCGCGATAAAGAACGCAGCAAAGCGCGACAGCAGAGGGAGGAACGGAAAGCCGCCAACGAGACAGCAGAGAGAAAAAGGCGCATCTACCGCGAAGAATTGCACAGGTATTATCAGAATCGCCCCGGTTATAAAAAAATCATCCGGGATGACGGCGAGCCGGATTGGATTCCGGTTGATCAGGTAGACAAAGAGGAAGAGCTATTCGATGAGGTTCTGGAAGATCCACTTGAGGCCAGGAAAAGACAGAAAGCCATTTTCCTCATATTCGCGCTGCTCGCAGTTGCCGTTTCCGTTTTCTTTTATCTGCTACTCCATGAAGGGAAGGGCACGATTCAAGTCTATTGCAACGTTCCTGAAGCACGCATCATCCTGGATGCCGCTCCGACGCAGTTTTATACTACGGCCAGCGGATCTGGTGGTTTCGCTGCGATTTTAAAGGAAGTGCCATCCGGAGAACATTTTATCACGGTGGATAAGTCGGGTTATGTCGTTGATGGTGAAGCCATCCGGAAAATAGAACTCGGAGGCGGCGATAGCGAGATAATAACATTTACGCTTGTACCGCAGAGTCAGTCTGAAACGGGTGAAACCCAGGCAAAGCCGGATGCTTCAGAAGGGATGAAGGATTTATGAGCGTTGACTGCAAGCGCGTCGCAGCGGCCGTTAGAGAACTGATCCTGGCTATCGGCGATGATCCCGACCGCGAAGGTCTGCAACGGACACCTCAGCGGGTCGCCGATATGTATGAAGAGATTTTTTCAGGGGTGGGACAGGAAGTTGAGCCGGAGATCGCCGTTTACACAACGAAGAACCAGGATGAGATGATTCTACTCAGGGACATTCCTTTTCATTCGATGTGCGAGCATCACCTCCTGCCGTTTTTCGGCACAGTATCCATCGCCTATATACCCAACAATAATCGAATCACCGGTTTTTCTTCGCTCGCTCGGGTTGTAGAACGCATGGCCCGCCGGCCGCAACTCCAGGAACGGATGACCACGGAGATCGCCGAAAAACTGATGAAGGTGCTCGAGCCCTTAGGGGTCTTCGTTATCATTCGAGCCCAGCACCTGTGCATGACTATGCGAGGCGTCAAGAAAGCTGGTGCCTGGACGGTTACGTCCAGTATGCGCGGGATTATGCGCAAACAGGCCACGCGTCTGGAAGCCCTTTCATTGATGGGCGAAAAAGGGTCATTGTGAAACTTGTCCAGCGGATGAGATAAGTGGCAGTGGCAACGGATTTCTACCATATCGAGGTGAGCGAATTCCGGTCGCCTCTTTTGTTTTAAACTGGAGCTTTTATGTCCTCGATCTGGCATTTCCTCAGCGGCGAGGTGCCCGGCGGTTTCATGGCGCTGATTGTTTTGCTCATCGCGCTTTATTTAGTCCTCGAATACGTCTATCGCAGCGGTCAGCTCATGCCCCGGGCGACTTACCGGCGTGTCAGGTGGATCGGCACCTTCGTCATTATTGTGGGGTATGCCCTGATCTGGATTCAGTCTCCTCCCAAAACGGAACCTCTGCGTATTGCGGTTATCAGCGCAGGAAAAGCAGATCAGAGTGACTGGCGTTCAGGGGCGATTGCCGATCTGACGGGGCGACGGCTTGAGAAAACGTTGGGGAAAGCCATAGTAAATCCCTGGAACGGGGCGGTTGATGAATACGCTCAACCGAGCGCGGAAATTCTACAGCGGGCGAAGTACCACGTCTATCAGGTAAGATTCGAGGAACGGCAGGAGAACAAGCCAGCTGAATTGCAGGTTGCCAAATCTGGTAATGTCGGACACACTTTCACTATCGCAAAAACGGAGCTGGGCATCATTTCCGAAGAAGTGAGCAAATGGATTTTGGCTGACCTCGGCAAAAATGCTGAACCGGCTAAGCCTTTTCATTCAACCTTTCAATCGGGCGTAATAGATGCTTATTATCAGGGGCTGCATTATTTTAAAGTCGAACAAATAGATTCGGCCAGGATCCGATTTAATGACGCTCTAACGGTTGACTCGACGTTCACCCCGGCAGAGATCGGTCTGGCTTTATGCCTCGAGCGCGCAGGTGATCCAAAGCGAGCCGCTATCGAATTACTATCGGCAGTCAAGGCGGATACCGGGTCACTGGAAGCGATGCTGTCTTTGGGGGAGTTTCATCTCCGGCATATGGAATGGGATCTCGCAGAACCGCCGCTCAAAGTCGTTTTAACCAGAGATCCTCTGGCGGTACGGACTTATCTGGGGTTGGCCAGCCTTCATTCGGAACGTCTCCTCGATCTACGGCTGAATACTCCTGATGCTCTTCTGGAGGAAGCGATTCGCCTTGACCCGGCGTTCGAGCCGGCTCGGGTGGCGCTGGCCAGCCGCTTGATCAATATCGGGTTGGCACAAAAAGCGCGACCCATCCTCAGGGAGGGGCTAAAGATCAATCCCGAATCGGTGAATTTATTGCTTAAAATAGGTGCTGTTGAATTGTACAGCGGCAACACAGGTGACGCCCGGGAGGCGTATCAGAAGATCATTGAACTCGATCCAGGAAATGCCATAGCGGCGTTCAATCTCGGCGTTGTGGCCTACCGAACCAAGCAGTACGAGGAGGCGCTTCAGCATTTTGCCAATTCCCTCGAATGGGGCGGGAGCATAGATAGCTACTATTACCTCGGTTTGATCTACCGGACCCGCGGCGACAGCGCACGGGCGGGAGTTAATTTTAAAAAACGCTGGGAGCTGCGCAAGAGCGAGGACGACGTTTTCGCTTTGAAAGCGAAAGAATACGCTCGAGCCATCGGTTTGAGAATAGAAGAGCAAGTTGATCGTTAAATTGAGAAGATCCGTAAACATTCGAGGGATTTTTCCCAGGAGTGGTGCTGATCTGAAGGCTGAGCTGGACGCTTTGGGCTGTTCACCTGATGAAGTTCGAGCCATCTCGGCTGTTGTTCCGTTATTCCTGAAAATAGATGCGCTATCTGTTAAGGAAGCAAAAAATCTCTCGCGAATTGCCCACTCGATTGGTGACGGCTGCACAGCATACATCGGCGGCGCAGACAAAAAGAAAAGTTCTTCAAGTGCTATCGTCTTATTGAGGAAGGATCAAATAAATGCATTCTGTGGACAGCTAAGGTCGAAAGAATCTAATTTGCAGGCTTTGGCAGACCGAATCGAGGCCTTAAGCGCTCAAGATCTGCCTACAGGTAGATCCTTTGCGGTGAGGAACCGGACTTATTTCCGCACGGTTCGGCCTTTTATTATGGGAATCTTAAACGTCACGCCGGATTCCTTTTCGGACGGAGGGCGCTATTTTGACTCTGGTAGAGCTTTTGAGCGGGGGATTGAAATGGCGCAGCAGGGAGCCGATTTCATTGACGTGGGGGGCGAATCTTCCCGTCCGGGTGCGGAACCGGTATCCGAAGATGAAGAAGTCAGCCGGGTGATTCCGCTGATTAAGCGCTTAGCGGCTGAATTGGAAATCCCTATTTCTATTGATACGACCAAGGCGGCGGTAGCGAAGAAGGCCCTGGAAGCCGGTGCGCAGATCGTTAACGACATCTCTGCGCTACGCTGGGATGCTGACATGGCTAAGGTCGTCGCCGATAGCGGCGCGACGCTGGTTCTGATGCACATGAAGGGAGACCCCCGCTCCATGCAGAAGAGCCCTTATTACGATGACCTGATGAGTGAAGTCCACGGTTTCCTCAAGGATCGTGTCAGGGCGGCGTTGGAAACCGGCATCCCGAAAGAGCGGATTCTGGTTGATCCCGGCATCGGTTTCGGTAAACGCCTGGGGGATAACTTCGAGCTCCTGGGTCGCCTGCAGGAATTCCGTGATCTGGGCGCGGTGGCAATCGGGCCTTCGCGAAAGAGTTTTATCGGTTATATTTTGAATCTTCCCGTCGAAGAGCGTGAATGGGGGACGGCGGGCGCTGTGGCGGTGGCCGCGTATCACGGAGCGGACGTCATACGCGTGCATGATGTGGAGAAAATGCTTCAAGTCGCACGAATTGCCTATCAATGTCGGTTGGGCACAGCAAGAGAAAGTCGTTCTTGAGTTTGCGGCAGAGGGAACCGATTCCGAAACTGCGCATTCGGCCCTTAGAGCCTGAGGATGCGCGTGAACTATCCTATTTGGAACTGGAGATTTTTCCCTCGCCCTGGAGTGAAAACAGCCTGCGATCCTGCCTGGAGTTGTCCGATGTAGAGGGTGAGGCTGCAATCCTCAATAATAGCATAGTCGGTTATATGTTCGTGCAATATGCCGGCGTAGAAGCGCATATTCTCAATTTGGGCGTAAGGGAGAAATTCAGAGGAAGGGGCATCGGAAAGCGGCTGTTGGAGCGGTTTCTGGATAGAGCCGAAAAGCGGGGAACGCTGGTCTGCTTTCTTGAAGTCAGATTAGGGAATCGAATCGCGCAGAAGCTCTATTTCGATCACGGTTTCGCTCCCTTGACCATCAGGAAAAAATATTACCCCAACGGAGAAGACGCTCTGATTTTGGTGCGACATTTTTGATTTTAGGGATATATGTCTTACTAAGTTTAGCTAAATATGGCGTGGTTTCAGAAGGCGAAGAAGGGCTTAAGCCCCAAAGAAAAAGCGCAATTGCCGGACGGCTTGTGGGTCAAATGCGAAAACTGTGGCGAGATCATCTTTCGCAGGGAATTGCAGAAGAATTTTTCCGTCTGCCAAAAGTGCCGATATCATTTCAGGATTAACAGTCGGGAATACATCGAGATATTAATTGATCCGGGTTCTTTCCGCGAATTCAACACCGATTTGATTTCCGCCGATCCGCTGAAGTTCAAGGATACGAAGCGCTATCCGGACAGAATTCAGAAGGCCGTGAAAGAAACCGGGATCAACGAGGCGGTGCGCACCGGCGTGGGCCAGATTGATGGTCGTAAAATCATCCTCGGAGTTATGGATTTCGAATTCTTCGGCGGCAGCGTCGGTTCTGTGGTAGGGGAGAAGATCACGCAGGCGGCTCTGCGCGCCAGGGAGGGCGGTTACCCCTTGGTATTGCTCTGTGCATCGGGCGGCATGCGCATGCAGGAGGGGATGTTCAGCCTCATGCAGATGGCGAAAACCAGCTGTGCATTGGCGGAGTTTTCCAATGAGAAATTACCGTTTATCAGCATTTTAACGCACCCCACGACGGGCGGGACGACCGCCAGTTTCGCCATGCAGGGTGACGTCATCATTTCCGAGCCGGGCGCCCTGATCGGTTTCGCCGGGCCGCGGGTCATTAAGCAGACCATCGGTCAGGATCTACCCCCCGGCTTTCAGCGAGCCGAATTTCTACTGCAACACGGCTTTATTGATATGATCGTAGATCGCAGTCGCCTGAAACAGACGCTCAGCACTATCTTGATGCATTTGAGCGTCTAAATGCAGAAAGACGCACAGGAAAAATCTGTTTTTTGTTGACTTGAGACGAGATGAAAGTTTTATTATGTAACGACGACGGCATCCATGCACCGGGGCTGGATGCGTTAGTCAAAGAGTTCAAAAAGTTCGCGGAGGTTTCGGTCGTTGCTCCGGCGAGGGAACAATCTGCCATTGGTCACGCCATCACCATGTCCGATCCCCTGCGCGCGGAAGAATACTACAAAAACGGCGAATTCTTCGGGTGGGCGGTCAGCGGCACCCCGGCCGATTGCATCAAGCTGGCCTTGTTCGCACTGCTGAAGGAACGTCCCGATATGGTGGTTTCCGGTATCAATTCGGGATCCAATACCGGAATTAACATCATCTATTCCGGCACCGTCTCCGCCGCTACCGAAGGGCGGATCAATGATATTCCCTCGATAGCCGTGTCATTGACGTCATACACCAGCAGAAATTTCGGGCCGGCGGCCCGCTTTGCCGTAAAACTAGCCCGGGAACTGGATTCATTCGATTTGCCCAAAGGCGTCTTCTTCAATGTGAACGTTCCCGATCTACCGGAAGAGGAAATCAAAGGAGTCAAAATCACTCATCAGGGGAAGGCGGTTTATGAGGAGATTTTTCATCGCCGCACCGACCCGAAAGGGCGCGTGTATTTTTGGCTCGATGGAGAACGCGGCGCTGAAGAGAACGATCCCAGTATTGATGAGCGAGCGGTTCGAGCGGGTTACATCTCTGTAACCCCGATTCACTATGATTTGACGCACTACCAAACGTTGGATAAATTATCGAATAGAACGATCAAATTCCCATAGTATGGTTGTTTCTGAAAAAGTCATCATCCTCGATTTTGGATCGCAGACCACCCAGTTGATCGCCAGAAGGGTGCGGGAACTGGGCGTCTTCAGTGAAATCTGGCCACCGGACGTCGAAGCTGAACGGATACGCCTCGCTGAACCGAACGGGCTGATTCTATCAGGAGGCCCGGCATCGGTATACGGGAAAGGAGCGCCCTTACCCGATGCGGCTATCTTCGATCTGGGTCTTCCCATTCTGGGCATCTGCTACGGTTTGCAATTGATCGCTCACCTGCAGGATGGCGAGGTCAACCGTTCTGACCGGAGAGAGTTCGGGCATACCGAACTGAAGATCGTCAAAGACACTCCCCTCTTTGATGGCATGGAGCGAAGCCAGGCCGTGTGGATGAGCCACGGAGACCGGCTCTTAAAACTGCCGCAGGGATTTCATCCGGTGGCGATCTCAGAAGGATCTCCTTTTGCGGCCATTGAAAACCGGGAGAAGCAGCAGTACGGTGTCCAGTTTCACCCGGAAGTGTCCCACACGGTTCATGGGCGCGAGATTTTAAAGAATTTTCTTCGAAAAATCTGCGGGTGCAAGGAGACCTGGAATACGCGCAGTTTTGTAGAAAGCAGCATCAGGGAGATTCGGCAGGAGGTGGGTTCGGGGCAGGTAGTATGCGGCCTCTCCGGCGGCGTGGATTCCTCCGTGACCGCGGTGCTTCTATATAAAGCGATTGGATCCAACTTGCATTGCGTCCTGGTTGATAATGGTTTGCTGCGGTTGGGCGAAAGGGAGCAGGTGGAATCCCTGTTCAGGGATCAGTTCGGAATGGATCTAATCGTCGCTGATGCTCGGGGGCGCTTCCTGGATGCTCTGGCGGGCGTCATTGATCCCGAGGAGAAGCGCAAGATCATCGGTCGTGAATTCATAGCCGTCTTCGAGGAGACAGCCAGGAGCCTGGGCAAGGTGGATTTTTTAGCGCAGGGGACGCTTTACCCCGATTTAATCGAAAGTCGCTCGGCTAAAGGTGGCCCTTCGGCGACCATCAAGAGCCACCATAACGTCGGCGGCCTGCCGGAAAAGATGAACCTGAAATTGATTGAACCCCTAAAAGAACTTTTCAAAGATGAAGTCCGGGCTGTCGGCAAAGAGTTGGGTTTAAATGACGAGTTGGTGAGGCGGCATCCCTTTCCCGGACCGGGATTGGCGGTGCGGATTTTGGGCGAAGTAACAACGGAGAATCTGGATCTGATCAGCCGGGCGGATAAAATATTCATCGAGGAGCTCAAGAAAGCCAGCTGGTATGACCGAAGTTCTCAGGCTCTGGCGGTGCTCCTGCCGGTGAAATCCGTCGGGGTGATGGGGGATGAGCGCACCTATGAACGAGTCGTCGCTCTCCGGGCTGTTGATTCGCACGACTGGATGACAGCGGACTTTACCCGTTTCCCCTGGGATTTACTGGCCAGAGTGGCGAACCGAATTATCAATGAAGTCCGAGGGATCAATCGCGTTGTTTACGATGTCTCGTCCAAACCTCCGGCGACGGTGGAATGGGAATAAATTCAGTGAAATCTGATCAACAAAAGAACGGATTAGGAAAATATTATCATAACCAGAGCACATTCCGGGAGGGAAGATGTGCGGAATAATCGGATATATTGGCAAAAGAGAAGCTGTGCCCATCCTGATATCCGGGCTGCGGCGCATGGAATACCGGGGATATGATTCCGCCGGTTTAGCCATCATGAACCAGAGAAAGATTCAGGTGAAAAAGGAAGTGGGCAAAATTGCACAGTTGGAGGAGGCGCTGAACGGCTGTTCATTGCCGGGAACGTTGGGATTGGGGCATACGCGCTGGGCAACGCATGGGATCCCGTCGAAGGAGAACGCTCACCCTCACATAGATTCCAAGGGACATATCGCTCTAATTCACAACGGTATAGTCGAGAATTATACCGCGCTCCGTCAGCGGCTTGAGAAGAGAGGCCACAAATTTCGCACTGAAACCGATACGGAAACCCTGGCGCATTTGATTGAGGATACCTATAACGGCGATTTATTGGAAGCCGTCCAGATGGCATTAGCCCAGGTGCGGGGAACCTACGGACTGGCGGTCATCTGCGACAAAGAACCCGACCGCATCGTCGCGGCGCGCATGGGCAGCCCCTTGATCATCGGCATCGGCGAAGGCGAGAACTTCGTGGCTTCCGATCTGGCGGCCATCGTCCAGCATACCCGAAACGTCGTTTACCTCGATGACGAGGAAGTGGCTTTAATCAAAGCCGACAGCATCAAACATCGCACCCTGGCCAACCGGAAAGTTATGAAGACGATCGAGCAGATCACCATTGACCTGGAAGAGATCGAAAAGGGCGGCTACGATCATTTTATGCTGAAGGAAATCATGGAACAGCCCCGTACTCTCGAAGATTCCATGCGAGGCCGTTTGCTGGAAGAGGAGGGCACAACCAAGCTGGGGGGCATCAACCAGTACGTGGATAAGTTGGTGGAAGCGAAACGCATCATCATCGTCGCCTGCGGGACGTCCTGGCATGCGGGATTAATCGGTGAATGCGTGCTGGAAGAATTCGCTCGTATTCCCGTCGAAGTCGAATACGCTTCGGAATTTCGATATCGAGATCCCATTGTGGACGAAGGAACCATCGTCATTGCCATCAGCCAGTCGGGTGAAACCGCCGATACGCTGGCGGCTTTGCAAGAGGCCAGGCGTAAGGGAGCCGTTACTCTGGGTATTTGTAACGTCGTAGGCTCCAGCATCGCCCGGGAAACAGAAGCGGGCATTTACATCCACGCCGGACCTGAAATCGGCGTAGCTTCGACCAAGGCGTTCACGTCTCAGGTGACGGTGCTGGCCCTTTTAGCCATTCTATTAGGAAGGAGGAAGGGGATTTCTTCAGCGCAGGGACGCTGGATAGTGCGGGAATTGAAGCAACTCCCCAAGCTGGTCGGAAAAATCCTTGATAACGTGGAGCCCATCAAACGGCTCGCGGAGAGGTTCAAGGATTCCCGCAACTTCCTTTATCTGGGACGAGGCTATAACTACCCCATCGCCTTAGAGGGGGCTCTAAAGCTAAAAGAAATCAGCTATATTCACGCTGAAGGCTACCCTGCCGCCGAGATGAAACACGGGCCTATCGCTCTAATTGACAAAAATATGCCCGTGGTTTTCATCGCCACGCAAGATGGTACTTACGAAAAAGTCCTCTCTAACATCGAGGAAGTCAAGGCCCGGGAGGGTATCGTGATCGCCATCTGTACCGAGGGGGATCAGGAGATGGCGGGGAAGGCCGATTACATCCTGGAAATTCCCCGAACTATGAACTTTTTGATGCCCATTCTGTCCGTTATTCCTTTACAACTGCTGGCTTATTATATCGCCGTTCTGCGCGGCTGTAACGTTGATCAACCCAGAAATCTGGCTAAAAGTGTGACTGTAGAATGAACCTTCGCTCTACCATTTTGTTGGTGCCTTTGCTTCTGTTTGTCTCCCTTCTGCATTGTTATCCTGCTGGCGCAGCGGCAGACGAGGAATCGCTCTGGCTGACGGCGCTTAGTAAGTTCGAAAGGGGGCGTTACAAATCCGCAATCACTGATCTGCAAGGCATCATCAGTTCCCCTTATTCGAATTACCGCGTCAGCGCCCTGCTGCTCCTGGGCAAATGCTACCTTCACGAAAAAGACCTGAAAGATGCCTCAAAAACGGCTCATCGGCTGATTGATCAGTATCCTCACAGCAAATATGCCCCGCACGCCCATTACCTGCTGGGCGAGGTCGCTTTTCTTCAAAAGGATTACTTTGAATCCGCCTGGCAGTTGTTGACGACTGCTCAGACCACCGACGATAACGAATTGAATGCCCTGGCGCGCCGCAAACTGGCGGGGATTTTCGAGAGTTACCTCGATTACACGGAAAGAGAATCCCTTCTGAAATGGGTGACGTCACGGAGGATTCAGGATGAGTTGAAGAGCGTCCAACAGGGGTTCAAGCTACCCATCAAGATCGGGATTATTCTCGAATTATCCGGGCCGAACGCCGCCATCGGCGGGAGCGTTTTATCGGGCATAGAAGCGGCCTTTGAGACAGTCCGAAAAAAAATACCCCATGACATCGCCTTGATCACTCGGGACAGCGGAGGCAACGTCATTGAAGCCGTGAAAGCCGCGCAGGATTTGATTGCGAACGATGGAGTCATTGCTTTAATCGGCGACCTTCACGGACCCTGTACCGCCGCCATTGCCGCCGTAGCCAGCGAGGAAAATGTGCCTTTGATCGTCCCTGCCGCGCAGGATAACGGTTTGGCGAATATCGGTGAAGGCGTGTTTCAATTGATGGCCGATTACCGGCTGGAAGGCATGATTGCCGCAGCCTATGCTCGTTCTGATCTCGAAGCCGAAAAGGCAGTGATTCTGGCCCCGGCCAGCGAAGCCGCCAATCAACGGGTGGAAGGTTTCACCGCCCAATTTGAAAACCTCGGGGGTGAAGTCGTTCTGGTACAGTGGTATTACCAGGGCGCCAGTAACTACAAACGCCAGTTGGATCAATTCATTCAAATCGGCGCCGCCAGGCTCGGGGAAGACTTTGAACTCGATGAAGAGCAGGTTCAGAAACTGATTGATTGGGATGAAGAGCCTGAGGAGGAACTGTACTTTTTAGAAGAATATACCGAAGAGGTGGAAGCGGACACGCTCCTGGATTCACTCCTGGGAGTTTACGGCTCGCCTATAAATTATTTCGACGTTCTGTACATTCCCATCGAAGGGGAGGAAATCTCCCTCTTGACGCCCCAGGTCGCTGCCAGCGGTTTTAAAAATCATCTCATCGGCGACGCAAGTTGCCAGGAGTTCATCACGCTGGAATCGGATTGGCGGTATATGAACGGGATCATCTTCCCCGCTCATTTTTCCGCTTCGCCTAAAATCGCCCAGGATTCGGGTTTTTCTGAAGATTTTCGGTCGAAAACGGGAGGATTGCTGAACCGCGACAACCTGTTAGGGTGGGATGCTTTCAATTTCTTGTCGGTAGCCCTGCGATCGCCGGGGATTTTAAGTCCCCGTGGAATATGCAGGACACTCCTTGAAGTTGGCGAGTTCGATGGTGAACGCATCAATCTCGAATTTGACGAAAATGATCGAATAAACAAGGCTATGTATATTCTGGTCTTTGAAAATGGCAATTTTAAAGAGTTAAAATCCCCCCACGACGTTGCGAAAGCTTATCTTCAATGACCCCACTAGAAAAGGAACAAAAACTACGCCGGATGATCCGCGAGATGGGTTCGATGGCCATCGCCTATTCCGGCGGAGTGGATTCGACGTACCTGTTCAAAATCGCCGCCGATGAAATTGGTTCCAACGCACTGGCCGTCACGGCATCATCGCCAGCTTATCCGGCGCGGGAACGCCAGAGGGCGCAGGAATTGGCGCGGCAAATCGGCGCACGCCAGATCACGATCGAATCGAAGGAAACTGAGATCCCTCAATTCGTCCAGAACCCGCCTAACCGGTGTTATTACTGCAAGTTGGACCTCTTTCAGCATATCGCTGAGATAGCCGTTGCAGAAGAACTCAGCTGGCTGGTGGACGGATCAACTCACGATGATCTGGACGATCACCGTCCCGGCATGGCTGCTCTGAAACAGATGCAGGTTCGCAGTCCGCTGCGGGAATGCGGATTCACGAAGGATGACATTCGCCAGAGATCGAAAGCACTGGGTCTCCCGACCTGGAATCTGCCCTCTTTCGCCTGCCTGGCCTCTCGCTTTCCCTACGGGAAGACGATCACGGAAGAGGCCTTGAAGAGAGTTGATCAAGCTGAATCGGCTCTTTATGATTTGGGTTTCCGCGTGATCCGAGTGCGGCATCACGGCGATACGGCTCGCATCGAGATTGGGCAGGATGAAATCAATAGACTTTTGGAAGGGGATTTACGCAACCGCGTCGTTGAAGCGATTAGGGAAGCGGGGTATAAATACGTATCGCTGGATCTCGAAGGTTACCGCACGGGAAGCATGAATGAAGTTTTAGGTAACTCTAATTGGAATGCTCGGTGATTATTGCGGATTACGTCGAATTTGAGGATTATGTTTTATATAATACCTTTGCAGATGGAATAATTGCCGCCCTCACTCTGCGGTCTTTTTACCAGCCTGACGAGATCTTTGACCGTGAGCAACTGCGGGAAAAGCTCGTTGACAAGATCGGTTTAAAGAGCTGTTCGATTGCCAGTGCAGAACAGGTTCACGGAAATCTAGTTGCATACGTGGATAAAACCGCGCACCTTACCGGTGTTGACGGTCTGGCGACGGATCAGCCCGGAGTAGTGCTCACGGCCGTCGTCGCTGATTGCCTTCCCATTTACCTATGGAGCCGGAAGAGGCGTTGCATCGCTCTGCTGCACGCCGGTTGGCGCGGTACGGCTGATGGCATAGCATCAACAGGGGTTGATTTTCTGGGGCAACGGTTTGGTATAGCCCCGAATGGTCTCACCGCCCTCCTGGGCCCCTGCATCTGCTCTGAATGCTATGAAGTGGGACCTGAAGTGGCAGACCGTTTCGATCAATCCGTCCTTCGCAAGGGACGGAGTGATCGTTATTTTCTCGATCTACGGGGAGAGAATCTCCGGCAGTTGGTGAATTCCGGCGTCGCTGAGGATGCCATTATGTCGGATGGCCGGTGCACCTGTTGCCTGCCGGAGCTCTTTTATAGCTATCGGGGAGATGGGAAGAAAGCGGGTCGCATGTTCGCAGCTCTGGCATTGCTGCCTGATAGACAAACAGCGGCACCTGGAAAATAATGGATTATCTATCAGCTATCCTGTTGGGGCTGGTTCAGGGATTGACCGAGTTCCTGCCTGTATCCAGTTCAGGCCATCTGGTCTTGTCGCAGCACCTCCTGGGGTTTCAGGGGCCTCAGCTCGCTTTCGACCTGCTGATGCATCTGGGGACGCTGCTGGCCGTCGTCATCTACTTTCGGCAAGATATTGGCCAGATTGTCGGCTCGGCCTTGAAAGGCTCGGGTGAAGTTGAGGGACGCCGCTGGATTTTCATGCTCGTTATTGCTACAATACCAACTGCCCTCATCGGTTTCGTCTTCCGCGATCAGTTTAAGATGCTCTTTGGGATGCCGCGGGTGGTCGCTTCGATGTTGTGGGTGACCGCGATCCTGCTTTTTCTGTCCGACCGGATTCGTTTGCAGGAGAACACCGAAGCCCGGCTGACAATCCCACGAAGCCTGCTGGTCGGCGTGGCACAGGGATTGGCCATTATACCGGGGATATCGCGTTCCGGTTCGACCATTGCGGCCGGCATATTCAGTGGCTTAAATCCGGATAAGGCGGCTCGGTTTTCATTTTTGCTCTCGATTCCGGCGATTTTCGGAGCTTCGCTTTTAGAGCTCGGGGAAATCAGCGGAATTGCCGCGCATGACGTGTTGCCCTATTTGGCCGGAGCGCTCACCGCCTTCGTATCTGGGTATCTGGCTATAGATGTGCTGTTAAAAATGGTCATCAAGCGCAAACTCTGGAAATTCTCCGTTTATCTTTTCCTCGCTGGTCTGGTCGGATTTGTATTGACGTAATAAACCTGTTCGCTTTAGGTTGAGAACTGATGATTAACGAAGCGGCGACACTGAATTACCACTCCTTTATGAAGGATCTGGATGAAGGTCGGCTGCAGCCCACCTATTTCTTTTATGGCCCGGAAGACGTCCTGATTGAGCGTGCGCTGAGGAGGCTGAAGGAGGTGGCCCTGGAGGCGGGCTCAGAGGATTTTAATTGGAACGTCTTTCGTTCGGATGCCGATGACATGGACTGGAGCGTTTTTGGGGACGCTCTGACTTCACTGCCTCTGCTCGCTTCGCGCCGCGTTGTTGTGCTGAAAGGAGTGGGCAGGGTATTGCGCAACAAAGGAGTGACCAAACTGATCGAAAGCGCTTTGCGTCAGCCGCCCCAGGATCTCATCTTTGTTATGATTGAAGAGAATCCCGATTTTAAGAAATCCTTTTACAAAATGGTGGCCGAAACCAGCACGTCTGTTGCATTTCCATTTTCCACTCCGCAGCAACTGCAAGAGCACCTGAGGAATTTTGCCGCTGAATTTGGCAAGGAAATTCCAGATGCCACTATGGACAGAATGCTGACCGACACGAATCCCAGTTTGCGGGATCTGCTTTCGAAGCTCGAAATATTGATCTTTTACGTTGGAGACAAGAGAATCCTTGAGCCAAAGGATTTGGAAGCTTGCACCGCTTTTACCCGTGAAGTGGATGTATTTAAGCTTCTGCAGGCTCTGGGAAAGCGAAATGAAGCTGAAGCCCGGCTTGTCACAGAGCAGTTGCTGCAGCGCAAGTTCGATGCTGGAATGCTGATTTCGCTGCTATACCGGCAGATTTGGGCGATGTACCGAATGAAATATCTTCAGGAAAAGCGTATTCCCAACTGGAAGTGGCAGGAGCAGTTAAACATCAAGCCGCAGTTCTTAGAGAAACGATACAGACAATATCTTCGCAATTACACGCGCGCCGAGCTGGGCCGGTCCATCGAGATTCTAGCTCAAGCGGATAAGTTGCGAAAAACGTCCGCCGTTCAGGATGATTACATCCTGCGAACCCTGACGGAGAATTTGTTAAAACCATGAATGACAGCGATAAAGCCAAGGATCCCTCGCAGGAAGTAAACTTGACGGAGTGCACGGACGAAGTTCTGATTGCCCGTTTCCAGGCGGATGACTTCACCGCTTTCGATGAAATTGTGCATCGCTATCAGGGGCAGTTGATCAACTTCGTCGGCAGGCTGTTGGGTGATCGCATCACGGCGGAAGACATCGTGCAGGAAACTTTTTTGCGGGTATATCGCAATAAGCATCGCTACAAGGAGATTGCGCGCTTTTCGACCTGGATTTACACGATTGCTGGCAACCTGGCTCGCACCGAACTTCGGCGGCGTAAAATTCGGAATTTTTTCTCAATTTCACAGCGCAGTGAGACGGAGAGAGATTACGAAATCCCGGACACGAGTATTGACGTTGAGAAGCAGGTTGAAGGCAGGATGAGCAAAAATCTGATTTTGAAGGAGATCACAAAATTGCCGGTTTATTTTCGGGAAGTTATTATATTGCGAGACCTGCAGGATCTGTCCTACGAGGAAATCAGCCAGATCTTGAATGTGCCTCTGGGAACGGTGAAATCCCGGGTTAACCGGGGCAGAACGCAGATTCAGAAGCGCCTTAAGGGGAGAATATGATTCCTTTCAATTTCAAAGCTATGAAAAAGGTGCAAAAAATTTCACCAAGTGGGAACCCGACCTAAAGAGATTTTGTTCAAAGAGGTGAACACGAAACGTGGAGGTCAATGAGGATCGGGGGTTAAGAGAAGATACGGGCTGGAGGGATGTGTTGACCGATGATGAAAGTAAGCTGCGAAGAATTTGAAAACAGATACGCCGATCTGATCACCGGCAATCTGGATGCTGAGCAAAAGAAGGCTCTTGAAGAGCACGGGCGTAGCTGCACGCATTGTCAGCGCTATACAGCACAAAGCGATGCGATCAGGCAGGAACTGCTTAATCTGCCCCAGTTGGAGGTTTCCCCGTATTTCGCCGCCAATGTAAGACGGGAAATCAACAGGTTGGAACGGGGGCTGAAAAAACCCGAATGGACGCCGAGTCTGTTGCCCCGTTTTGCAGCCCTGGCATCGGGTTTTGCCGTCGCGGTTATCTGTGGCCTGATCATTTTCCAGCCAGGCGGTCAGAATGCGAACGATCCCACATTAATGAATCCTGCCACCCCATCGGGAATGACAGCGGAAAGAGGCACCACCAGTGAGAACCTTGAGGTCAGTGAGCCCGCGATGCTGTATGATCCTGCCGAGGAATTGCTTACCTCCTACGAATCCGGCGTTGATACGGCCACTCATCATCTCCCGGAGCCGCCCGGAACCGACTCCATTCCCATCCCCGTGGAAGACGATTACTGGCGGATCAACCAGGTATCAACCACGCCTGACGATAATTGATCGAAATAAAACGTTGATTTTAAACAATCCGCTCGTTTGCGATAGAGCGGATTTTTTATTGACTTTGCCTCAGGAAATGTTATATTATAACCGGGCGCAAAGCCCTATTTTGCTAAGAGAAAAATTTCGAGGGATACATGGCAAAAGCACAGACGTTCGGCGAGAAGGTCGCCAAGGCTCAGTCTAAGCAACAGGCAATCTGTCCGCAATGTGGGGTTCCTCTGAGCTATGTCAAGATGATCACCCCAACACTGACATCGTCGGGAAGTTATAGTTTCCGGGCCAGAATGCAAAAAGTCTGCAAGTGCAGTAATCCCGATTCGCAGAGTAAATGAGGTTTGCGCCGGGCCGTTTGATCATCCTGATTCTGGACAGCGCGGGCATCGGAGCACTGCCCGACGCTGAGAAATACGGCGACAGTGGATCGAACACTCTCGGCAACCTGGCCAGGGTTGTCGGCGGGCTTGAATTGCCGAATTTGGAAGCTCTGGGACTCGGCAAGATTGCCCCGCTTAAAGGACTTTCCAACGATGGAAATGCATTGGCCGCCTACGGGAAGATGGCTGAAAAGGCCCCGGGCAAGGACAGCATCACCGGTCATTGGGAGCTGATGGGTTACATCGCCACCCAGGCGCAGCCCACTTATCCGAATGGTTTCCCCGATAGGATTATCAGCAGGCTTCAGGCTGAAACGGGGCGCAGTTATCTCGGCAACGTGGCCGCTTCGGGGACTGAGATTATTGACCGGTTGGGTGAAGAGCACCTAAAAACAGGCTCACCGATTCTCTATACCTCCGCCGATTCCGTACTCCAGATTGCCGCTCATGAAGAAGTGATTCCGTTAGAGGAGCTTTATCGCATCTGCGGAATCGCGCGGGAGATCATGTCCGGGAAGGACGCGGTCGGCAGAATTATCGCGCGGCCTTTCGTCGGCAAACCGGGCAGCTTCACGCGGACCGCCAACCGCAGGGATTTTTCGCTTCAAGCGCCGGGTGATACCGCCCTGGATTTGCTCGTAAAAGCCGGTATTGTAGTGCTGGGTATCGGCAAGATCGAGGATCTCTTCGCCGGGCGGGGCTTGACCCGGGCGATTCACACCAAATCCAATCGGCAGGGGCTGGAAGAGACGCTAAAAGCCATCCAGAGCGAGGTGGGCGGTCTAATCTTCACCAATCTGGTTGATTTCGACATGCTCTGGGGGCATCGCAACGACCCGGAGGGCTACTATCGGGGTTTACAAGAGGTTGACGCTTTTCTCCCCTCGCTGATGGGATCCCTGAAGCCCGGTGACGCTCTCGTCCTGACGGCGGATCACGGCTGCGATCCCACTACAACTTCCACGGATCATTCGCGGGAATACGTGCCGATCCTTATATATGGTGATCGGGTAAAAGGGAATACGAATATCGGGATACGCAGCACCTTCGCCGATCTGGGCGCCACTGTGGCCGACTTTTTCGGCATTGAAGGGACGGGAATGGGGGAGAGTTTCTGGGATTTAATTCAGGGGCACCGGGTCGAGAAATCGGCTGTCAAGGATTAATCTCGACAGATTTTCCTGAGTTTTGAGAAGAAAACAACGCTGTATCATGAGTAGAATTACTTTGCCTGGGCATCTGAGCATATTCCTGCTATCCGCTTTAGTTTGCATCAGTTTCACGGATTTAAGTGCTGATGCTCTGGATTATCCGCCCGAGGTGGCAGAAGCACTGGATGCCGC
>CAZHMN010000009.1:0-33786 GCA_964533705.1 uncultured bacterium
ATCCCTGGCATGAGCAGCTCTGGAATTTTGAGGGTTCCTTCGGAGGGCCGGTGCCATTTACCAAGAATCTGAAATTCTTCGGATCTGGCGAATATTCGCACGATTACGGTCGGTTCCCCGGTGATGAGTTTGAACCGTTGACCCTGCAGGGGAAGTTGACCTACAACCCTACGCCGAAGGTAAGATTAGCTCTTAATGGGATATACTATACAAATGATTACAAACAGTTCGATCGGGGTGGGTACGATTACAACCTCTATCGGCAGACGACCATCGAGGATTTGAATCCCGATTTCCTGAAAGACAGCGCCTTGTCAAGCTGGTACGGCAACGGCCAGTTGGATACCGAATGGAACGACTTAAATGGAAACGGAACCTACGAAGAGTGGGTTGATCTCGATGGAGACGGGATCAAAGAATCCAGCGAATGGAATGATATCAACGGCAACGGCGTATTGGATACCGAGGATCTGAATCACGACGGCGATCTGGATCAGTTCGACATGATGGACCATACCCCCGAATTCGAGGCCCGTTCTGATCAATTCGGCTTCACGCTCACTCATACCCTGAGCGAGAGGACGTTTTACGAAGTCCGTCTCAGCCGTTATCGCACCTACCTGAAGTGGAATATTATCGAGACGACCAACGAGGATCAGGATGGTGACGGCCGTTTCGACATGGGTGAATTGACCTATACGGGGGATGGTGCGACCTACGTGTGGAATGACGTCAATGGCGACGGCGTTATTCAATACACCGAGGACTTGAACAGCAACGGCCAGTTGGATTATGAGCTTGAACCGAATCTGAATCCAAATGAGCATTTCGGCTGGGACAATGGCTTAGATGGCATCCCGGGAACGGGTGACTACGGTGAGGGTGACGGCATAGTAACGACCGAGGATTTAGATGGCGACGGTCGTTTTGACAGCAGCCCTGAAGACCTGAACGGAAACGGAATCTGGGATTATGTTTACTACGGGCCCGATAAAGACCTGTACACGGACGAGAATCATAACGGGTACGTGGACGCTTCGGAAGTCGGTCCTGATTCCCTGTGGATACCCATGACCGAGCTGCCCATGTTCGGCGTTGGCGAGAAAGACGATGACGGGTTTTTCAAATACGGAATCGGGAATACGTACCATCGGGATCGCTGGCACGAGGATGAGAAATACACCTACAACGCGCAGTACCACATTACCAGCCAGATCAATAAAAATCACCAGCTTAAGTTAGGTGTGGAGGGCAGTTACTACGACATCATGGTGTACGACGTTGACGCGGCTTCGGGTGGCAACATCTACGGCGAGGATTACACGGTATATCCCTATAGTTTCGCCGCCTATGCTCAGGATAAGATGGAATTTGAGGGATTGATCGTCAACGCCGGTCTCCGCTTCGATTACTTCGATGCCAACTACGACAACTATCCTTCAGACATCACCGATCCGGTCGTTGACATCACGACGGGCGGAGTGATCAAGAATCCCACCAGCATTGATGCCAAGTACGCCTGGTCGCCTCGTTTGGGCATCTCCCACCCTATCACCGACCGAGACGTTCTGTACTTCAACTACGGCCGCTACTTCCAGGTACCGCGTTTTAGTTACCTCTTCGAAAACCTGACGTTCCAGCTCTTCGGAGCTTACCCGAGGATGGGCAACGCCAACCTGGAGCCGGAACAGACTACGTCTTACGAGCTGGGCGTTAAGCACCAGTTCGCCAACGACCTGGTCTTGAACGTGACCGGCTTCTTCAAGGACATTACCGGCTTGACGGATACACGCCAGATCTACTATTCCGCTTCGAACTGGTACGGTATCTATGACAACACCGACTATGGAAACGTGCGGGGTTTCGAGGTTACCGTGATCCGGCCGCGTCACCGCTACTTGTCCGGCACGGCGACCTATACATATTCCTTCGCCAGGGGTAAGAACTCCTCGCCGACGGCGGACTACGTTACGATCTGGGAGGGTAATAACGTTCCGACCACCGAGACCTTTCTGGATTGGGATCAGCGCCACACCATAACGGCTAATGTTGATCTGCGGACTCTGGACAACGAAACCTTCTTCGGAATTCCACATACAGACAATCTCGGGTTCAACTTCATTATCGAGTACGGCAGTGGTATGCCCTGGAGTCCACCGACCAGGGACCAGGATAAATGGAAATACGAGAATACTGAGCGTATGCCCTACACCTTGAACGTGGATATGATCGCTGACAAGGGATTCCGCTGGAATAAGCTCTACACCAAGGTCTTCATCGAAGTGCGTAACCTGTTCAACAAGTTGAATATCCTGGACATTGACGATGAAGAATGGTATGCCTTGCAGGTGGATGAAAACGGCAATCGCATCTACGATGCGGATGGTCCGTACGATAATCCGACAGTTTATGGACAGGAACGTTTGATTCGCATTGGAGCCAAATTCGAGTTTTAGATACTGAAGCTGCAAACCGATAGTCAATCGGCCAAATTATACAAATGGAGCATAAAATGAATCGCTGGGTCGTTCTAATTCTCGGCGTGATGCTCATCGCCTCGGTAGCGTTTGCCAGAACTTCGTCCGATACCGGAAAAGTGGGTCCGGTTCGAGAATTAACGGGGAATGAGGCAAACGACAAAAACATGGTGTTGGACGTGAGCAACATCTGGACCGCTCTCTCTAATTTTGGACGGTATGGTGACCCAGATGCAAATCTCCCTTCCGGCGAGTGGCCCGGTGGGTCGGGAAATGACTACATCTATGAGGGGCGCTTTTGGGTGGGCGCTCTGGTTCAGGGTAAAAAGCGTTGTTCCCATGCGGATTACGGGGATTACGAATTTCATCCCTCCGATGACGATCCCTTCTTCCTGGGAGCTGGGAAATCCATCCAGGATTCACGGGTGATTTTCGATGATTTCGCCACCGTCTCTGCGACGCATTTTCCATTGGGGATCAAAGTGGAGCAGCGAGTTTTGACCTGGTCTATGCCGGAGTACAATGATTTCTTCGCCATTGAATCCAAGGTGATGAACAATGGAGACCTTGGCTCGTTGTCCAATTTCTACGTGGCCTGGGTGTTTGACAATGACGTCGCCGGATTGGATCCCACCGAGCCGCACATTGATGATAACGTAGACTACGACGGTTGGGATGGCCCGGATACTGACACGGATATGCTTGACGTTGTAGATCCCCTCGATCTGGATGGCGATGGTTTGGACGGTTATGACGAATGGGGTATCCCCTACGGATGGTCAAATCCGGATAATCCCAACTACAATCCCAGCCTTATTGAACCTGACGGAGTCTGGGATGAGTACCAGATTTATCTAGATGACAACGGGCCGGTGATTCTGGGGCAGGCTGGCGAATGGGAAGGGCAGCCACTGGTTGATGCCAAGACCGGATTGACTCTGCACGGTTGGCTTATCAGTCGAAATATGTCCATGATTTACGACGGCGATAACAACGCTATTCAGGGTAATGACACAGGTGAGAGGAACCTGCAGATTCCCTGCGACGGTTGGACCGGGGGACGGCTGATTTACACACCGCATGAACCCTATTACACCACGGAAGACGACACCCTGCCGCGTCCCCACGCTCATCAGTGGTGGAACTGGAACAGCGATCCCGGGAACGATGATGAAAAATACGAATACATGTCGGCATCGCATTCTGCGGGTATGGGCTTCAAATTCATCCCCAATCCCCGTGAGATCGGGGCGCCGACTTTCGATTACCGCTGGCTGACTTCCACGGGGCCGTTTGTGTTCCCCGCCGGTGAGTCACTGCGCTTCGTCTATGCCTTCTGCATCGGCCAGGGATTGAAAGGATTGCGACATGCCGCCGATCAAGCCATGATCGCCTATTATTCCGGATCGCTGAACAGCAGCCCTGCAGAGCCATCGGATTTCGACTCCGATCTGCATTGGGTGCTGCCCGTACCGCCGCCTATACCCAACCTGAACTATACCGGGATAGAAGGTGGTATTCGTCTGGCCTGGGATAATCACGCTGAGTTTGAGCCTGACCCATTGTTGGGTTATTCTGATTTCGAAGGTTACAAGGTTTACCGTGCGGCTTATGCGCCGACCGGTTGGCAAATGATCTATGCCTGTGACATTCTGGCTGACAGTGCGGTTTACGTCGTCAACACTGAGGGGGATACGCTGAATGATGATCCGATTGAATTGGATAACTTGCAGCACGCCTTCGTGGACACGGGTGGCGTAACACCGTGGGGGACGACCTACGAAAAGCCCATAAACAGCGTGCCCTATTATTATGCGGTGGTCTCCTACGATTCTTACAAACCGGCGACCGAACAAACTCCTGAGTTTTTACCCCAGGAGTCCGCACGGGCCAATTATTTGAAAGACCCCTCCAGCGGCGCGCCCATGGCAGTGTATCCGCAGGCGTATTTCGGCGAAGAAGAAGGCGGGGACACCGGTGGTAATCCTCCGCCAGGTGGTTATAGCACCTATACGAACCTCGATCACGTCAAGGTCGTGCCGAATCCCTATCGTGGCACCAACCTCTTCGAAGCGCGCTACGAGAGTATCATCCGTTTCATCAACCTGCCGCCGGCCTGCAAGATTACCATCCTGACGCTGGCAGGAGACATCGTCCAGACGCTGGATCACACGAATGGAACGGACACGGAAGTATGGGATTTGTTGTCCAAGAATGTGCAGTCCGTGGTATCGGGACTTTATCTATACGTGGTCGAAACCGAATCAGATAAGAAATTGGGAAAATTCGTCATCGCACGATAAACCATAGATTGGAATCCATCCATGAGGGGACTTAGTTCCACGATGTGGGAGGAGAATTGATCATGCTACGCAAAGGCTTGCTGACCCGGAAGGCCTTATGGGTCGTCCTGTTTCTGAGTTTGGCTTTATCCGCCCAGGGACAGGAGTTCGCCAAGGTCGGAACGATGGGCGCGCAATTTTTGAAGATCGGCCTGGATGCACGTTCGGTTGCCATGGCCAGTGCCACTATGGCGACTTCCGATGATGCGGGTGCCATTTTCGGAAATCCGGCTGGCCTGGTGAATGTGAAGAAGTCGAGTTTCATTGCCAGTTATGCCCCCTGGTTTGTTGATATCAACTTGTATGGAGCTGGTCTGGTACATAATTTCGGTTCCTTCGGTGTGTTCGGAGTGCATTTTATCTACCTGGATTCCGGCAAAATGGACGTAACCACCGTGGACGACCAGCAGGGCACCAGCGGAGAGACCTTCTCCGTGTCTGATTTCGCATTGGGCTTTTCCTATGCAAGGCGCTTGACAGATAAGTTCTCCATCGGTGGAAACATGCGCTGGATTCACGAGGATCTCTGGGTATCCTCCACCTCCGTCTTCGGCGTAGACGTCGGTCTGCTCTATGACACCGGCTTTAAGACTTTGCGTATGGGAATGAGTATTAAGAACTTCGGCAGTAAATTCAGCCTGCCAGATACCTATCAGGACTACGACAACGGCGTTCCCTTAGCCGATGAATCTGAGTATCTGAAGTACGACTTGCCCATCGAATTCGCTTTCGGCATGGCCATGGAGCCTTACAAATCGTTCAGCCAGCGGTTGACTATCGCACTGGACGGTGTACACCCCTCGGATAATTACGAGCGGCTGCAATTGGGAGCAGAGTACGCCTACATGGAAGCCGCCTTCCTGCGGGTGGGGTACATCTTCCGCCATGATACAGCCGGCCTGAATGCCGGTGCGGGGATCAGCGCCCCCATGTCCGGTTACCGATTGGGAATAGATTACGCCTTCTCCAATTATACAATTCTCGATAACGTTCACCGTTTCTCGTTACGGTTTACCTTCTGATCTTTTCAGGTAGAAATTAACCTTTCGTGAGACTCTTAGGACTCGTTAGAGTCTTACGACCTGAATCAGAATCTAAAATGGAAAACTTTCTTCCGCTCGTGAGAGCCTTATGGCCAGGGAGATGACGATGACAGTTAACCACAACCTTAACCGTCGCAATAATTCGCTAGTCCGAATGGATCACTTCGTTAGACGAGCGAACTATCTCGTTAGAGTCTTACGACCATCCTTTGGAGCCCCGATGAAAACTTCGTGGATCATGCTTGGCGTCATGTTGTGTGTTTTTATTTTCGCGCTAAGCGCCAGCGCGGGTATCCCGCTGAGCCGCCACCCTGCGGTTATGAACAGTTCTTCGGGGCAAGTGAACGCGGACAGCATCAACGTCGGTGATACGCAGCTGTTTTGGGCATATGCCGAGGGATTCTTTACGGGATATTATCCTCTGTCTGCCACCTGCCAGTTGGTGAGTGAATACGCTTATCTAATCACCGAAGATGCCTATATCAACGACATATCTGCACCCGCCGACTCGTCACTCAACCCGGATTCGCTCATCTTGTTCGCTGCTTGCAATGGGGCTCTATTTAAGAGCTACGACAGTGGGCTGAACTGGCAGCCATCCATCGCTGGTCTCCCTGACGTGGATGGAACCTACGATGGCTTTGATTCCACCAATTATAACCGACGCTCCAATCTGAATTGTCTGTTCACCCGTGCGGAATATGGTGAAGCGCTCGATACCATTTGGGTGGGTACCGAATACGGGCCTTTCTGGAGCCTGGCCGCGGGTGATACGTTCATGCTGCGCGCCAGCGGAATGAATTTCGATGCGGAAGAGGGGGTTGACAAACCGGGAACTTACGATATCTTAGGTCATCCCGTAAATACCAAAACCTTATGGGCGGCCACGGATGATGGCATATACATGACCCGCAACGCCAATCGCTGGAAACCGTTGATCGGACTTCCGCCCAGCCAGGACGTTAACTGGGTGCAGACTCCGGCCTTCGCCCTGGCCTATGAACCGGATACAGAGCTTCTCTTCGCCGTTACCGATAAGGGTATTTTCTACGGTGGCACGAGGCCGCTGAGTGACAGTCCCAACGCAGATATTCTGGCGACCTGGAAACCGTTAGGAGGGACAGTAGCTCTGGAATATTTCAGCGTTGCGGAAGATTATCTGAAGCTTAGAGTAACCGAGGGGATGACCTCTCATGGGCTGCCCATCACCGCGGGGCAAAACATCACCATCGTTGACGTGACCCAGAACATATACTGGCTGGGCTTTGTTGACGAGTTTGCGGAAGGATTAATTCTCGAAATCAGCGATGAGGATATCTTCTACTATCCTGAGGGTGACACACCGCCGGAGATTGACTATCGGTCCCTCGCCCTGGGACATCTCGAGGCCTACGGGTATGCGCAGGTTACCGGGCCTTCGCTTTACCTGGAAGTGGACGGCGATGAGACTACCGCTTACGTCGGGACAGAAGGTTCGGGACTGTATTCTTATCAATTGACCGGTGACATAAAAGATAGGTATCACGCCCCTCAGTTGACCATCTCCAACAGCCATGACGGCATGTCGGTATACAGGATAGCCAAGAAGGGAGATCTCTACTACATTGCCACCGATCAGGGTTTATTTACCGCAGAGGAATCTCCACATGATGAGTGGACCAGGTTGACCGGATACATTAAGAACAACGATGGCACCGATTCATTGGCGGTGAATACCAGAGATATCGCCTTCGGGCCGAACGATGAGATGTTCATCGGCGGCTATATGGGAGGATTCCTGCGCAGTATGGCCGGTGAAGATTTCGCCACCTCAAATCACGGTCTGATTCACCGCAACGGAACCCTCGGGCAGCTCAACGATTTCCTCTGGGAATTTGAGCATGCTACGCCAGCGGATACGACCAAGGGGATATGGGAGTTGATGCAGGAATGGTGGGGGGAATTCCCCGGGCCCGAATCGGGATTGGATATTGACGGCGATCCGAGAGTCGTCATGCTTTTCCTCGATGTTATTGACAACTTCTACGAAGGAACCCAGGGGAACGGCACTTTCCTGAACGGGTACTATGATGGACAGAACGAATTCCCTCGGCTTCAGTTCGCTACCAGCAACCAGGCTGAAATGATCTACCTGGATACCGATCCCCAGTGGATCAACCGTGCGGGTTCGGCCGCCTGCAACCAGGTTTTCCACCTGATTAACTGGAATCAGGATTTTACGGAGGACCTGTGGCTACGTGGTGGACTGTCCTATTTCAGCCAATGGGTGGCGGGTTATCCCACCGTTTCGGGTGTCAGGCAGTATGGGTCTGATGATCCAACAATTTCCGGTGTCGTTACATTTCCAGCCATGAATAACCTCCTGGAATTTAACATCTCAACTCGAACGGGCACCGGTGATTCCCCCGATATCGAATATCTGTACTCCTTTCTGTTTATGCTGTACCTGTATGAGCAAATGTTCCCTGACGTAGGAGCGGGAGAGGATCTGATACACGGCATGACTGAGATCGCTACCTCTCCCTATCAGAGCGTATCCGGACTCGGACGTCTAATTTATGAAAAAACAGTGGGTGCCAGCTCTGACACCGTTGATTATACACCTGAGTTTGTGGATGTGTTCGACGATTTTATCATAGCGGGAGCCCTGGACATATCCGACTCAACATTCCACGAGGGTAAGTACGGGTTTATCAATGCGAATTCGAAGATCGCAGCCACCAATAAAAACTGGTACTGGCCCGCCGATCCTCCTCCCCCTTATAACTTCCAAATGCCCTTCTGGAGCGCAATAGCCTTTCAGATGGTAGACTTGCCTGCACCCAAGGCATTCTTTAATCCGGAGCACCCTCTCACAGACCTTGTCGTCAACGGGGATGACCGAAACCAGCTAAGCTTCTTCGCAATAGTGTCCGATTCTGCTGACTTTACGCCGGAAATGCCGAAGGACCTGGTGGAGGTTCTCGAAATCCCGGTAGATCCCATCAAGCAAAAGGGTAAGTTATCGTTGCCCGAAGAGCTATGGTTGGTCGGAGGTTATGAAGTACCCAATAATGTGCGGGTATTAGCTATATGCAATTCTGGATTTGACGAGACTCCATCCTGCTTCACTTTTGGTGACGATACCACGTCTGCTCCAGATCTGTTCATTTCCGTTGCGCAAAATCCCATTGACGAACGCTACATTGACATTTACTCTTTCTGCACCGAGAGAATGTTCCCCGATGGCGGACAGCTTTACCGGATTGAGACCGTTTTGCTGACTGAACTTGAAGGACCGGTAGTGGACGTAACAGGTGGTACCGCAAGCGATACGGGTGCAGATACTACCATCGCCCTGGATCAGGACGTTTTCTTCACGAACGCGGCGGGTTCAGCCTACATCTATCACATTGCATATCACCTCGATAGGATCGAGTTTCCGGCTGATTTGGAGTTTACGGCCTACGGAGAGGACATCTGCGGTAATGAGAAATCATCCGATCCCCTGGCGGTCACGGTGGATTTCATCGAGAGTACCGTTGGTGGAGCGCTGAGTCAAGCTGAATCAGCCGTCAGCCTGTACATTCCACCTCTGGCTCTTCAGGATGATGCCTACATCATGCTCAGCGTTACGGATTATCCGACCGAATTTATCGCCGAAATTCCTTCCCGAACGGTTGCAGCTCCCTCTGATCCCTCTCACTATGCTGTTGGACCCCTGGTATCGGCGGGGAGTGCAGGTTTGAAACTTTCCAGCCCCGTAGAACTCGAAATTCCTTTTGATCCTGTTCTGGCGGGCAATTCGGAAGTCGGCGTTTACCGTTCTGAAGGCGATAGCTGGGTTTATGTCGGCGGCGTAGCCGACGAAGGTGATGATATTCTCAAGACCTACAGTTGGAAGTTCGGTCAGTTTCAGGCTTTCGCCGGGCCGCTGGGCGACATGAAGCCTGAAATGCCTTACAGTTTCCGCCTTGATCAGAACTACCCCAACCCGTTCAATCCCGTCACGCGAATTGAATTCGAGCTGACCAAGGCGCAAAACGTCAAGGTTGACGTTTACAATCTGATGGGTAGGCTCGTGGCACGGTTAACGGATGATAATTACGTTGCCGGACGGCACACCATCGAGTGGAAACCCATCAACCTCTCCAGCGGTATGTACTTCCTGCGCTTAGAAGCTCAGGAAGGGATATTGTATCGAAAAATGATGCTCCTGAAATAAATCTGCTAATTACGCAGGGGTCGAGCATGAAAAAACAGTTGAAACTCCTCTTGAGAACTCATGAGAGCCTTATAGCTCGTGTGAGCCTTACGGCCATCTGCATTGCCTTACTGGTATTTTCCCTGGCCGGTTGTGAGGACAAAAGTGATAACATTCCGACGGATTCAAGCTGGCAGGGAATTGACTATCTGATGCAGCAAGGCTGGACTGCCTACAGCAACGGGGATTTTGGCCTCGCCTACGATAGCTTCCTGGAAGCCAACCAGCGCAACGCCTTCTACCTGCCCGCCTATGACGGTCTGGGTTGGTCTGCGGTGCGGCTGACCGACTTCACCGATGCGGAGATTCAGTTTTCCTTCATCACCACGCTGGCGGATCCGGCGACGCAGGTGGATCTTTTGGCAGACGCTTATGCGGGATTGTGTCTGTCGGCGACCATCGAAAGGATGGTTTTGGAAGACGCCGGAGAAAGTACCACCGAGGAACTCCAGGAGCTTGCGGAAAAATCCATCCAGATGGCGCAGATGGTCTTCGATCTTCAGGGGGAAGACTACGCCCCCGCCGATCACGATCCCGGCTTTGGATCCGAGAGCCTGCACCTCCTGAACGCCCAGAACTACTATTACCTGCAGGATTTCGGGAATTCCGAGGCGGAATTGAGCATCGTTGATCCCGATTTTATTGACACCCTACTGGTGACCTACGGCATTCCGGTCGAGGGTGAGGTTATCGAGTTGGAAGCTGCGGGAGATGACCCCGGGGTGTCCTGGTCGCTGACGCCGGTCAATCCGGGCATTCACCATTATACGACCATCGAACCGCCGGACATTACCTTCCCCTTGGAATACATTGAATACCAGGTCACGCCGTTCAATGAAAATAGCATTGCCGTGACGGCCGATCCGCCCGATTTCGGCGAAATCGCTTACGACTGGGTGGAAATCAATCCCGACCGTCCCGGCTCGCTCCCCGGAATCAATACGGGACTGACCGGAGACAATCAGATGGCAGGCCCCTTCCAGATCGGTTTTACCTTCCCCTTCATCAATTACCAGGACAGCGTCGCTTACATCTCTTCGAACGGATACATCACGCTGAGCATTACCTCGGATTCCCCGGAGAATCTGGCGATTCCTGACGTCAGCAATCCCAACAACTTCATCGCTCCTTACTGGGATGACCTGATGCTTGAAAACGGTAATGGCCACGGTCAAGCGTTTTATTACTTCGATGAGGATGGAGAACGCTTCATCGTCGAATGGGACAGCGTGGCTCACGCCGATACCAGCATCAGCGATGAATACTTCACCTTCGAGGTGATTCTCTATCCCAACGGTGACATTGACTTTATGTACAAAGCCATTGAACTGGGGACGGCAGGAGAGCCTT
This sequence comes from uncultured bacterium, assembly GCA_964533705.1. Classification (GTDB taxonomy): domain Bacteria; phylum Electryoneota; class B3-LCP; order B3-LCP; family B3-LCP; genus CAZHMN01. The sequence continues at coordinate 11,456 of CAZHMN010000009.1, forward strand.
CTGCGACAGTGGGTAAAGAGAACATCTTTGGAGAAGAAGGCCTCCAGTTGACCTACAATGGTTCCGGGCCAATTGAGCCCGCCTCCGGAATGGGCATACGGCTCTACCGTCTCCTCGAGGAAGGTATGGAGTTTACCGTAAGCTATGTCTATATAGGAGAAATGGCTGAATATCTTTACGAATTGAGCCAGCGCATTGAAAGCTTAATTGAGATCTAAAAGCAGATATCTTCCCTGGAGTTGTTCATTCACCATAGTTGAAACCAATAGAAGCAGGCCGTAAGGCACTGACGAGTAGAAAATACAGAATCATGATAGGAGGAGTCATGCGAAAAAAGTTTTACACTCTACTGTTACTTGGTTTTCTGCTGTTTGCGTTCACGCTGACAGCAAACGCCCAGATCGAATTCATCATCCAGTATGATGATGGCAATTCGGTTTACTATTCCGGGCGGCCGCTGCCGGACGATACCTGCGGCGTCTGGTTCGAACCGCCGACCGAATGCCAGATTATATCCGGGCTGTTCAACTTCAACGGCAATATGGGCGGTGATGCCGAGGTATTCATTTGGGACATCGTTGATGGCTTTGATCCGGACAACTACTTCGACAGCGATGAACCCGGAGCCAGTCCCGGCCCCACACCGCTGGGCGAAATCCTCGCCGGCGGGATCACCTACTCCTTTGATAACTCGGGAGAGTTTCAGGAGTTGGTCTTCGAGGATTACGGCTATCCACCTGAAGACCTTGACGTGGGGACGGAAAACTTCTACTTAGGCTACCGTATCCTGGGCACAGGCGCCCAGCCGTACTACCCATCCATCCTGGGCGACGCCGCTGACGACCGCCCCTACCACAGCCTCACCTATCTGACAGATCCGGGTGGTTCATATCCGGGTGAATCCGGCTGGTGGGCTTACGGTATTGACTGGTTCATCCGCGCCAAGGTGAACCTCTACGGCGATCCGCCCCCCACGGTGGAAGACTTAGCCGATCCGTCTGACACCTACCTGGAAGGCCCCTATACCATCACCGCCACGGTGACCGATCAGTCCACGGGCGGCAATCCGGGTGTGGTGCAGGAAGTCCGGTTGATCTACTCGGTGGACGGCGGCGCTGAGACAACGGTGGTTATGACCAACACGGGCGGCGATGAATACGCCGGCGATATTGAGGCCGTCGCTGTCGGTTCTATGATCAACTTCCGCGTGGAAGCGGACGACGATCAGGGCCACACCTCCACGGCGCCAAGCGTAGCGGGCTACAACTTCACCTACCGTCAGCCCAGCGGTGCCAAAATTCTGTTAGTCAATGATTCCGGTGATACGGAGGGCGAAGAGGTTTACACCGAGATGCTGGCAGATAACAACTTCTTCTACGATTACTGGTACATTGACACCGGCTCTCCGGACGATATGGGCTATCCCGGCGCTGACGTGCTCAACACTAGCATCTACCGGACGGTTCTCTGGTACAACGGTCCGGGTTACTCGGGTAGTCTGCCCGACAACGATGCCGTTCTCGCCGATGATCCCGTCGCCAACTTCATGGATGATGGAGGTAACTTCTTCTTCTCCAGCTCGGATTACCTGGGCGGCGCCTTCAATCCTGACGTCTGGACCGAGTTCACGGCTATACCGGGTACGTTCATGTACGAGTACTTAAAGGTTGACTATGGCTGGTCGGATGCCCACCTGGATCCCACCTCCGGGTATTCCAACGATACCCTACACTTCGGCATCGCTGCGGATCCCATCGGCGGTGATTTCACGGCCGGCGTTTACAGTCATCCGGATCCCAACTACAACGACTTCTGCTGGCCGCAGGGCGGCGGTGTGACCTGCTTCGAGACGGAAATTGACAACGAGTCCGCCGGTATCTGGTACGATGGCGACTTCAAAATGGTCTTCCTGCCCTGGGTGCTGGAAGCCTGCGATGACCCTGATGAGGCGAAAGCCATCCTGATGAACGTCATGGAATTCTTCAACGAGAACCCCGGGCCGTCCATCAGCATGATCGCCGGATCGCGCTACGGCATCTACGGCAATAGGCCCTACGGCGTGGTAGCGGAAGTGACCGATCCCGACGGAATCGGCAGCGTTTCAGTGAAATATCGCTGGGACGAGGGCGATTGGGAAACCGGTGCGATGTCGCTGATGATCGGTGACCAGTACGAGTACCATTGGTCGCCGCCGGGCTCCTGGTCAACGCTGGAATACTATGTACTGGCCATGGATGCCGGAGACAACATCAACGTCGGTCCGACCTACGAGTGCACCTACACGGGTGAAAATTACACTGAAGGAGCCACGGTGCTCTTCTGCTCCGATCAGTATTGGGCTGGAAGTAATTACGACCCGATGATCACCGGTCCGCTGGATGATCTGGGAGTGACCTACGACGTCTGGGATGCCGACCTATACGGCCCACCGGATTTCTGGACGATCCTGAGTAACTACGAAAGCTGCCTCTGGGTGGGATACTCGGATTATGGCGCCTACGATGGCTTCGAAACCTTCCCCGTGTACTCAGCGGATAACCCCTTCGCCATGTTCTTAGCGGACGGCAAGAATCTGTTGTGGTCCTCTGAAGAGTATCTTGGCGGTCTGTTAGGCTGGGAAGACACGGTTTTCGAAGCAGGCACTATCTTCTACGACTGGCTGCATATCGGCGAGGTGCTGCACGACCGCTCGATCATCACTCCGGGCGTGGGCTATTCTGAACTGGAGACGACGGCCGACGACATGTGCGCGGGGATGACCTCGCCGCTCACCCTGTCCGGCTTTGAAGGCGATCCCTGGAGCGATTACCTCTTCCCGGCGGACAACGTTGCCACTGAAGGATTGTTCTTCGAATCCACCGGAACCTTCGCCGATAATCCGGCCGGTTTCCGGGATGACGAGGAGCAGCATAACGTCGTCACATTAGGCTACTCGCTCTATATGATGGACGACACCAATCGCGAAACCTTCATCGGCAACGTCCTCGACTACTGGGCCGCCAATCCTGGATACTCGGTCGGCGTAGAGGAACCGGTACAACCGGAGATGCCGCTGAGCTACACGCTTGAGCAGAACTATCCCAATCCATTCAACCCGATCACCGAAATCCGCTTTGCGCTTCCTGAAAACGCCAATGTGGAGTTAACGGTGTACAACCTGATGGGTCAGGAAGTCGCCAAGCTGTTAGATCGCGATCTGCAAGCCGGTAACCATCAGGTAACCTGGAACGCATCGCAATTGTCATCAGGCGTCTACTTCTACAAACTGAAGACGGCGAACTTCGAGTCGGTTCGCAAGATGATCCTGATGAAGTAGAAACGAGGCACATAGGGGCTGACCTTGCTGGGGTCAGCCCTGCTGATAATTTCCCTTTAAACTGATCCAGCGAGGTCGGTAAGGACTCTTGAATTTAAAGCCCCCGCCGGCGCGCGGGGGCTTATTTTACCTTTGGAGTTGATCGTGAAATTTCGCGTAAAGGCAAAACTGGTGGATGCCGACGGCGTGCGTCGTACTCTAACGCGCCTGGCACACGAAATCATCGAACGCAACCGGGGCCTGCAGAATCTGGCGCTGATCGGCATGCAGACCAGGGGCGTGCACATTGCCGATCGTCTCAGGAAATTAATCCGGGACATTGAAGGGGGTGACGTGCCCATGGGGGTCTTGGACGTAACGCTTTACCGGGATGATTTCCGGTTAAAGTTCAAGAGGCCGCAGGTTCAGATCACTCACATTGATTTCGACGTAGATGAGAAAAACCTCATCCTGGTGGACGACGTCATCTACACGGGTAGAACGGTGCGAGCAGCGCTGGATGCTTTGATGGATTTAGGAAGGGCTGCACGCATTCAATTCGTCGCCCTGGTGGATCGGGGGCATCGAGAGCTGCCCATCAAACCGGATTTTGTGGGTAAGAATATACCGACTTCTCTGGGCGAGGAAGTCCGCGTCCGCATGGCTGAAAGCGATGGTGAAGACGCGATTCTTCTGGTTGAGAGAGAAGATCTAGCGGAGGAGGATCAAATTGATGACGCCTGATCGGAACGAAGGGCACGTTCTGTCGCTGCGGCATCTGCTGGGATTGGAAGGGGTGCCCGCCGAAGATATTGTCCATATCCTGGATACCGCGGAAACCCTCAAGGAGATCCTGGACCGCCCCATCAGGAAGGTTCCCACGCTCAGGGGAGTAACCGTTGTGAACCTGTTCTTCGAATCTTCTACACGCACCCGTATCTCGTTTGAATTGGCCGAAAAAAGACTTTCTGCTGATCTGGTCAACTTCAGCATGGTCGGCTCCAGCGTTGCAAAAGGCGAAACCCTGCTGGATACAGCCCGCAACATCGAGGCGATGCGCATTGACGTGGTGGTCGTCAGACATCAGTCCCCTGGAGTGCCTGGTTTTCTCGCCAAAAGGTTGGATTCTGTGGTGATTAACGCCGGAGACGGCGCTCATGAACACCCTACCCAGGCACTCCTGGATATGTTGACCCTGAGGCAGAAATTCGGCGATCTGAAAGGATTGCGCGTGGCCATTATCGGAGACATCGCTCACAGCCGGGTGGCCATGTCCAACGTTTACGGTCTGAAAGCTTTAGGCGCAGAAGTTATGCTCTGCGGGCCACCTACCCTGATGCCCCGCGATGTGGAGGCTCTGGAGGTAAAAGTATCGAATAGTGTTGATGAAGCGATCGCCTGGGCGGATGCCCTCAACGTGCTGCGCCTGCAACTTGAAAGGCAGAAGTCCGGACTTCTACCTACCCTGCGGGAGTATCACATGACCTTCGGCATTACCCTGAAACGGCTTGAAAAAGCTAAGAAGATGCCGCTGATTCTACACCCCGGCCCGATGAATCGGGGCGTTGAGATCGAGAGCGCGGTGGCCGACAGCGGAGCGTCCGTCATCCTCGATCAGGTTACCAACGGTGTCGCAGTTCGAATGGCGGTGCTGGTACTTCTTTCAGCACCGGAAGTTATGGTATCGTGAGGCTATAATGGATTCAATCAATCTTCCAGACAGTCTTCTTCTCAAGAATGCTCGGCTCCTGGATCCTGAGTTGAAAATTGACAAAACAGGAGACTTGTTGATCGAAAAGGGTATGATCAGCGCCGTGGATTCAGGATCTTCGGGGGCGAAAGAATGGGATCTTCAAGGAGCAATCGTCTGCCCCGGATGTTTCGACCTGCACGTTCACCTGCGGGAGCCCGGTTTTGAGGATGCCGAGACCATTCGCAGTGGTCAGGAAGCGGCCGCCGCCGGTGGATTTACGGCCGTCGCCTGCATGCCCAATACCGAACCGGCCTTAGATCACGCCGGCGTGGTCCGCTGGGTGATTGATCATGCGGAGGATTTTCCCGTTTCCGTTTACCCTATTGCCGCGGTGACAAAGGGGCGGCGGGGCGAAGAGCTGACCGAAATGGTGGAAATACACCAGGCCGGCGCGGTGGCCTTTAGCGATGATGGCTCCCCGGTGAGCAATGCTGAACTTATGCGGCGGGCTCTGGAGTACAGTCTTCTGGTGAAGTCGCCGATCATATCGCACGCTGAAGATTTGAATCTCTCTCGTAACGGTTCCATGAATGAAGGCGAAATTTCCACGCGGCTGGGGTTGGAAGGAATCCCCAGAATTTCAGAGGATTCCGCCACAGTTCGCGATGTCATATTGGCTGAATACACGGGAGGCCACCTCCATCTGGCACATGTGTCAACCAGTGGTGCCCTTAAGGTTTTCGAAAGCGCGGTGAAACGAAAAGTGCATGTAACGGCGGAGGTAACCCCGCACCATCTACTTTTAACGGATGAAGCTGTATTGGAGTATGACACTTCGACCAAGATGAAGCCGCCTTTACGCGAGGAACAGGATCGCCGCAGTCTGCTCGATGGACTAAAGCGTAGAGCGTTTTCGGCCATAGCCACCGATCACGCGCCGCACCCTTTTGAAGCGAAAGAGGTTCCTTACGACGAAGCGGCTTTCGGCATTATCGGACTGGAAACAGCTTTAGCCTTAATCTGGGATCGCCTCGTACGGACAGAGCAGATATCAGCCCTTGACTTTGTGTATTTTTTCAGCAGCGGGCCGCGTAAAGTGTTAGGGATTAACATACCGTCGTTGAAAGAGGGCGAACCTGCGGAACTGACCATCTTCCATCCCGAGGAGGCCTGGGAGGTTAATCCGTCCGAATTTTACAGTAAGTCCCGAAATACGCCCTTCAAAGGATGGGAATTAACCGGGCGCGCCTGGGGGATCATAAAGGGGACCCGGTGGGCCGGGCGCATAACGCCGCCATTCTGATCATGAGCACCGTTGTCAGACATATGGTGGTGGCTACAGCCGGTCACATTGATCACGGCAAGACCGCCTTGGTGCGGGCTTTGACCGGTATGGAGACGGATCAGCTCGCGGAGGAAAAGCGGCGCGGCATCACCATAGAACTGGGATTCGCTTTTTTAGGCGATCACATCACCATCATTGACGTGCCGGGACACGAACGGTTCATCAAGACGATGGTGGCCGGGGTTGCGACCGTTGACCTGGCGCTCCTCGTGGTCGCGGCGGACGACGGCATCATGCCTCAGACGCGCGAACACCTGGCCATTTTAAACCTTCTTGGCGTTCCCAACCTGTTCGTGGTTTTGACCAAGATCGCAGACCTTAATGATGATTGGCTGAAGCTGGTCGAGGAGGACGTTAAGAAAATCCTTCCTAATGCATATCAATCTAACTACCGCTTGTTCCTATGCGATTCATTAAGTGGTCAAGGAATCAAAGAACTGAAAGAGGCGATCCTGGATTTTCCGGAGAAACTCCCACCCCGTCCTGAGGGCGGGGTTTTTCGACTCCCGGTGGATCGAGCCTTTACGCTGAAGGGATTTGGGACTATCGTTACCGGAACGATATTGGGCGGGGAGGTGAAGGCAGGGGATCGCCTGCAGGTGATGCCCTTAGAGGCGGAAGTCCGGGTTCGGGGCATTCAGAGTCATGGGCGGGATGAATCCGGGTTAGGTGTGGGACAGCGCGCTGCGTTGAATCTGATCGGGCAGAACCTCAATCTCATCCGGCGGGGGCATTGGATTTGCGCCAGGGATTTCTTTCAGGCTACGGACATTTTGGACGTCAGGCTGGAAACACTCACCGACGCGCCCACACTGAAAAATCGGGATCGCATTCGCCTGCACATCGGAACAGAAGAGGCCATCGGGCGTCTGGTTCTCTTCGGCAAGGACGTTATCCCACCTGGTGGCAAAGCCTTCGCTCAGATTCTCCTGGAGGCCAAAATCATGGCGACGCGAGGCGACCGCTTCGTTTTTCGGAGGTATTCGCCTTTGCAAACGCTGGGTGGAGGCAGGGTGCTCGATCCCGTACCTGAAAGGCGAAGACGTACAGATTCTGCGGCATTGGAGTCTTTTGAAATTCTTGATAAGACGAGAGGACAGGAAGCGCTGGTACACAAAATTCGAGAATCCGGTCGGGCGGGATTAACGATGAAGGCGGCCCGAACCTTTACCAACGCGCCGCAAGTTGAACTCGATGATTGGATTCACCAGTTGGTGATAGAGGGGCTGATTCTTAAAATTGGGATACGGGAAGGCGCACGCCTGGTTTCTACGGATATAGTAAAAGAAGCGATGCTGGCTGCCCTGCAAAAGGTTGACGATTATCACCGCCGACAGCCCCAGATTTTGGGCATCAAACAGGCCAGCTTGATCAGCGAACTTTCCGCGGATTTTCCTGTGCCGGTCATCGAACACGCCATCGGCGAGCTGCTGAAAGGTGAGGTTATTCTGGATAAGGGTTGTATTCGCCGGTTCGGCCACGTCATGAAGCTGGATTCGAGCACCGAAGCGTTGATCGAACAGATTGAAGACATGCTCGAGGGTGCAGCATTTACACCGCCCAGTTTCGATGAGATTAGAAAGCGGGTGGGACTGTCCGAAGCTGAGCTGAATCGCATCCTGGACGTCATGAGTCAGCAAGGGCGCATCATCCGCATGGCGGATGGATCGCCCTGGTCGAGAAATAGGGTTCGGGAGGCCTGGGAGATTCTAAAACCGGTGATTGGCGAGGGGCAGGGCAAATCCATGTCGGAATTACGGGAAGTGTTGGGTTGTCCCCGCCGGTTCACCATCACATTGATCGGGTATTTCGATTCAGTCGGGTTGACGGAGCGCCGGGAAGACCTGCGCTTACCCGGCCCCAAATTCGATGAGAAGTTTTAAGTGAAGACGCCAAAAAAACTTGACTTTCGGCATAAATTTTATTAATTTCATTTTTGTTCTAATTGATGCCACTCTAGCTCAGTCGGTAGAGCACCGCCCTGAAAAGGCGGGTGTGCCCAGTTCGATTCTGGGGGGTGGCACGGAAAACGGCATCCTGATTATCCGGGGTGCCGTTTTGTACTCTGGACAAAAGATCTGATTATTTCAACAGGGTTATTTTTCCTTCATTCCACAGCTATCAACTTGACTTTTAGCGGGGAATTTCGTATTTTAATTCAGATAATAAAGAGGTTATGGGAAAGACTATGAACTGCAGGCTTGTTCTGTTATCATTCATTCTGGCCGGATTTCTCAACTCGACGGGTGCAGCGATTGACCCGCAGTATCACAATAACGATGAGATTTACGCGGAAATCCTGGCCTGGCAACAGCTTTATCCCGATACCGTGAGAATTGATACCATCGGGTATTCCCACGAAGACGAGCTGCCCATATGGGCGGTGAAGATTTCCGATAACGTCCATCAGGACGAGGACGAACCGACCGTTCTCTTCGTTGGGCAGGTTCACGCTGAAGAACTCATCGGCGTAGAAATCACTCTGGCGATGATATCAGATATTATGGAACACCGCTTTCAGTATAATCCCTACCCCTATGCGGTCTGGCTGCAGACGCTGGAGATCTGGATCATTCCCACACTGAACCCAGAAGGACACCAGGTGGTTATGGATGAATGGGACGTATCATTCCGTAAGAACAAACACGACTGCAACCAGAACGGCATCTTCGATTATTCCACGCAGGGGGTGGGCAATGATTCCGATGGGGTGGATCTAAACCGCAATTTTCCTCTTAACTGGGTTCACGGGGATCCCTATTTATGTTCGACCGGGAATGAACCTTTTGATTATTTCAGGGGATTCTGGCCTCTATCGGAGAGCGAGACTCAAGCCCTCTGGGAGTTGGGGGAACGGGAGAGATTCTCCTTTTCCATCGTCTGGCACAGTTCCAGAACCGGTAATTATTCCGAGAAAGTCTTTTATCCCTGGGAGTGGGAGGATGGCAAAACTCCGCCCGACTTCGAGGTCATCGACTCTCTAGGTATTCAAATTGCATACACAATTCCCACGCTGAGCGGCGGCAATTATTACCAGCCGGTCCCCAGCGGAACGGCGAAGGGAAATCAGCACGACTCTTTCTACGCCTATTTTGGCACCATTGGATTTTTGATCGAAGCCGGCCCGGGTATTCAATCGCCTTATGAAATCGCTGAGCAGGTCATTTCTGCCAACCTGCCGGGCGCCTATCACCTGCTCAACCGCGCCTGCGGATATGGCGAGATGAACCATTCACAGCTTTCCGGCAAGGTGACCGATATTGAGACCGGGCTGCCATTACCGGCAACCGTTACCATTCCTCAACTGGATAGCCCTTTTTTAAAAACCCGCACCTGTGATGCGACTCATGGCCGCTATCGCCGCTACGTTATGCCCAGCACTTATGACGTTGAAGTGCGAATGCGCGGCTACTACCCTCAAACGCGCACCGGGATTTTCGCCAATCCCAGCGGCCCGCCGCCTTACTATGATTTTGCCCTCACACCTAAACCCGTACATCACTTAAGTGGTGAAGTTCAGTCACTGGGCGGTGATCCACTGCCGTGCACCTTGTTTATATTCGGTGAAGATGTAGAGGACACCATCTTGGTTTCGACAGACGGCCAAATAGAAGTTGATCTGCCTGAGGGGGAATATCGGCTAGTCTTTGACAACGCGGAATGCGTGGTTCGAAACGATGTGATAAACCTGGATCAGGATCTCTATCTCATCTTTCAACTCTCACCGTCCGCCATACTGTTCTTCGACGATTTCGAGTCCGGCCTGGAACAATGGATCGCCGACGGCACCAATCCTTATCTGGTGCGCTGGGGAACGGAGGCCGCGGATTCCCTCTGGCCGGGCGGGATGGTCGCCACGGAAAGCCCGGATACGACGTATCTACCGGAAGTTGAAAACTGGATTGAGATTGCTGAGCCTCTGAATCTCTCAGAAGCTGCTACGGCTTCCGTCCGCTTCCAGCATTGGTATTACTTCGAGCCGGGTTATGACTACGCTCAGGTGGAGGTGAGCACCGATCAGGGGGATAACTGGGAGGTTATCGCCGGGCCGTACTGGGGTCAGGACATCGGCTGGGGAACTGGGTATGCAAGTCTTAATGACTACTGCGGGCTCGACGACGTGCGACTTCGCTGGTTGATTTCCACGGATGCCAGCATGAACGAGCAGGGATGGCGCATTGATAACGTCGAGGTTGCGGCGTCGGATACGCTTGTCTCGGACACACCTGCGGTACAATTGCCGCGCGAGTATGCGCTCTATTCGGTTTATCCCAATCCCTTCAACTCCTCATTGACTATTCTCCTCAATCTGCCTTATGACCAGGTTACGAACGTAACGGTATGGGACGTCGCTGGAAGGCAAGTTGCGGAAATTTATCAGGGTAATCTGCGAAAGGGTCAGCATCGCTTCACCTGGATGGCCCCGGCTTCACAGTCATCGGGGATTTATCTACTGAAGATTGACGGCCGGGAGAAAAGTGAGATTCGGAAGATTATCTATTTAAAGTAACCGGCGTTATTGGCAATTCGTTTTCTGCTATTTGCCTTGAACTGCTTTAGTGGGGAGCAGAATATCTCGGATCACCTGCGTTTAAAAAATCTGATCTTCTGGGGGCGGCACGGTCATCTTCCCTTTGAAAGAGAGTCCGGCAACCGATTTGAGGTTGATGTTGATTTAAAGGTTGACTTATCGCCTTCTATTGAGTCCGATAACCTCGAAGATACGGCCGATCTGGCGCGCGCCTACGAAATCGCCCAACGCCTGGTTGAAGGTGAACCCTGCGAACTGATTGAGACGCTGGCCGGCCGAATTGCCGCTGAGCTATTGACTCTACCCCGCGTTCAATCCGCGACCGTACGCCTGCGCAAGATGTCCCCTCCTCTGCCGGGGGCCGTTCAAGGGATCATGGAGGCTGAAGTAACGCGTGTCCCCTGAAATCTGGATAGGGTTGGGGTCGAATCAGGGGGACAGGAGAGCCTGCTTAATTTATGGGCTGCGCAGGTTGGCGGAAATTTCAAAACTGGGCTGCATATCCAGTCTTTATGAGACGGAACCATGGGGGAAAACGGATCAACCTTTTTTCTATAACGCGGTCTGCTCGCTTTTCACCAGGGTTACGAATCCGCTTGAATTCCTTGAGGCGTTAAAATCTATCGAGCGTGACGCCGGGCGGGATGCCGGCGTAAGGCGCTGGGGGCCCAGACCGCTGGACCTTGATATCCTCTTCTGGGGGAGCCTTGTTCTTAATGAAGAAGTTCTAGCCATCCCGCACCCTCATATCGCCCAGCGGAGATTCGTATTGACGCCACTCGAAGAGGTTGCTCCGGAACTTCGTCATCCTGTAAGTGGTCTAACGGTGCAGGAGATGCTGCAGCAGTGCTCCGATAGCGGTACGGTGCGGCGGATAGGGAAGCTTGAATTGACGGATTATTCCCGGGGGATTCCTTGGATAAAACGTAGCTAAGAGAAGTCGTCTCCATGAAGGATATCCGTTTTCTCGCCGTTGAAGGCGTCATTGGCGTGGGCAAGACCAGCCTGGCGCGCCAGTTGGCTCGATTGACAGACGCACGCCTGATCCTCGAGAGGCACGATGAAAACCCTTTTTTGGCGGATTTTTACCGCGATCCCGCTCGCTTTGCCTTTCAGGTGCAGCTCTTTTTCCTGCTATCCCGTTTTCAGCAGTTGCAGGAACTCCGCCAGCAGGACGTCTTTCACCCGCACACCATTTCGGATTACATCTTCGCCAAGGACAAGATATTCGCCTATCTAAACCTTGAGGACAGGGAGCTGCAGTTGTATGAGCGCGTTTACGCCACGATGGAGAAAGATGCGCTTCAGCCTGATCTGGTCATCTATTTGCAGTCCTCCGTCGAACGGCTCATGCAGAACATCCGGCGCCGGGGACGCAGCTATGAGAAGCATATTACGGAGGAATACATACAGGCGCTGAACGAAGCCTATAATCACTTTTTCTTCCACTTTCACGATTGTCCGCTACTGGTCGTCAACACGACGAAGCTGGACTTCGTGCGGCGGGAAGAGGATTTACTAACCCTGAAAAATCAGATTGAACGCCACCCCGGTGGAATCGTATTCTTCAGTCCGGACGTGGCTTGAGGCCGTTTATGACACTTCTTAGATGGATCATATTGGGGTTGTTATTCTATCTGCTCTACCGCCTGGTCAAAGGCGTTGGGCGAGAGAACAAGCCTCGAATATGGAGACAGAAGACAAAACAAAAGCCCAACCCGTTTGAAGGAGCGGATATCCAGGATGTTCCCTATGTTGAACTCCCTCCTGAGAAGAAAAAAGATGAAAATTCAAAAAAAGGTAATTAACTAAGCAGGCAAAACCATGCGCCAGGTCATATCTACCGATAAAGCCCCGGCGGCTATCGGCCCTTACAGCCAGGGGATCGTCGCCGGCGGAAGTTTCGTTTTCACCGCGGGGCAGTTGCCCATGGACCCGCAGACGGGTGAGATCGTCGGTCAGAACATCAGTGAACAAACTCAGCAAGCGCTTAAAAACGTCAAGGCGGTTCTCGAAGCTGCCGGTTCGTCGTTACAGAAGGTCGTGAAGTGTACCGTCTTCCTGCAAAATATGAGCGATTTCTCCGGGATGAATGAGGTCTACGCTCAGTACTTTGAGAATGATCCTCCGGCGCGCTCGGCCGTTGAAGTTGCCCAGGTGCCCAAGGGCGCGCTGGTGGAAATCGAGGCGGTGGCACTGGTGGGTTGACGTTTTCTGGCCAACTTTTTAAATAATAAAGTGTTGAACTTATCGTGCGCGGCAGACTCCTCTTAGTGATTTTGGCGATTGACCTGCTCTGTGCCTACGCGCACGCTTCGGCGCCGGATAGCACCGGTCTGCCACCGTCACGATCTCGCTTGATTCCGGCGCTGCAATCGGCCGTATTGCCCGGTTGGGGACAGCTCTCCCAGAGAGAATGGTTGCGCGGCGGGTTTTTTCTGCTGGGGGAAGCCTTTTTAGCCGGAGATGCTCTTTATTATTGGGAGAGTCAGTATGATAAACCCGGCTGGGATAAGCCTGCCAGGACTTTCGATCACGATATTGCTTTAGGATTAGCGACCTGGTATGGTCTGGGCGCGGTTTTCTGTGCACTGGACGCTTATTATTTCGATGCGCCCGGCTCTACTGGAAATCCAACATTAACGGCTTTGCAGTCCGTTATCTTTCCGGGTTGGGGGCAACTCGCCAACGGTCAACATTGGAAGGCGGCGGGAATGTTCCTTTTGCAGACCGGTCTGGCCTTCAGCGTTTACTACCAGCATGAAAATTACATTTACTATGATGGCCTGGGATTGGATGACGAAGCGCGCTTTTATAAAGATGACCGAAACCGTCTGATCTGGTGGTCGGTGGGCGCCGTTATATTCAGCGCGCTGGATGCCTTTGTGGATTGTCACCTGCGCGATTGGAACGTTTCAGAGGATCTGGCCGTTGTACCGGCGTATTTCCCCGAGCAGCACACCCTGGGAATCGGTTTGCGATTGCCCATTTCATCACGCTAATTTGATTCATGAGAGAATACAGATGCTTTCCAGAGACGATGCCCTCAAGCTCGTAAAACAGCACGTATCGAACCGAAATCTGATCAAGCACATGATCGCCGTCGAGGCGGTTATGCGCGTTTTAGCCCGGCACTTCAAACAGGATGAAGAGGTCTGGGGTCTGGCGGGTTTGCTTCACGATCTGGATTATGCCGAAACGGTAGATGATTTTGAACGCCACGGATTTCGCACGGCTGAAATTTTATCCGAGGAAGACTTGCCGGAAGAAATCCTGAATGCCATTCGATCTCATCCAGGCCATCTGCCCAGAGAGACCTTGATCGAGAAGGCCCTCTACGCTGTGGATCCGCTGACCGGTTTGATCGTCGCCGCGGCACTGATGCACCCTGAGAAAAAACTGGCGGCTCTGGACGTGGATTTTGTGCTGCGACGGTTCAAGGAAAAGCGTTTCGCCGCCGGCGCTGACCGGGATCAAATCCGTTCCAGCTCTGAATTTGGATTGGAGCTGGAAGAGTTTCTGGATCTGGGTCTCAAAGGTATGTGCCAGGTGGCGGACGAACTGGGGCTTTGAAGCGGTTGGGTTTATGAATAGACTTAAGGCGCTCTGCGGTTTAGCTCTCGCTCTGGCTTTGCTTTTTGGATGTAAGGCTTACAGCCAGAATGAATCATTTTTCAAGATGGAGGGCAACCGCCTTATCCGATATGAATTGAGGCAAAATAGCCCGCATCTGATCGCATTTGGAAGCGCCTTCGGCAGTGCCAAAGACGGCTGGATCACACCGGACAAATTTGAGCACTTGCTCGGTTCCGCCATGCTCAGCGGAAGCGGTTTTCTGGCTCTAAAGGTAACCCGCAACGATGAGCATCAATCTTTCGTATTATCCGTAGGGTTGGTGACCTGCCTGGGGATTTTGAAGGAAGTTTACGATGCCGGCGATCCTAAGCAGCAGTCGAGCTGGAAGGATCTGGCGGCAGATCTTGTTGGTGCTGGATTAGGAGCCGTTATTGCTAGGTCGCTATAACGATTCAGTGGCAGCATGAAAAAGCTTTACGAGAAAGTCGGTGCCATTCACATACACACAACCTTTTCTGACGGTTCAGGCCGCTATCCGGATATTATCAAGGCTGCGTCAGAGGTTGGGCTGGAGTACTTACTCTTTTCGGATCATAACACCCTGGAACCGAAACGCCAGAACCTGGAAGGCTTTCACGATGGCGTTTTGGTGGGGATTGGGTACGAGATTAACGATGGGGACACACGCAATCATCTTCTGGCCTTCCAACTGGACAAAGAGGTTGATAATGGCAGGGGGCCGTTGGCGTACACTCGCAGCGTTGTCGAAGCCGGAGGGTGGGCGGTCATCGCTCATCCGGATGAGCGACGCAATCGCTTCCCGGAATTTCCAGCCTATCCCTGGACGGCATGGGAATCGCGGGATTTTCAAGCGATGGAGATCTGGAATCACCTTTCCGAATGGATGGAAAGGCTGACGAGTAAAAACAAACTATGGCTCTACGTCAACCCCCGCCGTTCCGTAATCGCGCCGACAGCCTGGACCTTGCGAACCTGGGATAGACTCAATCTGGAACGAAGAGTCGTAGGCTTGGGTGGAGTTGATGCTCACGCGCACCATTATACCCTCTGGCGCAACGTCAACGTGGCGATATTCCCTTATAAAGTTGCCTTTCGTTCGATTCACGTTCACGTACTCCTGGAGGAACCGCCCGAAGTGAAACGCAGCGACGTTGCTCTGGAACAACTGTTTCGCGCCCTGCGCGCCGGTCGCGTTTTCATCTCCAACCGCTACGTGGGGGAGGCGCGCGGTTTCCGCTTCTGGGCTGAAGATGAAGATGGGGGGGTGACATACCAGATGGGCGACCGCTTACCGAGCGATGTCAGCGTCCGGTTTCATGCTCTTTTGCCCGATGATGCAACTCATGCTTTGCTGATGAAAGACAGCCAACCGATCTGCAAGCTGCGCGGGTCGCAGGTTTCATGTTCGAGCAGCGGAGCGGGTGTTTACCGTTTGGAGGTGCGGCGGAGACGCCGGGCCTTCATCTATTCAAATCCCATTGTCATAGAGCCGAAGTAGGTTACAAGTCGAATATTCGATTAGTCAGTTTCCCTAAATTCCGCTTGTTTTTTTAGCTTTCTCACTATATAATACTCTGAAGTCATACGCCCCGGACAGAGACCTGATGCCGGATTGAATTAATGAGCCACTTCAGCGGGATCAAAGAATACTGCGGCGTTTTCGCTATTTATGGTCACCCTCGTGCAGCCGAACTGACCTATTTAGGGCTTTACGCCCTGCAACACAGGGGCCAGGAATCTGCTGGCATCGCCAGCTCGGACGGGTCAAATATTTACCGCCATGTCGGGATGGGATTGGTCGCCGATGTTTTTTCCGATCCTCGGAATCTGGACGGTTTGAAGGGTCATCTGGCCATCGGGCACAACCGCTATTCAACCACGGGTTCCACCACCCTGCCCAACGCGCAGCCGCTGGCCATCAATTACCACGGCGGTTCACTGGCCGTAGCCCATAACGGCAATCTGGTCAATTCGAGAACTCTGCGGACTCGTCTGGATAAGGAAGGCAGCATCTTCTCAACGTCATCCGACAGCGAAGTCATCCTGCACTTGGTGGCTCGATCGCGCAAGAAGGATCTGATCAGTCAGCTTCGCGAAGCGCTCCAGCAGATAGAAGGCGCCTTTTCGCTGGTCTGCCTATCGGAGGATCACATCGTCGCAGTGCGCGATCCACACGGCTTTCGTCCCCTATGTATGGGAACGAAAGAAGGCGCCGTGGTCTTCGCCAGTGAATCCTGTGCTTTCGATCTGATTGACGCCGAGTATGTCCGTGACGTAGAGCCCGGTGAAATTATCGTGGTGGATCAATCCGGTTCCCGGAGCTACTTTCTCCCCGCCGCTGACCAGGTGACACAGTGCATTTTCGAATTTATTTACTTCTCCCGTCCAGACAGCCGTATCTTCGGGGAATATGTGGATAAAACCCGGCGCAAACTGGGAAGGGTTCTGGCGGAAGAAAGCCCCACACCGGGTGCGGACGTCGTCATCGCCGTACCTGATTCATCTAATACCGCGGCGTTGGGTTACGCACGACAGGCGGATCTACCGTATGAAATGGGATTGATCCGCAACCACTACATTGGCAGGACTTTCATCCACCCCTCCCAGGTCATGCGGGATTTTACCGTACGTATCAAGTTCAATACGGTCGGAGGGGTGCTGCGTGGGCGCAAGGTCGTCGTGGTTGACGATTCCATCGTGCGGGGAACCACGATACAGAAGCTGACGCGCCTCATCAGGAAGGCAGGTGCCTCTGAGGTTCATCTGCGTATTAGCTCGCCGCCTATACGCTATCCCTGTTTCTTCGGGATGGACTTTCCCACCCGCAAGGAGCTGATTGCCGCTTTTCACAGTGTTGAGGAGATCAAGGAATACCTGGATGTGGATTCGCTGGCCTACCTCAGCGTGGATGGACTGCTGAGGGCGGTACCCGTGGGACGCTGCGGTTATTGCACCTGTTGTTTTACGGGTGATTTCCCGGTTGAAATCGAGGAAGCTTACGACAAACATCTGCACGAGCATTCCTCGAGAATTCTGGAACTCAATTTCCATGATAGTTACAAGTAATTGATATTTTGTAACCTTAAAGCTATTTGGGATTCGGAGCTGGATTTGAAGGATCAACCTGCTGCAGGTCAGAAAAGGCCATGGTAAAATCCGCTCGTGAGAGCTTTGCGGCCTGGTTTGACGCTTTTTTCATTTTACGCCCCACGCTGTTTTTCCCTTCGTGGACCTTCTTTCTGGCGGGATATAGCAGGGGAAGAGGATCCGGTATCGTGCTGCTTCTGGTCTGGCTGGCGGCCGCGTTGGGTGCAGCTTTTCTCCTGAATCAACTGGCCGACCGGCGGGAAGATCGCTTCAATGAGAAGCTCTGGCCCCTATGGGGGGATCGTATTTCAAACCGCATGATTCACCTCGAATTGGGGGTGTTGATCTTCATGGTTATTGCGGGTGGAATCTGGGCCGGACTCGAGCTATCAGGTCTGCTGGCTCTGTTTTTTTTGATCGCCGGAATTTTCTACAATTTCCCGCCTTTCAGATTAAAAAGTCGGCCGATATTGGGCATTGTGGCCTGCGCTGTGGGAGTATGGATCGGGTATTTGATCGGGGCTCGCGCGGCCGACGTTTCATACGGTTCCGCGATTCTCTGGGGATTGCCGTACGCGCTGGCTGGAGCTGCGGTTACCCTTTTGACCCACGTGCCCGACCTGGACGGTGACCGTCGGGGGGGAGCGCGCACCTTTCCAGCCGTGTACGGACTGACCTTGACGGGAGCCTGGGCGGCGGTGCTTGTTATCGCCTGCGCCCTTCTCGCCCTGCTTTTTTCTGATTACATCCTTCTCGCCGCCGCCGGTGTTGCGCTGCCGTTTTTCATTCGTTTCTTGTTGCTGCAAAACCTGGAAGCGGCTGAAACTGCGGTGAAGGCGTCCGTTTTGAGCCTGGCGATCGCCGTGGGATTGACCTGGGCGCCGTTTCTGCTAATGATTGCCGCCTACTACTTTTTCGCACGATGGTACCACCATCGGCGGTTGGGACTGGATTATCCCAGTTTTCGTTCACGTAAGAGGGTGGAAAGGGACGTTTATCATCGTAGAACTGGCCTTGAGAAGGTAGAGGCGAGCCAACTGTAAGATGTAATATGAACGATAAAAATTCAGCGACAAGGCACAAAATCAAGAGCCTTCGCTTAATACCCGAACTCTGCGACTTTTGTGGTTGTTGTGTGGCGGTTTGTCCTGTTGATTGCATCGAACTGGAGGAAGTCAATCTTCGGGTTGACATGGAAGCTTGTACGCTCTGCGGAAATTGTCCGTACGCCTGTCCCGTAGGAGCCCTGGTGGGAGAGGCGGCATGATCGGAAATGCGTATGACGTGATTGTAGTAGGCGGCGGGCCAGCCGGCACAATGGCGGCTCGCTACGCGGCCGAGGGTGGCGCATCGGTTTTGCTGTTAGAAAAAGACCGCGAATTGGGAATCCCGGTGCGCTGCGCGGAAGCTTGCGGGCGGAAGTCCCTGGAACGCTATGTGGATCCCGATCCGCGCTGGATCGCACATCAACTGGATGGTGTTGAATTCGTTGCCCCGGATGAGACTTTTGTGAAGGTCCAAACGGACCAAGTCGGTTATATCCTCAATCGCCGTATCTTCGATCAGGAGCTGGGGAGACGGGCGGCTCTGGCAGGCGCTCAAATCACAACCCGAGCCTACGCTTATGGCTTGAAGCTCCGATCCGGGGTGGTAAAGGGTGTAAAAGTTAAGTTTCCCGACGCAGAGAGAGAGATCGAAGCGAAGATTGTCATCGGCGCGGACGGTGTGGAATCCCGGGTGGGACGCTGGGCGGGGATGCGCACCCATTTTGCCCTGAAGGATTTTGAAAGTTGCTACCAGATGACGTTAGGGGGAGTCAGTGTTGATCCCAACTTCGTGAGCTGTTATTTAGGCGGGGAAGTCGCCCCTGGAGGTTACGCCTGGGTTTTTCCCAAGGGGAGCGACGTGGCCAACGTTGGATTGGGCGTTGCCGGAAGTAAATCCAATGGTATCAACGCAAAAACCTGGCTGGAGCGTTTCGTGGATCGTTATTTCCCGAATGCCTCTGTGCTGGCCCACGTGGCGGGAGGCGTTCCGGCTGCCAAACCGTTCAAGAAAATCCATGGAGCGGGGGTCCTTTTGGCCGGGGATGCGGCCGCACATCCCAATCCATTGACCGGAGGCGGCATTATCAGCGCCATTGCAGCCGGGAAACTGGCCGGAGAGACGGCTGCTCGAGCCGTCAAAAAGGGGAAATGGTCTGAAGATGACCTGGCTGAATACACGAGACGGTGGGAGGAACTCTGGGGCGAGGAGCAGAGACGTTATTACCGTATCAAAGAAGTCGTTCATAAACTTAAGGATGAAACGCTCAATACGGCGGCTCATATTTTAGCCAGTTTGCCACCTGAAAAGCGAACCCTGCAGCAGGTATTTCGCACGACCTTGGCGCATCATCCGAAGATCTTGTTGGACATCGCACGCTGCTTTATCTGAAGTCTGGAGGATTGATCATGCTGAATGCAAAGACCTGGACTGCATCCAACATGCTGAGCCTCTTTCGGGTATTTCTCCTTCTTCCAATCTACCAGGGGCTCAGCCAGAATACCCCCGCGGGAAACGCCTGGGCGCTCTTTTTCATGCTGCTGGCGATCATTTCTGATTTTCTGGACGGTTATCTCGCCAGGCGCCTGGGTCAAACAAGCGATCTTGGAAAGGTATTGGATCCACTGGCCGACAAGATCTGTATTGCCGGTGTGTGTTTGATTTTGGTTTCGCCCGTGCGTGAAAATCCCTTGCCGCTCTGGTTTCTGATCTTGCTCTTGGCACGTGATATCGGGGTGGTTGCGGGCGGTTTCCTGCTCTACAAACTCAAGAACATTGTGGTCGGCTCGAATATATGGGGGAAGAGCACCTCCACCGTTCTGGCTTTGATGTTTTTAAGTTATCTATTGGGGGTGAAACCGAACACGATCTGGCTTTCCTGGATACATTATCAATTTTTGCTCTATCTTTCCCTATCTTTTATGCTCGTGTCAACCGTGTCTTATGCCTGGCGGTTTTATTGCCTGCTGATGGAGCGAAAGAAGGTCGTGAGGTCCAGCTACTTAAGGACCGATGGCTCCAGTGGAAGCGGAGATGGGAGTGAGAGCTAACTTTGTTGACTTGTAAGGATCAGCACGCATTATAAACTTATTTCATGCCGCCAACGCGCTCCGCGATCGAGTGGGGCGTTTTGAACCTCGTAACCTGTAGTTCTGCACCGACGATGGATGCTTTACGGTTTTACAATACACTGACCCGCCGCAAAGAGGAATTTCGGCCGATTGAACCCGGGCATGTGCGCATGTACACGTGCGGTCCCACGATCCACGACTACGCACATCTGGGTAATTATCGCGCTTACATCTTCGAGGATCTCCTGCGGCGCACGCTGAAATTCTTCGGTTACAAGGTTACGCAGGTCATGAACGTGACCGACGTGGACGATAAAACCATCCGCAAAAGCCGGGAACAGGGTCTCACGTTAGAAGAATACACCCGCAAATTCAAGGAAGCTTTTTTCGAGGATTTGGATGCTCTGGGCATCGAGCGGGCGGAACATTATCCCGCCGCCACCGAACACATCCCCGAAATGGTTGACCTGGTGCAGAAGCTGATTGAAAAAGGGCATACCTACGAATCCGAAGGTTCGATTTACTTCCGCATCAGCAGCTTTCCACAGTACGGGCGACTGGCGAACGTTCGGGCGGATGGGTTGCGGGCATGTCTGCGCGTCGACGCTGATGAGTACGAGAAAGAGGACGTGCGAGATTTCGCACTGTGGAAGGCGTGGACGCCGGATGACGGCGACGTTTACTGGGATACGCCTCTGGGGAGAGGGCGCCCGGGCTGGCATATTGAATGCTCGGCGATGTCAACCAAATACCTGGGAACGCATTTCGACATCCATACCGGGGGTGTGGACAATATGTTTCCCCATCACGAAAATGAAATCGCCCAGTCGGTTTGCGGGTACGGTGATAAGTTCGTCAACGTCTGGATGCACAACGCCCACCTGGTCATCAACGGCGAGAAGATGTCTAAATCGCTGGGAAATTTTTTTACTTTACGAGACGTTACTTCGGCTGGAATTTCGACTCGCATCGTTCGCTACTTTTTGCTCTCAGCCCATTACCGCCAGCCGCTGAATCTTATCTATGATCCCAAAACCGGCAACACCGAGAGTTTTAACGCCGTCAAAGGCGCTCTGGAGCGGATTGATGAGTTTCGCACCCGGCTGAGTGAGCTTCGATTACACAGCGCCGCCGGCGACATTGTCAGCGCGGAGGTGGATCGCATTTTAGCGGATGCGAGAACCTCGTTTCGGTCTTCCCTCGCCAACGATCTGGACATTTCCGGAGCGCTGGGCGCGCTGTTCAGCCTGATTAAGGAAGGAAATCGCCTCCTTGCCGGAGGACAGATGACTTCAGCCGATGCAGAGGCGATCGAATTTCTGCTGAAAAGTTGGGATAAAGTTCTGGGGGTGCTGGAACCCGAAACAAAATCCGAAATTAACGCCGCCCGTATCGAGGCGCTGATTGCTGAACGCAACGAAGCGCGCCGCGCCCGGAACTTCGCCCGCTCAGACGAAATTAGAGATCAACTGGCGGCTGAGGGTATCATCATTCAGGATACACCCGATGGCACCCGGTGGCGGAGGAAGTAAGGGGGAGTGTAATCCATTATTTTAACAGCGAGCATATTTCGCACAGTATCTATTTATGAGATCAAGAGTCCGGATTTCGAAGAATCTGGACTTACGCAATTTTAAGCACGGTTTTTTTGTTTGGATTGATATTTA
>CAZHMN010000009.1:33886-45692 GCA_964533705.1 uncultured bacterium
TTATCACGGTTATAGCAGCGGGGATCTACAACGTCATCTGCGGCTGGATCGGTGGGCTGCGCCTGGAGCTGGAGGCGGCTCCGGACGTATATTCACAAACCGCTGTTTCACCACCCACTGCGCCGCCTCCTCAACAGGGGGGTACGCCTGGTGCCTGACGTAGTGGTGCGCTTTGCGCCCAGTCCTACGGGTTATCTTCACGTCGGTGGGGCGCGTACCGCGCTTTTCAACTGGCTATTCGCCAGGCACCACGGTGGCAGATTTCTGCTGCGCATCGAGGACACAGACCGCCAGAGATCCACTCCTGAGGCTATAGAGGCTATTTTCGAAGGGTTGCGCTGGCTGGGCCTGGACTGGGACGGCGAACCGCTATTCCAATCGACTCGATTGAAGCAACATCAGGAGTTGGTTTCTGAACTCCTCGAAAAAGGAGCGGCTTATCGCTGTTTCTGCGATCCGCAAGTGCTGGCCGAGCAGCAGCGTGAAGCGCAGGCGGATCAGCGGCTCTACTGCTATCCGGGTACCTGCCGCCAACTTTCCACAGTCGAAGTTTCGAGAAGGCTTGAAGCGGGGGAGCCGTTTGCCGTGCGTTTTCGCACACCCCCCGGGAAGACGTCCTTTGACGACGCGGTGCACGGCCGAATCGAAGTGGATCATCGGGAGATTGACGATTTCATCCTCCTCAGGCGGGATGGTATGCCGGTCTACCAGGTCGCCGTCGTCTCTGACGACCTCTTTATGGGAATTACCCATATAATCCGGGGCGACGACCACATTTCCAACACTCCCAAGCAGATATTGATTTACCAGGCTCTGGGCAAGCCGGTGCCCCAATTCGCCCATGTTCCCTTAATCTTGGGGCCGGATAAGAAACGCCTTTCCAAGAGGCACGGGGCTACCTCTGTGACCGAGTATCGCGATCGGGGAATTCACCGGGAGGCTATGCGGAATTTTCTGGCGCTGATGGGCTGGTCGCCGGGAGAGGACCGGGAAATCCTGGAGATCAAAGAGATGATTGATTTGTTCGACTTAAAGGGAATCAATCCCGCCGGCGCCGTTTTCGACGAGGAGAAGTTGCAGTGGATGAACGCCAAGTACATCTCAGCTATGCCCTCGGACGAACTCTGGGCCGAAATCGAGCCGTTTCTTCAGAAATACTGCCGAAAAGCAGGGATCATTATGCCTCCGGAAGCACTGGGAATTCAACTTGCCGGTCTGTTCAGGGAGAGGATGAAAACCTTTTCGGAAGCCCCTCAGATGGTGGATTATTTCTTGCGGGATCCGCAGTCGTACGAAGAAAAGGGTGTGAAGAAGCACTGGAAGGCGGAAACCTCTCAACGTTTGGCCCATCTTGTCGGCGCTCTGGAGAAATTACCGGAATGGCGCGCCGAGACAATCGAGTTGATTTTTGACCGGGTGGCTGAAGAAGCAGGCGTGAAACGCGGAGAGCTGATTCACCCCGTGCGGTTGGCCTTGACGGGGCGAACCGCCAGTCCCGGAATCTTTGAAGTGATGCAAATTCTGGGTAAACCGGTCTGTCTTCGCCGAATCAGGCGAGCCGTCAAAGAAATCACGCCGTCATGACGTGGTAAATATTGCCGTTATTTCGGGCTGTGATGCAGATCAAGTTTATTTTTGAGGGGCGTGGAAAATATGACTTGACAAGGTGGGAGCAGAATGCTTAAATTTATACTTGAAAGAGTGTATCTGCTCGTTATCTACGGAATTTCCATTAAAAGAAATTCATCATGAGGTAATACAAGGAGAATCCCATGAAACTTGTCTCCTGGTTTTTGGTTCTGCTACTTCTGACAATCACTGCATACGCCACGCCCATACCGCAGGGTACAGCTCAGCACGCGGCGGAATGGGCTGCTGAATCCGTTTGGGGGGAACTGAACCTCCTCGAATCCGCCGTTCTGCTCAGGCCTGACGGCAATCCCTCGGTTTACTGCTTTATCTTCGGCAGGAACGGTGTGACTTCGATTGACGAAAGCATAATTCTGACCGGTTATGAGATGCGTCAAGCCGGGCAGATCGAAGAAGGTTGGGAATTCGCCCGGGATCCCGAATCCTACGTATATGCCATCGTATCAGTTGATGATCAATACGGCCCGATCCTGGAAATGTGCGATGGTTTGCCCGCACACAAAATTTTCAGGGAAGACGTAAAGGACATGGGTGAAGCGCTGTTCGGGACAAACGTGGAAATCTATGAAAAGTACTATCTCTTACCTCTTGAAAACTGGTACAAGGTGTCCGATGGAGTGGATACCGCCATCGTCAATCCACGGAGAATGATGTCAGTGGATCCCGACGTTTTCGCTGTTTTTGAGACGAGGTACGATTTTCCCGGTAATCCTACGGCTCCTTACTACTGGGAACTGGTGGCCACTGTGCCGGTACCCGCTGCGGATGATGAGGGCTACATTCCCGACGTTCCCAACTACGATCAAGAAGACACCGATTGCGGTCCCCATTCATCCGCCCAGGCGGTGGGCTATTGGGACGACCACACTTACCAGGGGCAGGGTCCCTGGGATCTCCTGATTGACACCGATTTCTGGGGTCTGCGCGATGAAATGCGCAGCGCCATGGGTTGGGTACCCGGTGGAGGCGTTACGGTCGAAGAGATTCAAGAGGGCATTGAGACGGTCTGCAACGATCCAGCCTATAATAACAATTATAATTTCGATGCTGTGCTTCACGACAATCCGGCTTATTCGAACTGCAGCGACGCGGTGGATGCCGGCCGTCCGGGGGTGATCTGCACCTATAATCATCCCACCTACGGCAACCACGCTATGACTCTGGTGGGTTATAATGACACGCCCACGCAGATGATCCAGGTGCACGATAACTGGCCGCCCTCGTGGGACGAACCCTGGTTGGAATGGAATTCGACCTTCGACGCCTTCGTTGACGTTTTTCCCAGCGGGGGAGCCGTTACACCGATTGAGCTATCCAGCTTTACCGGGAGCTTTAAAGATGGTCTGGTCGAGCTCGTCTGGGTAACCGCCTGCGAGATAAACTGCTACGGCTACAATATCCTGCGGGTGGAAGATGGTGGCTACACCTCGGTCAACACCGATGTGATTCCCAGCACGGGAAGCAGTTGTGAAACGGCAACTTACACTTACGTTGACGGCAGCGTAGCGCCCGGGCAGGCGTACGAATATGCTTTGCAGACGCTGTTCACCGACGGTCGTTCTGAGATTTCCGCCACCGTGAACGTGAGAACCTTGAGACACGAGTTAGCTCAAAATACGCCCAATCCCTTCAATCCCGCCACCAGCATTCGTTACACCGTACCCCAGGCCGGTTTCGTGACGCTGACCGTTTACGACGTGATGGGTCACGAGGTGGCGACGGTGGTGAAAGAGCATCAGGAAGCATCAGCCTATACTGCGACTTTCGACGGCAGCGGACTGGCTTCCGGCATCTACTTCTACCGCCTGCAGGCGGGTGATTACACGGCCATTCGCAAGATGGTGTTGCTCAAGTAACTACAACCCCGAAGGAATTGAAAGGGCGGTTCGATGGATTTCGAGCCGCTCTTTTTGTTCGCTATTATTTAGCTACCGCCGATTACAGGGACCCGGCGGCACTTAGAAATGTTAGAGATTAAACCAAAAAGGCATCCCGTCCGGACGGGATGCCCCTGTATTTTATTGCGTCAGCGTTTTATTTTAATGACAGGTCTTGCAGCTTGTGGCGTGACAACTGCTGCAAGCAGAATTACCCGAGGATGAGACTGTCTTCCCGCCTGACGAAAAGCCGAAGGCGGACATCAACTTGCGGGGGGAATTGGCTCCGCATTTAGGGCATACGACATCATGGATGTCCACCGAGGCGCGCACCAACTCGTCGAATTTATTCTGGCACTTGGTGCATTCGAATTCGTAAATGGGCATGGCTTCTCTTATTCGTTTACTTAAAACCTGGTTTTGGCAAGCTGAAAATGTGATTTTCCTCGCCCTTGCAAAACCGGTTAAATATTAATCTGTTCCTTTTTATTTGCTTTATTTGCTGGATATCGTTGCAGAACGGCTTGATGTTTTGAAAGCTATTCGGCGACCCGCTTTGTATAGAGTAGATGCTATTTCAGCCCTTCCACCCATTCCAAAGCCCTGTCAACGATCCAATCCGATATTCGTCCATCGGGCAAAAGACCCCGTTCGGCAAAATGGACATTCTTATCAGAAAACAATTCCCTACTCGCTATTTTCATTTTGCCGCAATCAAGGGTGGAATTCTGTGCCATATTGTGAACACCCATTGATAAGTATATTCCGACGACTATCGTTTTTTGGTGTTTTCCCGCTGCCTCTAAGATGATTGGTACACCTTCCGAAATGAAAGATTGACCGATTTCCACAAAAGCATAATCGAAGTACGGTATCCCCGTCTCCGAGCAGACGTAAGCTCCTATTTCCCTGCACATCGAACTCCAAATCGGTTCAAATGATTCATCTCCATGGGCGAGGAGAACTACAGCTTCGGACTCGGGTTCTGTGGATAATTCCATTACCCTGGTTAGCAGGATTTCTTTTAAAACGTTACCGGTATTCAGCGTAGGTCCTACTGTGATTTTTATTCTGGTATCAACGATCGCCGCTCCTTCCTCTTTGAGCGCCTCGAGGATTTCCCTGTCGCTGTACAGTCCTAAAATGGTGGGAACATCGAACAAGGAATGTCCTGATGGCGCGATAAATAAGGGCACGACGTAAACCTTATCCATCCCGTCATCTTCAAAATCATTGATGACGGTATTAATGGAGGGTTCGCAGAATTCCATTAAAGCGACTCGTATTTGGCTGAATGGATTGTCCCCCCTTTCGGATAGAATGCTTTTAACTTCTTTTTCAATATTGAGAACGGGGGTGTTCCATTCCGGCCGGGGTGAGCCGTGCGCGACAATGATTAGACCTAATTTTTCTCCAGCGGAAGTGGACTCTGGCGCCAGTATCCCGGCCAGGATAGCCATAATCACAGCGGTTATTATTTTATTTATCATTTAATTCCACCTTTGATCGTTTGTGGTTTTTGGCATTTCAATTCAGCTCGCATCATTCGTAACCCGGACGATTAATATCCTTTATCCTCATTTATGCTGGTTTTTATGGATATGGTGTAGAAAGCAAGAAATATATTATACGGCACTCCGTTCTTTCGTCCGGTAAATATAAAAAAAAACTCCATAGGAGTCAATTCTTTTTGAAAATTCTACGTTGTTAATGCTTTAAAGTTGCAGGATAATATTTTTCGGTGTAAACCGCGAAATTTTCTACTCCACTTCCACCGTCTTAAATTGCTTTCCGTCGTGGACTAAGTGGTAGTTCTTGTCGTCCAGCAGGGTTTCCAGCACGACGGTGCGCCCCCAGAGGCGTTGAGTATAGGCCAGGGTTTTCTCAGCGTATTCCAAGTCCAGCTCGCGGCCGTCGTAATCGTGCTGCAGATATAGCGTACGGTTTCCCAGGTAATCGGCGTCCATGACCTTGATGACCGGCAGCGAAGCGGTTCCCACGTTCTTCAGCAGGGTCTGCTTGATTTGCTCCCAGTTCTCCTCGTCCGCCACATGCGTGACCACTCTTTCGTCGCCCTTTTTCTCGTGCTGGAAGAGATCCAGTTCTCGTGCCAGCTCTTCGGTTAGATATTGTCGGATGAAGGAGGCATCCCGGTCAGCTTCCCGCACCTGGAAGATTTTCTTCAAACCTTCATTTCCGTTTCGGTCAAACTCATCTTTTTCTTCTTCCGACGGTTCGTTCCAGCGTTTTTCGATGTCTTCGTAGATTTTGTACCCCAGGTGATAGGGATTAATCTGCCCGGGGGTGGGTCTTAAGACCTGGTTGTGCCTGACCAGGAATTCCATGTGCAATTCCTGGGGTAATTCCAGAGAATCGAGAATTTTTCTGTGCCAGTAAGAGGCCCAGCCTTCGTTCATGATTTTGGTTTCGATCTGGGGGAGGAAGTACTGGGTTTCCTCGTGGATAATGGACAGCAGGTCTTTGGCCCATTCATCCAACTGGGGGCTGTGATCGCGCAGAAACAGCAGGAGGTCTTCTTCCGGTTCGAGGGGAATGCGCTCCAGGTCGGGAGCCTCCCATTCAGCTCGCCCGTGTATTTCCTGGTGGGGATCATCCGGGGGATGGGAGTTTTCCCAGATGTGGTCCTTCTGCTCCTCAAGCGAAAGTTTGCGGATTTCCAGGTTGCGGCGGCACTGCAGGCTCAGAGCGTGGGCGGCATCCAGAATGTAGTCAACCTTTTCCTGGCCGATGCTGGGAGCTTCAACGTAATCCCGCACCCGGTCGGCGTGAGTTTTGAAGCGTTCGATGGTGAATTCGGGTTCGGAATGCCGGAAGGTGAAGTTGTTCTTGAAGAAGTCGTTATGGGCGTAAACATGAGCGATCGTCAGAATCTGCAACAAAAGTGAATTATCCCGCATCAGGTACGCCAGGCAGGGATTGCTGTTGATGACCATTTCATAGGGCAGACCGGAGACGCCGTAGTCGTAAAGCGTCTTCTGCTTTTCATAGGCTTTGCCGAAGGACCAGTGGGGGTAGCGTGAGGGCATTCCCGAATAGGCCATGAAGCCCAGCATCTGGAAGTGGTCGCAGATTTCGAACTGCTGCGGGAAAGGATCGAGACCGAATTCTGCTACTCGCTCGAAAATGCGGTCATCCCATTTTTGCAGTTCTTCGATGGTGTAGTTCATACGGCTTCAGCGTCCTCGGTTTTGTCCACTTCAATCAGCTTGCGGAAGGAGGGCCATAAATCTTCCTTCTGCACGATTTTGACCATGCAGAAATTTTCGGCGTCTATCTGGTTGAAGAGCTGGTATAGAGTTCCGCCGTAATCCCAGGAACCCGATGGCTTAATTTCACCGTAGCCGAAGAGATTGCAGACATCGCATAGCTCTCGGACTGCTTCGAGGGCGGCGTCGTTATCCGAGGGGAAGTTATCGCCGTCGGAGGTGTGGAAGGCGTAGATGTTCCAGAGGGCGGGATGGTAACGTTCAGCGATGATGTCCAGAGCTTTGCGGTAGCCCGAACTGACGAAAGTTCCGCCGGATTCACCCTTGTGGAAAAATTCGTCCTCGTCAACCTCCCTGGCCTCGGTGTGATGAGCGATGAAGACCAGTTCGGTGTTCTGATAGCGTTGGTTGACGAACTGATAGAGCAAGAAGTAGAAACTGCGCGCCAGGTACTTTTTAACCGTGTCCATCGAACCGGAGGTGTCCATGATGCAGATGACCACAGCATTGGATTCGAATTTCACGTCCTCGGTTAGATGGTGGTATTTTAAATCGTCATCGTGAAAGGGGAAACGCTCTTCGCCGGATTCGTTCAGCCCGTGTCTGAAGGCGCCGTTTTCGGCAGCACGGTTACTGCGCGGGCCGGTTGTGGCGTGTTTACGGCGAATTCTGGCTTTGGCGGTTCTCTTTTTATCGAGTCTGGGGCGTATGCCCTTGGAGCGGAAGCCTTTGCGCTTGGAAAGGCGCTTTGATTCGATCTGGCGAAATTTTTTCCTCTCCCAGAAGGGCAGTTCGAGGTCCTCGAAGACGATGTCAATCAGTTCCTCGAGGCTGATGTCGGTTTCGTAGTAATCTTCGCCGGCCTGATCTCCCGCTTTGTCGCCCGATCCCGCACCCTGATCGCCGGATTTTCCTATGACGTCGCCGGGTTTGGTCTGGCCATTGCCCTGTCCGACGCCGGGAGCGTTCTGACCGTAGATGAAGCGGTATTCTTTGATGCCCTTGATGGGAACTTTGATAATCTTGTCCCGCGACTTACCGATAATGGATTCTTCGGAGATGATGTCGGCGATATTCTCCTTGATCGCCTGGCGCACCCTCTGGCGGTGCTGCTGGCGATCGCGTGCGGAACGGTCACTTCGCTCGATGGTTTTTTCGTATTCGTGGAAGCTGCCCATAAGACTACCAGAGTCCTGTTAAAATTTGGCGAGGCATTCAGCGGTTTCTTCATCAGATCTATGACGCTCAGGTGTATCCTCGTCTTAATCCTTTCATCCTGTCATGATGCCAATGCCTCGCCTAATCTATGAACTAGTCTCTCCAGAGGTTGTTGGCGGCGTATTTCAGAACCATGTCCACGCACTGTTCGCAGTAGCCGTTCTGGAGCATCGTTTTCACCATCATATTGTACTTTTTGCTCTGGTGTTCATCCCTGGTACGAGCCTTGGTGACCACGCGGGACAGATCCTTGACTGAGGCCAGCAGTTTCTTCTCGATGGCTTCTTTCAGCGGTTCGTATGATTTGTAGTCAATCTTAATGTTGCGGCGCGACATGGACCAGAGGAAAGCGATGACTTCCTGGCGAAAACCGTCCGCAGCCGATCCGACGATGCCAATCTGCTCTTCGATGCTGCGCAGGAAGGACTCATCGGGCTGCAGTTCCTCGCGTGTGTTGTGGTCTTTTACTTTGGTCTTGTTTACAAAAGCTTCAGCGTGATCCAAGTAATTCTGGAACAGGGATTCCGCCTGTTCAGTGTAGCTGTAAACAAAGGCTTTTGTGATCTCTTTTTCCAGAATCTCAAGGTATTCTTTGTGCAGCGTATCCTGGAGGAATTCCAGATATTCCTTGCGGACGTCATCGGGGAGGTCCGCCGCTTTGACCATGCGCACCAGGGATTCCATGACGTTGATGGGATTGATGCAGTTGCCCTCCAGGTTTTCGGCCAGGGCGTTGTCCAGGGCTTTCATGATGAAGCGGGTTGAAATGCCGTCCATGCCTTCGCGCTTGGCGTCATCGCGCAGTTCATCCACGTCAACCTTTTTCGTTCTGCCTTTCTCCAGCACTTCCTCGCCGTTATAGAGCTTCAGTTTGGTCAGAAGGTCGCATTTATTGGTTTTTTCCAGGCGCGTTAGGATAGCGAACATGCTGGCCAGTTCGATGGTATAGGGGGCGATGTGGGCTCGGAAGTTGGAACTGTTCAGAATCTTCTGGTAGATTTTGACCTCTTCTGAAAGTTCCAGGTTGTAAGGCACCTTGGCCACGACAATTCGATCCAGGATGGCTTCGTTGGTGTGATCCGATTTAAACTTGCGCCATTCAGCTTCGTTGGAATGTGCTATGATGACTGTGTCCACATAGATCATACCGTGGCGTCCGGGGGCGGGGATCATCTTTTCCTGGGTCGCCGTGATCATGGCGTGGAGGTATTCGGTCTCGTTCTTGAAGACCTCGATGAATTCCACCATGCCGCGGTTGCCGACGTTCAGCGCGCCGTTCAGATCCAATACTCGGGGATCGCCTTCGGAGTACATGTCGAGCTTGGAGATGTCCTCACCGCCGATCAAGACGGAGGTATCCTGATTATTGGGATCCACCGGCGGTACCACACCGATTCCCACCCGGGCTCTCTTGGAGAATTCCTTGGTGACAACAGGGAATTGCTCGTAATTGCCGCCGTATTCCTCAGTCAAGCGGAAGCGGCAGACCGGACATAAGTCTCCTTCTATTTTTACCTTGAGGAGCTTCTCGAATTTGTTCCTCAGGTGCCTGGGGATCAGATGCAGCGGCTCCTCGTGCATGGGGCAGCCCTTAATGGCGTAAAAGGGAGGGCCCAGTTCGAGGCAGCGTTTCAGCTTCTCCACCAGAGAGGATTTTCCCGAACCGACCGGCCCCATGAGGTAGAGCACCTGGCGGGATTCTTCGCCGCGCATGGAAGCGGATTTGAAGTAACGCACGATGGCCTCAACGGTATGCTCCATACCGAAGAATTCGTCGGCGAAGAAGTTGTAGATCTTAACCGGGCTCCTCTTGAAGAGGCGCTGCAGTTTGGGGTTGTCGCTCTCTTCGGAAGAGGTGATCCCTGCAGCGATGATGGTATCATAGAGGCGCTCGTGGGCTAACTTCGGTATGGTGGGGTCTGCTTTAACCTTCTCCAAATACTCTAACAGCGTGCCTTCCCAGTGTTCCTGTTGTCGCGTTTTGCGGTCTTTCTCGATTATTTTCGCGAAGTCGGTAGCGCTGGACGTCATGGCGTTTCCCTCCGTGTTGGCCTGGATCATCTCTTAATCTTAAGCAAAAAAGGTGCCCAAGATGAAATGACCGGCTTTTCACATCCGTTTCTTGTGATTGAGGCGCACGGTGGGGCCCTCTAAAGGCGGGTCGTCCAGCGGTAAAGGGTGGATTTTCAAGAATATCGGGAATCGGCGGGTGTGGTTATGGTATTGATTGTCCCCTCCTGATATTTTTTTCCCGACGTCGGGCGGCTGTTTCCGAAGGTTAATTGGAGAGCCTGGAGGGTTAAAAATGAAACCCGCCGGAGGCGAATGGAACTTCACCTGAGGCGGGGGTGGGAATTCTGTACAAATTTGCTGACGGCAGCCGACGTTTGAGACGATTATTTAAGTAAGACCGCACGCACCGTTCTCACTTCGCCTCCAGTTTCTACCTTAACCAAGTAGGTGCCGGAAGCTAACCCGTGGGGCTGCCAGGGCACTATTGTTTTGCCGGCGGGGAGGCCTTGGTGTAGGATTTTTTCTACTAAGCGGCCGGACAGGTCGTAAGCGTCCAGACTGACTTCCTGCGGTTTTTCGAGCTGGATAGTAAACGTTGTTGCAGGGTTGAAGGGATTGGGATAGGGGCCCTGAAGTTTAAATTCTGAAGGAGTATCGGGTTCAAGCCAGACCCAGGTGGTATCCTCGATGATTTCGACCAGAGCGCGAATCATAAAATTAACTCCCAGCCCCCAATTAGCCTGGAGTGTTCCCCAGGAATTGTCCTCTTCCCACCATTCGCCGCTGTAGGTGGTTTCGGGTATCCCGTCGTCAGATAGGATAGCCAGCGTATCGGTGGAATCGGCGGGTTCCCAGCCGATGTGAAATTTTATGCTGGGATTGAAATGTAGATCCCAATCCTGCAGGGGGACGTACGTAGAATCCGGGTGGAATACAATCTCATCACCGTCCAGGGTCAGGGAATCCAGGGTGCTGTCCGGATATAAACCCGTGCTGTTCCAGACGAGGATTTTTATATCGGGTACGGTATCGCTTATCTGAATAAAAAAGAGGGCGGCACCCAGCAATTTGCAGGAATCCGGCGGCGTGAAACGAACGTTGAAGTAGTGATCGTGCCATTCATCCGGGAGCGGGAAATAATATTGGGGAAGGCCATCATCGTAGATGATCCATTCTTCGTCGTCCAGGGAGGGGGAATGCGCAGTTCCATCAAAGGGGAGCATTGCGTCCGGGCTTTTTACGGTATCTCCACTCCGGGCGATGCCGATGCTTATGACTGCCAGGAAGACTATTCCTGCTACTATTTTTAGGCTTGACACGATGCGCTCCATACTGAGAAGTGACAGTTTCCCCGGATCAAAAAAGGGGTTTAGATAGTTCAATCGTCCGAGGATTCGACTCTCCAAACCGCCTTTAGGTTCCCAAATATAGCAAATTTAAAACCTGCAGACAAGGAGAAAGTACCGCAATTATCAAATTGCGAATCGCATGAGCGGCCGCCAACCAGACAGATCGTGCTACACCGCCGTTCGATTGCATACGGGAAACCCTTTGCTCAAGTTGCTGCGGATAGGGGGATTCTGCGTTTTTTTCTCTGTTTTGCTCCCCGCTGCAACCTTTGCTCTTCCCCCTGATTCCTTCTCGGTGCAGATCAATTTAAAAATCAGCGGCGCGGTGGATTTGCGCGACTGGGAGAAACCTTTTTCTTTCTCCCAGGCGCTGCTTCACGATACCACTGCAGCAATCCTAAAGACCGAATCTCAGAAGTACAAAATGGTCACTGAGACGGACTCCGCGGTGCAGTACGTGAAAATCCGCCAT
>CAZHMN010000009.1:45792-52820 GCA_964533705.1 uncultured bacterium
TCGGGTAACATCAATATCCAGGGTGGATTCCGGCGCGAGGATCGCTCGCAGGTTGCCACCGTTTCGGGTCAGGAAACCGATTACAGTTTTCATATTGATCAAACGCAGCGCTTTAAGATTACCGGAGAAGTGGGCGATAAAGTGTCCGTTCAGGTTGATCAGGACAGCGAGCGCATGTTTGAATTCGAAAACTCTCTAAAGCTGACCTATACGGGTTACGAAGACGAAATTATTCAGAAGATTGAAGCCGGAAACATTGGATTGCAATTAGCCGGGACGAAACTGGCTACTTTTTCCGGACAAAACAAAGGTCTTTTCGGTTTGAAAACCGAGCTAAAATTCGGGGCCTTTTCCCTGACGGGCATCGCCAGTCTTGAGAAGGGTGAAAAGAACAAGCTGACCATCACCGGTGGTGCCCAGGAAACCTCAGTTGACATCCCGGTGAATAACCCTTCGACGGGTCGCTATTTTTTCCTGGGGTCTATTTACCGGGAGAACTTCAATCAGTTCAATACATCAATGGAACACTGGGCTGTAGAGGACGCTCAGCAGATTGACGCCAACAACTTCTACGTTTATAAGAAGAACACTCAGTTCGGCATCGGCGGCACGCAGCCGGCCAACCAGATTACCGCCTTTGCCGTCTATCATCCTTCATACGAATTAGATCCCAGCTTCTACACCCTTGAGAGGATCGAAGAACTTGACTCGCTGGGTATGCTGGGAGACAAGAACATCGAGGAGGGGCAGTTTGTAGAACTGAACGCCTCGCAGTATTACCTCGATCCGCAGTTGGGTTATATCCGTTTGAATACCCCGCTGCAATCCGATGACATTCTGGCCATCGCTTATGCCACCAAGAATGGGACCGTCTACGGAGACCTGATGCCGCAGCAGGGCGAGACCGCGGTGCTAAAGCTGATTCGCCCGGAGAATCCCTACTATACGGATGATACCTGGCCCCTGGAATGGCGCAACGTTTATAACCTGGGGGGAGCCAACGTCGAAAAGGAGGGATTTTCGCTTTCGATAACGTATAATCCCGGGGGCACAACCGAGCAGGAAACCTGGACACTGCCGGACGGAACTCAGCAGACTTTTCTGACCCTCTTCGGATTTGACACCAAGAGCGAAACCGGGCAGGATCAGCCCGACGGCAAGATAGACGACAATCCGGCATTTATCAATTACAGTTACGGGGAGATTATCTTCCCTGATCTGCGTCCCTTCGATCCCCAGGACGGGTATTACATATCCGACGGGCTTACCACTGAGCATGCTCCCTACTGGGGCGATCCCGACGAATATCCGGACAGCTTACGTTATCCCTTGATCTATGACCCCACCGAACAAATTATCACAACGGATTTTAGGATTAAAGCGCAATTTAAGAGCGTGAAAGCCACATACGAACTCGGATTTAACGTGTTGGAAGGCTCCGAGGAGGTTTACCTGGGCGGTCGGAAACTCCAGAAGGGAACGGATTACGTGATTGACTATTATTCCGGCACGCTGACGATTTTAAATCAGGGCGCGCTGTCGCCTTCGGCCAACCTCGAGATCGTTTATGAATCGGGGGAACTGTTTCAGCTGGATAAGAAAACCCTGCTGGGGATCAGGGGGGAGTACCGGCTCTGGGATCAATCCTTCATTGGAGTCACCGCGCTGTACCTGAATGAGAAACCGCTGCAGGAGCGCGTCCGGGTGGGCAACGAGCCGCTGCGCAACTTCCTCTGGGATATTAATTCCAGCCTGGTCTTTAAACCGAAATTCTTGACGAAGGCGGTTGATTTTCTGCCGCTGGTGGAAACCGAAGCCCCCTCCGAATTGAGGATTGAAATGGAGTACGCCCAGGTTCATCCCAATCCCAATTCGTTGAACAACAGCGCCACCGGCGATCCCAACGGCGTAGCCTATGTTGATGATTTCGAATCCATCAAGAGAACCACCCCCCTGGGGATCATGCGCCGGCAATGGACGATCGCTTCTTATCCCTTCGGTGAACCGGAGGGCAAGCGACGCGGCACCTTCGTCTGGTTTAATCCCTATGACCAGGTTCCGATACAGGAAATCTGGCCCAACCGCCCCACCAACGCCAACGTGGCTCAGCGAACGCACGTGCTCACGTTCTATTTCAGCCCCGTCGAACCGGGCCCGGAATATCCCATGACCAAGGAAGACGAGCTGGAATCCTCCTGGGGCGGCGTCATGCGCTCCCTTTCAACTGGTTACCATAATCAAGAGAACTCCAAATATATCGAAGTCCTCTTAAAGGTCAGAAAGTATGGCAGCAATCTGGCCAACATACCGGGTAAATTGCATATTGACCTGGGCCAGCTCGATGAGGACGTCATTGATAATGATTTGCTGGATACGGAAGATCAACCTTTCCCCAACTTACCTTATGGAGACGGATTCTGCGATCCAGACGAAGACGTCGGTTTGGATGGCCGGGCCGGATCGGATACCACAGACTGGTGGGATATTGACGGGGATGGCGAGCGTGATTGGGAAGGTCCTTACGAACCGCTGTCACGAGACGACTGGTATTACAGTCCCTCGAATCCCTATGACGTATGGAAGATAAACGGCACCGAAGGGAACTACAACGATGAAGGCGGGCGCTACCCGGACACGGAGGATCTGGACAGGGATAACTTCCTCGATCAGAGTAACAATTTTTTCCGCTACACCATTGATCTCTCCGAGGTTATCCCCGCTGCTTCCTACGGTTTAAATCCCGGTGGATCCTGGCATCCCTCCCCACAGTACCTGGTGACCGCTCCCAACGATGACGATTGGAAGATGTACCGCATCCCCCTGGAGGACGGGGTGCCCTTTGGCGAACCCAATTTTACCCAGATTCAGTATGCCCGCGTCTGGTTGGACGGCTTCAGCGATCCCGACACCATCGAGGTTTCCATCGCGACGCTGGAGATCGTGGGCAATGAATGGGAAGCGGCGACGTTGCTGGATACGCTCACCGGAATTAGCTACGAACCCCTTTCGGTTGAAGTCATCAATACCTACGACGATCCCTCTTATACTCCGCCGCCTGGCGTTGCAGGTGAACGCGACCCGATCACCGATATTATCAGCCAGGAACAGTCATTGGTCCTGCGCGTCAGCAATCTTGCGGACAGCACCGTGGGATTGGCCGTAAGGCGCCTCTACCAACCCGTTGATTTTCTGGAATACCGCAAATTAAAAATGTTCGTGCACGGAGGCGGAGTCAGCTCGGACAGCAATATCGTCAACTTCAACGATGAAGACCGCGAAATCTGGATGTTCTTCCGCTTCGGATCGGATACGACTAATAATTATTACGAGTACAGGCAGAGGGTTTATGCGGACTGGGATACGAGAAACGAGATTATCATTGATCTGGATCAGTTGCCGCAACTGAAACGCCCCGACCTCCCCGATACCATAACGGTTGACGGTGAAGATTTACTGCTGGTCGTCGGTAATCCGTCCATATCGCAGGTAAAGCAGTTTACTGTGGGGATTCTGCCGATCGGCTGGGATATCAGCGAGAAAGAAAATATTGAGATCTGGCTGGACGAGTTGCGGGTGAGCGACGTCAAGAGGGACATTGGACGCGCGGTGCGCGCTTCAGCGAATCTCACTCTGGCCGATCTGGCGACCTTAAATGTCAGTGTGGACGCTAAAAACGGCGATTTTCACAACGTCAACACGCGGGTGGGAACGCGTCAAAATTCGATATCGGGCAGTGCTACCGGCTCGCTGCGAATGGATAAGTTTCTGAATCCGGAATGGGGACTCTCGATCCCGGTAAACGGCAATTACTCGCAGTCGGAATCGGTTCCCTATTATTTCCCCAACAGCGATATCCTGGTGGATGATTCGAACCAGGCTCAGGTGGATTCGGTGAAAACCTACAGTCAAAGCTACGGTGCCGGTGTGGACGTCTCGAAAACCTCGCAGTCCACCAGTCCCTGGTTGAAATACACCGTTGACCGGCTATCGTGCGGCTACGATTATTCTTATCGGGAATCGTCCAATCCGACGACTCTCAAATCTCTAACCGAGACCTATGGCGCTGACGCCGCTTATGATCTCACCTTCGGCAGACCTTCCATCGCCTTTCTGACATGGCTAAGAGGTGTACCCCTGCTGAAAAAATACGCGGATGCGAGAATCTATTATCTGATCACCAAACTGAATATGTCCATATCGGGGACGGAATCCATAACCAAAACCCGCTACCGCGCCGGTAACAGCATGTCCAGCCACACCTTCTTTCTGACCAAGACCCTATCCAGCGGATTACGGCCCTTCGAAAATTTAACGTTTGACGTTACTCGTACGCACAGATCAGACCTGTTGATGGATCCCAATAATCCCAAAGGTGTAGAGGATATCTTCCAGGGGGACTTGGGCTGGGATAGAGACATGGACGTCAACCAGACGGTAACGTCTTCATACACACCGAGCCTGGTATCCTGGCTGGACACCGATTTTCGCTATAACACAACCTATCATTGGAGCTGGGGCAACGGCTACGTGCCCAGCGGCCAGACGATTAACAACAACAATACAATCACCGCCTCGGGAACACTCAAGCTCACCCAAATCTTCACCAAACCGGTACGGCCGGTAAGCTCAGAGCCGACTTCCGGTGGGCCTGATGCAACCACCGGTCAACCCGATGAACCGAAGCCAGAAGCTGGATCTCCCGAATCCGCGGCCGGAGAGCCTTCTCAATTGCCTTCGGGAGCGGATTCCACTCAAATAGAGGAGGGTATGGGCGAGGGTGGTGAACCCGATGAGGGTGCGGCGGAAGATACCACTCGAATTTTACCCACCATCGCCAAGCCGACCAAGCAGAGTGCAATTCAGGACTTCTGGTACGTATTACGCTATACGGTCAGCCGGCTGCGAGACCTCCGCATTGATTACACACAGCAGAAAAACTGGTCCGATCCTCTCGTTGATGGTCAGGCGGGCATCGGTTATCAATTGGGATTATATTCCAACGATTATTCTCAAATTCCCAATGCCGCCTCTTATACGGGTTATTCCACCCGGACGCGCACGGATGATTACAAATTCAAATCAGGATTGGATTTTACCCGCAACCTGAAGATGAGCTTGAGCTACAGCTACAGTTGGAACCGCAACGAATCGAGCAGCGTCAACGGTTCATTTTCTCAGTCGAGGTTGTATTTTTTCAAGACCGGTGGGGATTCGGTGGACGTCTTTGAACTCCCCATACCGGATTGGTCGCTCACCTGGTCGGGGTTGGAGAAGTTGCCGATGTTCCAGAACGTCGCGAAGACGGTTTCGCTGGAAAATACTTATACCGGATCAAAGTCATCCAACTGGACCGAGAGCAGGGATAACATCAAACAGCACGATTACAACCGCAGTTTCAATCCACTGTTGGGAGTCAATATCACCTGGAATAAAGGGATTAGCAGCAGTTTGCGTTACAACTGGACCGAAACCGGGACGGTGACAAAATTCCCAACAGCCAGCAAATCGCGCACCCAGCAAAAGAACCTTCAGGTGTCTGCCAGCTATACCATGAAGACGGGCTTCAAGATTCCCATTCCCGTTTGGCCGTTTAAAAACAAGCGTTTCAAGAACAGCACAACCCTGGCGATGACTTTCAATTATTCCACCAGCCGCACCGAAAATGAATCAGACGGTCAGTTTTACGAGACCAATTTCACCAATACCTGGTCCATCAAGCCCAGCCTCGATTATACTTTTTCAAATACCGTAACCGGTGGAATGCATTTCGAATACGGTGCGAATAAGAGCAAAACGATAGATTCAAACTACCAGGAATTCGGCATCAGAGTGAACATCACCATTCGAGGATAGGCAGGGTATCCGCATGAAATGCGCATCCAATTTATACGCCCGGAGATTGTTTCGAATAATTATATGCTGCTCTTTGCTGTTGACCGGGGGCATCGCCACCGCTTCAAATGGGACTGTTTCCTTCAATGCTGAACGCGCCTGGGAGCATCTCCTGGCGCAGTGCTCCTTCGGCCCTCGGCCTCCCGGCAGCGCGGCCCATTCCCGCTGCCTCGAATATCTCGAGACGGAACTGGAAAAAGTGTCGTTTTCTGTCCAGAGGCAGCCCTTTATGGGCGTCGAACCGGTAACGGGGACCTCTTATAGTCTGACAAACGTAATCGGAAGAATTTGGCCGGAACGCTCGCACCGAATTCTCCTCTGCGCTCACTGGGACACGCGGCCCTGGGCGGATCAGGATCCGAATCCGGATCATCGCAGCAAACCGATTTTGGGAGCCAATGACGGCGCATCCGGCGTCGCCATACTGTTAGAGATCGCCCGCTGCATCTCGCTGCGAGATCCCGGGATTGGGGTGGATATCGTTTTCTTCGACGGTGAGGATATGGGGCGCGCTGGAAATCTGAATGAGTACTGCCTCGGTTCACGCTGGTACGCTGAAAATCTCTCTTATCCACTGCCGGAGGCGGCGGTCTTGCTGGATTTGGTCGGCGATGCGGATCTTCACATCCCGCAGGAACTCTATTCGCTGACGTCGAGTCCGGACCTTCTGGAGGAGA
The DNA here is from genome assembly GCA_964533705.1 of uncultured bacterium. Classification (GTDB taxonomy): domain Bacteria; phylum Electryoneota; class B3-LCP; order B3-LCP; family B3-LCP; genus CAZHMN01. Next base: position 52,362 of record CAZHMN010000009.1, read on the forward strand.
TATTTAAGATCGCCGAGGAGATGGGAGAAGGCGTATTCGATCCCCACCGGGGAACAGCAGTTTACGACGATCACGTCCCTCTGATTCAGCGGGGTATTCGGGCGGTGAACCTGATTGATTTCGATTATGATTACTGGCACACACTGCAGGACGTTCCCGCGAATTGCTCGATTTCCTCCCTGGATTCCGTGGGGCGCGTGCTCCTCGCCTGGATTTACCGACAAGCTGAGAAAAACTGACCCGGTATTACCTGACGATTGCTCTCCTCAAAACGGTATTATCCCGTATCAAATCCGGCCAGGCAGATTTAAATTTGAAAAATGATGGGAACGCGAATTGGAAAAATCTTGGCATCCCTCGACATCGGCACCAACTCCACGCTGTTTCTATTGGCTGAAAAGCACTCTGACGGCCGGATCAGTCCGATTCACCATGACGTCCGCACCAACGATCTGGGTA